>DASQIP010000057.1:0-37644 GCA_035631515.1 Steroidobacteraceae bacterium
TGGATCCAGCCGGCGACCTCCGAGGCGGCGTTGGCGCTGCTCGCCGCACGGGTCGCACAGTGGCGGCGGCGCGGCGCGGCGGTGGAGTTGCTGGGCGCGCGTGAGGTGGGACTGCTCACCGGATCGTCGCGCTACTGCGGCGGGCTGCTCGATCGCCGCGGCGGCACCGTGCAGCCACTGTCCTACCTGCGTGGCCTCGCGCGCGCCGTGGTGCGCGGCGGCGGGCAGATCTGCGTGCATACGCCCGCCATGCGCCTGCGCCACGTTCCGCGCGAGTGGCAGGTCGAGACGCCGACCGGCAGCGTCACCGCTCCGACGGTGATCCTGGCGACCAACGCCTACAGCGGCGAGCTCCTCGGCGCGCTGCGCCGGAGCATCATCACCGTGCCGTCCTTTCAGGTGGCGACCGTGCCGCTCACGCCCGCGCAGCGGGCGCAGATTCTCCCCGGCGGCCAGGCGGCCTCCGACACCTGGCACCTGCTGCGCTACTTCCGCCTGGATGCCGCCGGCAGACTGGTGCTCGGAGCGCGCGGGACCTTCGGCCAGCTTCCCGGCCCCCGCTCCTGCCGCCACCATTACCGGGCGGTGCGTGAGATCTACCCGCAGCTCGCCGGCGTCGGCTTCGAATATCACTGGGGAGGTCTGGTCGCCATGACGCGCGACCACCTGCCGCACCTGCACGAGCTCGCACCGGGGCTGCTCGCCGGCCTCGGCTACAATGGCCGGGGAGTCGCGATGGCGACTCTGATGGGACGGCTCCTGGCACAGCGCACGCTCGGCATGTCCGACGCGGAGCTCGCCTTTCCGGTCACTCCGGTGCGGCCGATACCCTTCCACCGCGTGAGCAGCCTCGCCGCGCGGGCGGCAATTCAGTATCTGCGGGCGGTCGATGGTCTCGCCCGCATGCACGCGAGGCTGCGGGGGGGATCGTCTTGGACCTGACCAAAGGCGTACTTGCGGTACTCGTGCTGGTGAACGTGGCGTTCGTCGCCGGCTGGCTGGTGGCGATTCGGCGCCACGGACTCACCGGCCGTCCGCAGCTCGCGGACGCGGCGATCGGCGCCCTCACGACCTTCCTCGATACGCTCGGGATCGGATCGTTCGCGCCGACGACCGCGCTGCTCAAGTTTCGCGGCAAGGTGGCGGACGAGCTCATTCCCGGCACACTCAACGCGGGACTGAACCTCTCGGCCTTCCTCGAGACATTCCTGCTGATCTCGGTGGTGGAGGTCCAGCCGGCGCTGCTCGCCGCCATGGTAGTGAGCTCCGCGGCGGGGGCGTGGCTGGGTGCGGGAGTCGTGAGCCGGATGCCGCGCCGCTCGATTCAGCTCTTCATGGGCGTCGCTCTGCTGCTGGCGGCCGGCTTCTTCGCCATGAGCAACCTCGGTGCCTTCCCAGCGGGCGGTACCGCGCTCGGCCTCGCCGGCTGGAAATTTCCCTTCGCGGTCGCCGTCAGCTTCGTGCTCGGGGCGCTGATGTGCGTCGGCATCGGCAACTACGCGCCGCTCATGATCCTGCTGTCGCTGCTCGGTATGGCGCCGATCGCGGCGTACCCGATCATGATGGCGAGCGACGGTCTGCTGCAGCCGGTCGCGAGTCTCGGCTTCTTCCGCTCCGGCCGCTTCTCGCACGTCGCCTCGCTCGGACTGAGCGTCGGCAGCCTGGTGGGAGTGCCCGCGGCGTTCTCGATCCTGAACTACGTGCTGAAGCACGATTCGGTGAAGCCGATCCGCTGGCTCATTACCTGCGTGGTCATTTACGCCGCGGTATCGATGCTGCGCTCGGCGCGGCGCGAGCGCGCTGCGGCGCGCGCCGCGACCGCCGTCAGCCACTGACGGCCGCTCCAGGGCAGAACGGCGCGGAATCCGTTGCGCACCGGATTCCGGCCGACGGGCGCGTTAGGGGTGACGCCCGTTTTTCAACCGATTGCCCAGCCCATGCGTACGGCCGCGAGAAAGTGGGCCGAGACCGGCCGGCGCGGGGCGCTCGGCGAGCGGTGGGTGCATTGGGCGAGCGCGGTGGCAACCGCCGGACGGGCGGCGTGTACTGCGCCGGTGACGACCAGGCCGAAGGCCAGATTGATGAGCACCGACCCGAAGATCGCCCAGCTCGCGAGCCTCATGTTGACCTCCCGGCGACGTGGACTGCCGTAGGTATGAGACACCCCGGGGCATTTCGGTTTGAAGCGTAACCGCACGGACTGGTCCTCCGCGCCAACGGATTCGTCCCCGGGAGGACGAATTCGTCCCCAGGAGCGTCGACGGCCCGGGCGCCAGCGGCCCGGTGTTACGATTATGTTCGGGGAGCCCGGCGGCGCACGGGCCGGGAACGCCGATGCCGAAGCTGCACGAAGTCGAGATTCACCGTCTGCGGCCTACCCAGGTCACGGTCGGGCTGATCGAGGTGCGCGACAAGCGCGCCAAACTCGAGGCGCTGAAGAAGCACGAGCGCAGGGCGTTTCTGGCAGACCACCCGATTCCGGCGGTGTGGGGGCCCGATGGCAAGCTCTACATCACCGACCACCATCACCTCGGGCGCGCCGCCGAGGAGGCCGGTATCGACACCGGCTTCTTCAATGTCGAGGAGGATTTTTCCAGCCTGCCGATCGCACAGTTCTGGCCGCGCATGAGTGCGGCCAGCTGGGCGCACCCGATTGATCAGCACGGCAAGCCGGTCTCCTTCGCGCTGATCCCCGATCGCCTCCTGAAGCTCGTCGACGACCCCTACCGCTCGCTTGCCGGCTACGTGCGCGATGCCGGCGGCTACGACAAGTCGCCGACGGCGTTCTGCGAATTCCAGTGGGCGGATTTCTTCCGGGCCCGCGTCAGGATCGGTCCCACGCGTGCCGACTTCAACGACGCCGTCGCCGTCGGCCTGAAGCTGGCCACCTCGGCGGCGGCGGCGAAGCTGCCGGGCTACAAGGGCTCGTCGCAGGGTTGACCGCGCGGCCAGGGCGCGGCCCCCCTGATAGAATCGCCGCCGACGAGCGACCCGGCCGCACCGGAGAGGTGGCAGAGCGGTTGATTGCACCGGCCTTGAAAACCGGAGGGTCCGCAAGGGCCTCGTGGGTTCGAATCCCACCCTCTCCGCCAACAATCAGCGGGCTTCGGTTCGGCGAATGACCCCGGCCGCGGGGCACCGCTCAGGTCAGTCCGCCGCGGTTGCCGGAGTCACAACGAATTCACGACGTTGGTATAAATCAGGGAAACAGTGAGAGTAGGAGCAGTGCCCGGCTGAGCAAGTGGTGAGTAACCGAACTTTATTGGCCGCGCACCCTGCAGCGTCCAGCGCTGGACCTCGTGCCCATCGGCTGCGCGCGCAATGATCGCCACGTCCCGACCCTGCGTCTGGGTGCCGTACAGAGTTGCCTTGTACCAATCGGACCAGAACGCGGCCTGCGCCGCAGTGGGCGCCCCGAGTGATGTTAGTGTCACCGGCTGCGGCGCCAGGGCCCCGACGTTGTAGAAGCCCATGCTTTGCCCGTCGACGATGACTTCCTTTCCACCCGCTTGTATCGACTGCAGAAGATTCTGGGGCGGCGACGTGGTCGGCGGTCGCATGACCGGGGCGGTAGGCGGCTGAGCGCAGACTACCGAAATCGCCAGAGCGCATACGAGCAGTGGCATTGAAGATCTGATGATTCTCTCGCGCATGGTTTTTCTCCCCTCTATCGATGGTCGCGGGTCATCGATGATGAATCGCGATGGTCGTCTCGCGCGGCCTCAGTCGTCCGGAGGCGAGCTCCTGGCCGTTGACTGGATCGAGCGCGAACCCGGTGCTGCCATCCATCGTGGCCTTGACGATGTTGCGGGTGGCAACGCCGGCGCTGGGTGATGTCGATGTCTGACAGGACCCGAGGTGCAGGTCACTCCCGGTCCCGGTGTCGGTCGCCTTCACGATGTTGCGCGTCGCGGCCACCAGCTCGGGCGATGAGCACGGCTCCAGCACCAGGCGCAGTGCCTCATCGCCCGCCGGATCGGTCAACTGGTACGGACCCAGCTTTGCCAGTTCGCCCGCCGCCAGCGTGAGCGTCTCGATTGGGATCACCTCACCCGCGGGGCTCACGTTGGACACCTGGACCCGCCCTGGCAGAGACGGACGGTAGTAGACGAGGAAACGCTGACCGGAGCGAAATACGTAGCTTCCCGGGTCAACCGCCGTTTCGATTCCGCCTGCCTCGAGCAGGTGCACCTCGAAGGCGATCCCTGCATAGAGTGCAGGCATTGAGGTCGGGCTCATCGGAGCGGCTGTCATCGGAGGCGGCATCGTCGGCGCGGTCATCATGGGTGCCGGCGTCATCGGGGTTCCTGGCATCGGAACGGCCGGTGTCGGAACCGCTGGCATGGGCGCGCCCGGAATCGCGGGATTCGGTGCCGGCATCATGGGAGGCGGCAATGCTCCCGGCTGGGCTCCGTAGGCGCCGGGCATCGGCGTCGGATAGGCCATCGCCTGCTGATCAGCCATCATGCCCGGATATGCACCGGCGCCGGCCCCCATGGGCACCGGCGGCATCCACGGCGTTACTGCGGTCTGGGCGCCGCCGAGCCGTCCTGGAGCGTTGAACCAGTTGACGATGCCTTGACTCAGGCTGCTGACGAGGCTCACGCCGACCGATTTGGCAATCATCGCCACCGCGCCGGCGAACAGAAACCGTGGCGAGGTGCCAGCGGGGTTGGTCGGGTCGAAGATCGCCGGTTGTCCCGGTAGCGGCTGCGCTGCGGGCGGCAACTGGACTGGCACCGCCGGCGGCATTGCGACAGGCATCGGTGGGACCTGCGGCGGCGACTGCGTCCCGGGTGGCATCACCTGCGCCCCGGCGTCGAGGGACAACACCAGCGCGAGCAGCCAGAGCGGCTGAAGGCTGGCGACTCGAAGCATCTCTGATTTCATGAGGCGTCCCCTCCCGAAAAACGCACCCGCGTCAATACACGTCGAAATCGAAATCCAGGTTCTCGCGGCGCACGGTTGGATTCTGCGCCCCGCGCGTCAATTGACGCACCTGCTCGATCACGTAGGACTGAAGCTCCGAGACCGTGACCCTGCCGTCACCGTCGCGGTCGGCTCGCCCTGCGAGGCCCTGCAGGATCGAATAGGTGAAGACGCCGTTGCCCCACTGGGCTCCCTCCAGGCTGTACTCACTGCCGCTCGAGCTGGAGATCACCACGGCACCGGTGCCGCGGCGCAGGTCAGCGAACAGATCCTGCTGGAGAAGGAGCGCTTCTGGCGGCTCGGCTGATGCTGTGGCTGCGGACGGGGTGGCGGCGAGAGAAATAATGTTACGAGCCGCCTTGTACTCGCGCATCGTCACTCGGCCGCCACCCTCGATGCCGGCCACGGTGCGCACCTCCTCCTTGTCGATCTCGCCAGAGAAGCAGGTGTCGACCAGCAGCACCTTGCGAATCGGCTGAATGCCGTCGAGCAGCTCCTCGAAGTCCTCGAACGGCAGACCGGCCGCGCCCGGATCGTCGGCGTCAATGTCCCAGGTGCCGTAAAAGTAGTCCTGGTGGTCGTCGATGATCCCGTGCCCGGCGGCGAACACCACGGCGAGGTCCTGCCGCTGCGCCTGCTGCAACCATTGCTTTGCAGCGCGAATGCCAGAGCGCGTCGCATCCTGATCGGTGATGAGCCGCACGTGCACGGCGCGGTGTGCACCGAGCCGACCATCGAGGGCGCGGAACGCCTGCGCGAGGTCGGCGGCATCCTTGGCGGCAAAGCGCAGTGCGTAGCGCGGGTTGCGGTAAGCGCTCACTCCGACCGCGACCACCCACAAATCCCAGGGCTCGCGACTTGCCGTTGACGTCGTGTAGAGCGTGCTGCGCAGCGACTCGACACCCTGGCGGTTCAGAGCCGACACCTGGATCTTGTTGTGGCCGGCGACCAGCGGCACATCGAGCTCGCGCTCCGCAATGCGCGTATCGGCAGCGACGCCGAGCCCGGCCGAGCCGTACACCGGCACGTCGTTCACATAGAGGTTGATCCGGTCGAGTGCCACGACATCGTCCGAAGCACGCACGCGGAGCTTGATGCTCGTGGCTGCGGTGCTGACTGGCAGGTCCTTGGTCAGAACTTCGATGCTCGGCAGGTGCAACTCAGGCCCGAGCGCGCCGGATGCCAACCCCATCTTGCGCACGCGCTTCTCGTAAGCACGCTCGTATGCGGCGATGAGGGCGGGCGGCGCGAGACCCAGCCGCTGCATGAGCAGATCGGGTCGGTTGAATCGCAGGTCGAACTGCTCGAAAGGGAAGAGCTCGTTGTCGCGACGGAACGCCACGCCGTGCAGTTGGTGGCGCGAGACGCGGTAATACCGGTCGGGCGTTACATCGACGAAGTCCTCGCGCCCGACTGCGTACATCGCCGCCAACTCGCGGCCATCGGTCAGGGACCAGACGCGCAGCGCGCCGTCGCGGCCGCAGCTCACCAGCCGGCGCCCGTCCGCGGAGAAGGCCAGTGCGGTTACCGTACTCGTGTGCCCGGTGAACTCTCCGATCTGAGTGCCGGACCTGAGGTCGACCAACCGGATGGCCTGGCCGTAGGCGCGCGCCGCGACGCGGCCGTCCGGACTCAACGCTGCCGCCAGAGAAGCGGCCATTTCCAGCTGCCCGAGCAGAGCCGCCGGGTCCATTGCGGGGGAGGGCGCTGCGGCGCGTGCGCCGCCGGATGCCGATGGCACGGGAATCTCCCGACCGCTCTCTAGGTCCCACAGTCGCTGACCGTAAGTGCCGGTTGCGAGCAGCACCCGTCCGTCGGGGCTGAACGCGAGTCCGGTCGCGCCATTGCGCTGCGGGTTCGCCGCCTGAAGCATGTTTTGGAGCGCGAGTTGCGGGGACACGGCGCCCGCTGGTCCCGCGTTACCACCGGGCATCGCGCCAAGAAAGCCTGCGAGCGGGCCAAGTTGACCGGGCGCCGTCCCGGCGCCTGCGGCCGCGGGAGCGGGGCGCGCCAGGCGCCCCACCAGTCGCCCGGTGCTCAGGTCCCAGATGGCGAGCTCGGTAGCACGACCGATCGCGGCGAGCATGCCGTCCGCTCTCACCGCGAGAGCCTGAACGCGGTCGGGCGAGCTCATCAGGTCAACCTCGCTGGTGGCCTGCTGCCTCGATCGCGACGCCTGCGCCGGCGCGCCGCGCGCCGCGCCGCCAGCTGCGAATCCGGGTATCGCCGGCGGGGGCGGCGGCGGGGGCAGGGTCACCCGCTGGAGCGCCTGGCCGGAGCCCATGTCCCATAAGGCGAGCTCATCTTCCACCACCGTCACGAGACGCCGACCGTCGCCGTTGAACCGTACCAGTACGTTCATGAATCCGTGTGACGGCGAGGCCGGCCGCAACATCCGCGTTGCATAGGGCGCCGCGAGCTCGGTCAACGACACCGAGCCATCCGCGCAGCCGATAGCGACCAGAGGCTGCACCGGGCTCGCCGCCACCGAGCGGGCACTCCCCGTGTCGCGGCATGGAATAGAGGCCAGCAACTGGCCGGTGCCCAGGTCCCAGAGCTTGACGCCGCCGGGGCCCGCTGCCGTCAAGGCGGCACGACCGCCCGCTACTAATGAGAGATCGACGACTTCGGACGCGCCGGCTGCGATCGAGGTCTCGCGGCCACTCGACAAGTCGTAAATGACGGGCGCCCCGCCACCGGGCTTACCCAGGATGAGCTGGCGCCCGTCGGCAGAAAAACTCAATGCGGAGGCCTCGAGGCTCGCAAGCGGTGCGTGCCCGGGCATCCGCCAGAGCCGCGCCGCCCCATCGAGCGAGGCATAGGCAAGCACCGTGCCGTCTGGGCTGAAGGCCAGCGTCGACAGGGAGCCGGGTCGCGGTGCCACGGCGGTTGCGAGTGTGGCGACGACGGCTCCGCTGGTCAGGTCATAGAGCTGCAGGGTTCCGTCCCCAACCTCGAGGGCGAGCAGGCCGCCGTTGGGACTCAATGCGACGCGGCCTGCAAAGCCCCTGCGCTGCTGAACGGTTATCCGACCCTGCGCACGACGTGCGGCGAGGTTCCACAGCTGGATCTCGTAACTGACCATGCCGGCTTCGAGCGTGGCACTCGGCCGCACCGCGTCCGCCGGTCGCAGCGCGAGAACTCTGCCGTCATCACTCAGCGCCAGCTGCTGAAGCGGTTGAGCGCTCGGCAACGACCACAGGACACTGCCGCTCGATGTGTCGAGGATCGCCGCGCCTGGCGATTGCTGCACGCTCGCGACGCGGCCGCTCGGGTTGATCAGCAGCGGCGTCATCCCGCCCGCCATGTTGCCCGTGTCGAGGCGCGCCACGAGCGCGCCGGTCGCCGTGTCGAGGAGCTGCGTACCCTCTCCGTACCCGATGAGGGCCCGCGCGCCATCGGCGCTGAAACCGAGAGCGAGCGCCGGCGCGACGCTTGCGCTCGGCAGGCTGCGGATTTCCTGGCCAGCCGCGGTGTCCCAGAGCCTGACCGTCTCGTCGATACTCGCGGAGAGCACGTACCGCCCGTCGGGACTCGCGGCCACGCTGACGAGCGGGGCCGTGTGGCCGGTACCGACCACCACCTCGATGCCACCGGGGGGCGGCTTCGGTTGTGACGGTGCGGTGCGTCCCATCATGCGCGCGACCGCCTGCTCGACCTGCTGTCGGTCGACCGACCGTTGCACTGGCGGTGGCGCCGGCGCGCAGCCTGGCAGGCCGGCGGCGTGCGCAGCAACGAGCGTGGCGGTGCAGCAGCCCCTGATCCAGCGGTGCGACCGTGCAGACGAGCCTGCAACGTGCCCCGCGGTGTGCGTGCCGCTATGTCGCCGTGACGGGAGACTCTCCACTGTCAGGCTGCCTTCGGCAGGGGCGCGCGGCCAGGAACCTGGAGTCTGACGATCTCGCCTCAATCATGCGACGGCCGAGACGCTGAGCGATGCGTCCGCATAATTCATGGTGACGAGCGCTCGCGGCGACACGTTGTTGACGCTCGCGACGCGGCAGTCGCGCAGCGTGATGGCCGCAAGGGTCGCAGTCCGGGCAGGAGTCAGAAACGCGATAGTGATGTCGGTTGACTGGCCGGAGATCAGCATACCGCCCGTCTGCAGCGCAGTCGCAAACGGAGCGAGCACCATCGCCGGTTGCGCACCCGTGTTGTAACCGAAAGCGACGGTGCCGGCGTACACGGACGGGGCGAGGGTCAATGCGCTCACGCTGGCAATCTGCGCTGCGTTGATGTTGACGTTCGAAGTGACGAGAAAATCGCAGGCCCGGAAGTTCTTGGCCTTGGGCCCAAGGAGTGTCCCGGGGAAGGCTGAACCGTCGCCTATCGAAAAGCGCATGGTGGCTGCATCTACGGTAATCACCGGGGATGCCGCGGCCGTGGAGGTGGCCTCGCATCCCGGCCAAATCACTTGACTAACCGCGCCGGCGGTCCAGTCATCCCGGGTAACCTGGCGGTAGTTGAAGTCATAGTTGCAGACGCTGCCGTTCTGAAGGCTGGGTAAATGATTGACAGCGCCCGCGACCCAGTTGGCGAGCGATTGACTGCCGCCGAACCAGACGCTGGATGAAACGCTGAACTGATAAGCGGCAGGGAGCTGGCTGGCGCCAACAACAGTCGTTGGGACTCTGACGACCGGACTGGTGGCCGCAACCACGCTGGGTGCGGCGGGGGCGACTGCCGGCGCTGATACTGCTGCGGGTACGCTGCTCGACGGCTGCGTCGCCGCCGGCTGGGTCAGCATCTGAAACGCGTCGATGAAGGCTGGGGTCCCCCCGACGAACAGCGCGAAGCGACCTGCCGTATAGGAGCGCAATTGGGCGAGGGCGTTACGCGGCGCGCACAATGCGCCCCCCAGCAGCAGTGACGTGCGCAGTAGCTCACGTCGGGTGTGCATCGGCATCGAAGCACCTCTGAGAGTGGACTCGGATGAGGACTCCGCCGGAGCCTGTGATCCGGCTGCTTCCTATATTTCTGCCGCAGTGAATTATGCGCCCGTTGCCGCGGCGTGCGCAGAGGCAGGACGCTCAGCGCTGCAATGCAGCACCGGTCCGTCCTCCTACGGTGCAGCAGGTGGGTGATCACCGCAGACGGCGGAAGGTCCCAAAAGGGCCCGCCGAAGCGGGCCCTCCTGCGCGCGCATTGCGGTCGGGCTCAGGGCTTGAGCCGCTCGTACATGTTGCGGACGATGATCAGCAGCGCCGCGCCGGCGGCCAGCGTGCCGAAGTTTCCCAGAATGGCGCTGATCGAAGCGCCGGCGCCCGGTATGCCGTTGAAGGTGTTTGCGACCACATGCAACGCCAGCGCCGAGACGATCACCCGTACGTGATGCTCGCCCGCGACGCTGAGTCCTATCACCACCCCCGCGACCGCCAGCAGCGGCTCGGAGTAGGGCACGTTCACGAATACGGCGACGATGGCAAGCAGCACACCTAACAATCCAACGATCTTGTAGATGGTCACGGTTGGACTCCCCTCACTGTTGGTTTGATGTTGTTGTGAATCGAACGGCAGCCCGCACGCCTTCTTGCAGTCGCGCCGACAACGGGCGTCTGAACGCTTCGGGCTGCCGCCACGTCTACGATAACGTCTTTGGCCACGCTCTGCACCGCAGAGCGCGTACCATGGCCATTGCGTTCAAGAGTTGTATGGGCGCGCCGTCCGCTCACGGCGCCGCGCGTGGCTGATGCGCGTGCGCGTACCTATAATCCCCTCCATGCGCCAGCCCGTCATCTTCCTGCTGCTGTCGAGCGCCGCGGCATCGATCCCGGCGGGCGTGCCCGCCGAGGATGGCCAGTGGACCATGCCGGCGAAGAACTACGCGGCGACGCGCTACAGCGGCCTCACGCAGATCAACGCGCAGAATGCACGCGCGCTCCATCCTCTGTGGACCTTCTCGACGGGCGTGCTCGCCGGGCACGAGGGCCAGCCGCTGGTGGTGGGCGAGACGATGTACGTCGTCACTCCGTGGCCGAACGTGCTGTACGCCTTCGATCTGCGCAAGGAAGGCTATCCGCTGCGCTGGAAATATCGCCCCGACGTCAGCTCGAACGCGCTCGGGGTCGCCTGCTGCGATACGGTCAATCGCGGCGCGTTCTACGCCGACGGGCGGATCGTCTACAACCTCCTCGACGGCCACACCGTGGCGATCGATGCGCGCTCGGGCCGGGAGCTGTGGAAGACCGCGATCGCCGACATGGGTAACGGCGAGACGGTGACGATGGCGCCGCTCGTGGTCGGCGACCGTGTCATCGTCGGCGCATCCGGCGGCGAGTTCGGCATCTATGGATGGCTGAAAGCCCTGGACGTCAAGACCGGGAAGATCGTGTGGACCGGTCACAACATGGGCCCGGATCGGGACATGCTCGCGGCTCCCGGCACGTTCCGGCCGCTCTACGACGGCGGGGCCGACGTTGGCGCCAGGAGCTGGGCCGGCGACACCTGGAAGACCGGCGGCGCTCCGGTGTGGGGCTGGATTTCCTACGACCCTGAGCTAGATCTCATCTACTACGGCACCGGAAACGCCGCTCCCTACGACCCGGAAGTGCGGGCCGGCGACAACAAGTGGAGCGCGAGCGTGCTCGCGCGCCGCCCGGGTAGCGGCGAGCTGATATGGGCTTATCAATTCACTCCGCACGACAACTGGGACTACGACTCGACCGGTGCGATGGTGCTCGCAGACCTGTCGATCGCGGGCAAGCCGGTGAAGGCACTGGTGCACTTCGACAAGAACGGCTTCGCCTACACGCTGGATCGCGCCACCGGGAAGGTGCTGGTCGCTGCGCAGTTTGCCGCGGAAAACTGGGCGAAATCCGTCGACCTCGCGAGCGGGCGTCCGGTCATCGACCCCGCCAGGCAGACGGGCGTCTCGAAGGGCAAAGTGACCGGCGTGTGCCCGAGTCTCGAAGGCGCGGTGAGTCCGGCTTCCCCGCCGGCTTACTCACCACGCACCCATCTCTTCTACACGTCCACCAATAACCTCTGCATGGATTACGGCGCCGCACATGTCTCGCACCTGCGGGCCACTCCATATATAGGTGTGGATTTCGCGTACCATCCGGGCCCGGGAGGAAACCTCGGCGCCTTCATCGCCTGGGACGCGACGAGCGGCCGAAAGGCCTGGGAAGACAAGGAATCGTATCCGAGCTGGAGCGGCGCGCTGGTGACGGCGGGAGACGTGGTCTTCTATGGAACGCTCGACGGCTGGTTCAAGGCGGTCGATGCCCGCTCGGGTCAGCTGCTGTCGAAGTTCAAGGTGGGCTCGGGCGTCGTCGGCAACCCCATTGCCTACCGCGGTCCGGACGGCAAGGAGTATGTCGCAATCTACGCGGGCATCGGGGGCGACTGGGCTCTGCTCGCCGGGGACACACGCTCCGACGATCCGACGGACGTACGCGAGCCCGCGGAGTTCATGAAGGACATCGCACGCCATACGAGCCAGGGAGGAATCGTCTGGATCTTCGGGCTATGAAGGGGCTCTTACTCCTCGTCTGTGTCGGCCTTGCCGCCTGCGCGCGCTCGCCGGCGCCACCGGCCGCGGGAGCGAGCACGGCGCCTCCCGCGATAGCCTATGAGGCGCACCTCGCAGCCGGAGGCATCCCGCCCGCGGGTGGCGCGCTGCGCAACCCTCATGCAGGCGATGCCGCGGTGGCCAGGGCCGGTGCCCAGCTCTTCGCCGCCATGAACTGCGACGGGTGCCACAACGCCGGAGGGGTCGGGTGGGTGGGCCCGAACCTCGCGGATGGGCGCTGGCGCTACGGCGGAGCGGATGCGGAAGTCTTTTCCTCGATCTATTACGGCCGGCCGAAAGGCATGCCGGCCTTCGGCGGGGTGCTCGGCGCCGACGGCGTATGGACCCTCGTGACCTATCTCCGCTCGCTCCCCCTTCCGAGCGACCTGCCGACCGAGTCCTGGGAGCAGCCATAGGCCGCCTCGCGACAGGCGCGCCGGGGAGGTCGGATACGCCGCAGCCGCCCCAGGCGCTGTTCGGCGAGCTGTTCGCCGCGGTCCAGACCGCGGGCATCTATCCCGACGGCAAGACCTTCGTGGACGCGGTGCCGCGCGAGGCGCCCGAGGCGATCCTCGACCGGTACCGATCGGAGCGACCCGATTCGCCCGAGAGGCTGCGGCGGTTCGTGGAGGCGCACTTCGCGCTGCCCGAGGATCCGCCACCGGTCGTGGCGCCCTCGAAGCAAACCACGCTCCCGGCCCACATCGACGCGCTCTGGAGCGGGTTGAGCCGTACGACTCCGAGCGCGCCGCGCTGGTCGTCGCTCCTGCCGTTGCCGAAGCCTTACGTAGTTCCAGGCGGACGCTTTCGCGAGATCTATTACTGGGACTCGTATTTCACGATGCTCGGGCTCGTCGAGAGCGGCCGGGGCGACCTGGTCTCGAGCATGGTGGAGGACTTTGCCCACCTGATCGATACTTTCGGGCACGTACCGAACGGCACCCGTACCTACTATCTCAGCCGCTCGCAGCCGCCGTTCTTCTTCGCCATGGTGGGACTGCTCGCCGCCGACCCGGCCGAGGCGTTTGCCCGCTACCTGCCGCAGCTGCGCCGCGAGTACCAGTTCTGGATGGAAGGCGCGGCGGCGCTCGAGCCGGGCGCCGCGCACCGCCGCGTGGTGGCGATGCCCGACGGCGCAGTTCTCAATCGCTACTGGGACGACCGCGACACCCCGCGTGATGAGGCCTACCGCGAGGACACCGATCTGGCGCGCGCGAGCGGGCGCGTGCCGAGCCAGGTCTTTCGCGACCTGCGTGCCGCCGCCGAGAGCGGCTGGGACTTCAGCTCCCGGTGGTTCGCCGACGCGCACACCCTGGCGACGATCGTCACCACCGAGATCGTACCGGTCGATCTCAACAGCCTCATGTTCGGGCTCGAGGGCGCGATCCTCGCCGGCTGCGAGCGCGAGGGGGACGAGGCCGGGGCCGCGGAATTCCGCGGCCGCGCCGCCGCGCGCCGCGCCGCGATCGACCGTTATCTCTGGGACGGCGCCGGCGCTGTCTATCTGGACTATCGCTGGACCGAGCGCGCGCCCATCCGGCGCCTGTCGGCCGCGGCCACGTATCCGCTCTGCTTCGGCTGTGCTTCCCCGGAACAGGCGCTCGGGGTCGCCGCCGCGGTCGGTGGCACGCTGCTCAAGACCGGCGGGCTCGTTACGACGCCGCTCGCGACGGGCCAGCAGTGGGATGCGCCGAATGGCTGGGCGCCGTTGCAGTGGATCGCCGTATCGGGGTTCAATCGCTACGGCGAGCGGCGGCTCGCCGAGTCGATCGCCCGCCGCTGGCTGCAGAACGTCGGGCGCGTCTACCGCGAGAGTGGCAAGCTCGTCGAGAAGTACGACGTGCTCACCGAGCGGGGCGGCGGCGGCGGCGAGTATCCGCTGCAGGATGGCTTCGGATGGACCAATGGGGTCACTGCCAGGCTCATGGCGCTGTACCCGGCGGCGGCGGATCAACCGGCCTGAGGGAGGAGACCTTGGTAAATCCCGGTATGCAACAGGCGAGTGCGGGTGCGAGTGCGGGCGCCGGTGCCGGCGCGGGTGAGTCGTCCGTGCGGACGCTGCGGCTGTTCGTGTTCGCGCTCTTTTTCATGTTCGGCGGCATCACGAGCCTGAACGATGTGATCATCCCGAAGCTCAAGGCGTTGTTCACGCTCAACTATGCCCAGGTGATGCTGGTGCAGTTCGCGTTCTTCATCGCCTACTTCGTCGTCTCGATTCCGGCGGCGGCGGTCGTGGCGCGTGTCGGCTACATGCGGACCGCGGCGCTCGGGCTCATGACCATGACCGCGGGGTGCCTGCTCTTCATACCGGCTTCGTCGTCGGGACTGTTCGTCGCCTTCCTCGGCGCGATCTTCGTGCTCGCCTCCGGCATCACCATCGTGCAGGTGGTCGCAAATCCCCTGATCTCGATGCTCGGACGGCCGAAGACCGTGCACAGCCGCCTGACGTTCGCGCAGGCATTCAACTCCCTCGGGACGACGATCTTCCCCTACGTGGGCTCGATCCTGATCCTCGGCTCCCTCTCCCAGGTCGACCCCGCCAAGCTCTCTGGTGCCGCGCTCGCGCTGTTCCGCACCCAGGAGACGCAGGTGATCGTGCGTACCTACCTGGGGCTCGCCACCGCGCTCACCGTGATCGCGGCCCTCGTGTGGCTCGCGCGGAAGAAGCTCGTCGAGGGCCCGAGCGAGATGCCGACGCTGCAGCACTACCTCGACCTCCTGAAGCTTCCACGCTTCAGTTACGGGGCTTTATGCATCTTTCTTTATGTAGGAGGTGAGGTTGCGATCGGCTCGGTGATCGTGAACTATCTGATGCAATCGAGCGTGTTCGGGCTCGGTGCCGAGGAGGCCGGCAAGCACGTCCCCTTCTACTGGGGCGGAGCGATGGTCGGGCGGTTTATCGGGTCCTATCTGCTGCGGATCTTCTCGCCGGGTAAGGTGCTCGCCTTTGTTGCCGCCGCCGTGATCACCCTGCTGCTGATTTCGGCCAACACCACCGGAGCCGTGTCCGGGTGGTCGCTGCTCGCTATCGGTCTCTTCAACTCCATCATGTTCCCGACCATCTTCTCGCTCGCCTGCGAGGGGCTCGGGCCGCGGGCCGCCGAAGCGTCCGGCATCATCTGCGTGTCGATCGTGGGCGGGGCGATCGTCCCCCTGATCACGGGGGCCGCGGCGGACCTCGCGGGCCTCAAGGCCGCGCTGATCGTGCCGGCCGTCTGCTACGCGGTCATCTGCGGGTTCGGCATTTATGCGCGCCGCCCCGCGGCCTACGCCGGCGAAGGACACGCATGAGTGCACGCGGACAGCCGGTCGTGACGGCCCTGGTGATCCTCATCGGTGCCGCGGTACTCGCAGGAGCGAAGGTGGACAAGAATCCGCAGGCCGCCTACGGGGCGGCCGACCCGTATCTGTGGCTCGAGGACGTGCACGGCACGAAGGCGCTGGAATGGGTGAAGGCGCAGAACGCGAAGTCGCTCGCCGTCCTGCAGGCGGATCCCGACTACCAGAAGGACTACGACGCGATCCTCAAGGTGCTGGACGCCACCGACCGCATCCCTTACGGCGAACTCGATCATCAGTACGTCTTCAACTTCTGGCAGGACGCGCAGCATCCCAAGGGCATCTGGCGGCGCACGAGCATCGCGGATTACGCCCATGCAGCGCCGGCCTGGGACGTACTGCTCGACGTCGACCAGCTCGCGGCCGACGAACATGAGAACTGGGTCTGGAAGGGCGCGGACTGCACACCCTCGCTCAAGCGCTGTCTGCTGACGCTCTCGCGCGGCGGCGGCGATGCCGCCGTGGTGCGCGAGTTCGACCCCGACGCCAGGGCCTTCGTCAAGGGCGGCTTCGAGCTCGCCGAGGCGAAATCCCAGATCACCTGGCTCGACGAGGATACGGTGGTGTTCGGGACCGACTTCGGCCCGGGGTCCATGACTTCCTCGGGCTATCCGCGGGTCGTGAAAGTCTGGAAGCGCGGCGAGCCGATGGCGAATGCCCGCACGGTGTACGAGGGCAAGGAGAGCGACGTCGCGTCCGCCGGCGTGGTGTTCCACAATCCCTCGGGTACCATCGCGGTGATTCAGCGCGCCGTCACCTTCTTCACCGCCGAGTACTACTGGCTCGCGAGCGACGGCACGACGCGGCAGCTGCCGCTGCCACTCGGCGCGGACCTGAAGGGCGCGCAGGGCGACAACCTCCTCTTCACGCTGCGCGACGACTGGAGTCCCCCCGGAGCCGCGCCGATCAGGAAGGGTTCCCTGATCGCCTGTCACGTGGAAGCGGGAGCCGGGGGCGTGCGCATCGGCACGCTGGTGCTCTACACGCCCGACGAGCGCAGTGCCATCGACGAGGTGGTCGCGGGCCGCGATGCGGTGTACGTTGCGGTCAACCACGACGTTACCGGCAGCATCCACGCATTCCGTCCGGGCGCGAACCGCAGCTGGAGCGAGGCGACGCTGCCGCTCCCCACCGGGGGCTCGGCCCACATCGTGAGCGCGAATACCTGGGGGCCGGAGGCGCAGTTCCGCTTCGAGAGCTACACGACGCCGACGACGCTGTACGCGACCTCCGCTGAGGGCGCGCCGGCGCCGATCAAATCGCTGCCGGCGCGCTTCGACGCGACGGGCCTCGCCACCGAGCAGTTCTTCGCCACTTCGAAGGACGGCACCCGGGTTCCGTACTTCGTGACGCGCTCGCGCAGCCTCACAGGACCTGCGCCCACGGTGCTCTACGGCTACGGCGGCTTCGAGATCTCGTTGACGCCGAGCTATTCGGCCAACTTCGGCATGCTGTGGCTCACCCGGGGCGGCGTATACGTGGTCGCCAACATTCGCGGCGGCGGCGAGTACGGCCCGGGCTGGCACCAGGCGGCGCTGCTCGAGAACCGCCAGAAGGCCTACGACGACTTCCAGGCGGTCGCCGCGGACCTGGTGAAGCGCGGCATCACCACGGCGAAGCAGCTCGGCATCATGGGCGGCTCGAACGGCGGGCTGCTCGTCAGCGCCAACATGGTCGAGCGTCCGGAGCTCTTCGGCGCGGTCGTGTGTCAGGTGCCGCTGATCGACATGATCCGCTATACGCACATCGGCGCGGGCGCCTCGTGGGAGGCGGAGTATGGCGATCCGGACAAGCCGGCCGACCGCGCCTGGATCATGAAGTACTCGCCCTATCAGAACGTGCGCAAGGCGAAGCGCTATCCGCCCGTGTTCTTCGTCACCGCCACCAGCGACGATCGGGTGACGCCGGTGCACGCGCGCAAGATGGCGGCGCGCATGGAGGAGCAGGGTCACACGGTGCTCTTCTACGAGAATACCGACGGCGGGCACGCCGCCGCCGCCGATCACCGCCAGGCCGCCGAGATGTGGGCGCTCAGCTTCGTGTACCTCAAGCAGCAGCTCGCCGGGGGCTTTGCTCCGCGGTGAGTGCGGCGGCGGGCCCGGTCGAGTTGCTGCGCGCCGCCGGGCGCACGCCGGTGGCCTGGAAGAACGGCGGCGGCGTTACCCGCGAGGTCGCAGTCCACCCGCGCGGCAGCGATCTCGAGCGTTTCGACTGGCGGATCAGCATCGCCGAGATCCGCGCGGCGGGGCCGTTCTCGGTGTTCCCGGGGATCGACCGGCGCATGGCGGTGGTGAGCGGCGCCCTGTCACTCGCGATCGACGGGCGTACTCCGGTCACCCTCACGCCCGCGAGCGAGACGCTCGAATTTGCGGGCGAGCTGCCGGTGTATGCCGAGCCGCTCGGGGCGCCGGTGACCGACCTCAACGTCATGACACGGCGCACGCGCTGCAGTGCGAGCCTCACGCGCCGGTTCGCGCTCGCCACGCCGGTCCTCGAGCCGCGCGCCGACACGATGCTGATCGTCGTGCTCGCGGACCTCGTCGTGCGCTGCGGGGAGAGAGAGCTCTCGCTCGCGGCGCTCGATGCCCTGAGGATCGGGCCGGACGTAAGGTGTACCCTCACCGCCCGTTCGGGCTCGGCCGCTTTTCACCTCATCGAGTTCTGCCAGCCGTGCCAGAGCCTTCCACCGTCGTCGTGACCGGCGCCTTCGGCGCGCTCGGCGCGGCGGTCGCGCGCCGCTTCGCCGCGCGCGGCGTGCGTGTCGGGTTGCTGGGCCGCGAGCCGGTGCCCGCTTCGGCCGGGCGGGAGTTTGGGGCGGCGCACGTGCTTCTCGGCGGCGTGGACCTCACCGTTCAGGCAGCCGCCGACGCGGCGATGCAGAGGGTGACCGCAGCCACCGGCGGCTTCCAGGCGCTGGTGAACGTCGCCGGCGGATTCCGCCGGGAGACGCTCGCGGATGGCGACGTCTCGACCTGGGAGCTCATGTTCGCGATGAACCTGAAGACCGCGGTGGTCGCCTCGAAGGCGGCCCTGCCGCACCTCATGGCAGCGGGCGGCGGACGCATCGTCAACATCGGCGCGGGTGTTGCCGGGCGCGCCGGCGCCGGCATGGGCGCCTACGCCGCGTCCAAGGCCGGCGTGGAGCGGCTGACGGAGGCGCTGGCCGCCGAGCTGCGGGATCGCAACGTGACGGTCAACGCGATCCTGCCCGGAACCATCGACACCCCGGCGAATCGCGCCGCGATGCCCGATGCCGACGTGACGCGCTGGGTCGAGCCCGAGGCGATCGCGGACGTCGTGGTGTTTCTCGTCTCCGATGCCGCGCGCGCCGTGACCGGTGCGGCGCTGAGGGTGTTCGGGCGCGGGTGAGGCCTCACGCCGCTCTTCAGGTGACTCCGGGGGGCGCCGGCCGCAGATGGAGGCCCGCGACGTCGGGCGCGACCAGGGGTGGCGAGGGACTGCCGCGGACGGCGCCGAAGCGCCGTCCGGCATTCCAGTCGCGCGTGGCCGCGGCGATCTCCTCGCGGGTGCGGGCTACGAAGTTCCACCAGACGAGGATCTCCTCGCCGAACGGCGTCCCGCCGATGAGGAGGATGCGCGCGGCGGCTTCAGTTCGCAGCGCGAGCTCCTCGCGCCCGGGACCGAAGTACAGGAGCGTCCCCGGGGTGAGCGCCTCGCCGGCCACGCTCGCCGCGCCGCTCAGGGCGAGCGCGGCATGCTCGAAAGAGGCCGCGAGCGGCACGGAAAGCGCCGCCGCGCCGGCGGCGGCGAGATCGAGCCCGACGAGCGGTGAGTAGACCTCGGCCGGCGATTCCTGCCCGAAGGCGCGGCCGGCGAGCACGCGCACGTCGAAGCCACCCGACTCGACGAGCGGCAGCTGAGGATAGTTGCGAAAGGCGGGCGGGCGGCGACGCTCGCCCTCGGGCAGAGCGATCCACAGCTGCGCCGCATGGAGCCGGCCGGCGCGGCCCGGCGCCGAGTCCTCCGCGTGCGCGATTCCCTCTCCCGCGGTCATGAGGTTGACCTGGCCCGGGGTGATCAGTTGCTCGTTGCCGAGACTGTCGCGGTGCACGACCTCGCCCTCGATCATCCAGGTGAAGGTCTGCAGCCCGATGTGCGGGTGGGGACCTACGTGCATGCCACCGTCTGCGGCAAACTCCGTCGGTCCCGCGTGATCGAGGAAACACCACGCTCCCACGGTGCGGCGGGTGCGATTGGGCAGTGCGCGCCGAATGGTGAGCCCGCCGCCGATCTCGGCGGAGCGCGCCTCGAGGCGCTCGGGTGCGGGGCGGGCGCCGCTCATACGGAGCTGAGGACGGTGTGTATGCGCGTCCTGCCGGCCAATACTTTGTGGAGCGGACACTTGTTGGCGATGTCGAGCAGCCGCTCGCGCTGCTCTGCGGTCAATGCTCCTCGCAGCGCGATCGTGCGCCGGATGTCGTTGCCCTCCGCCGGGGCGCCGTCGGGATTGAACTCGAGCTGCACTTCGACGCCCGCGAGCGGCCAGCTCTTGCGCGCCGCATACATGCGCACGGTAATGGCCGTACACGCGCCGAGAGCGGAGAGCAGCAGCGCCGTGGGCGTCGGGCCCTGGTCGGCACCGCCCGCCTTCGGCGGCTCATCGGCCAGCCAGCGGTGCCCCCGGCGGTCCTCGAGAGTGACGGCGTAGGGGGTGGCGCCGTTCACGGCGGTAACGGTGGTCACGGAGGTCGCAGATCTCGCGGTGGGGGTAGTGCTCATGCGGGCTTGCCTATTTTCCGGCCAGGGCCTCGATGCGCTTGTCGGGCACGAGCCACATCGCAGCGACGGCCACGTAGATGAGGATCGCAACCCATGGCCACACGAATGCCAGCGGAATGGCGCTCACGTACAGCACCATGGAGAGCTTTCCCTTGAGGTCGTTGCCGGTCGCCACGGCGAGCCGCGACTCGCGGCCGTTGAGCGCGATGATCTGCCGCTGCAGGCTGGTGTAGCTCAATCCGGCGCACGCCAGCACCACGCCGTAGGCCGCGGTCGGCGCCGCCACGAAGCCGGCCTCGTCGATCCAGCGGATCACGAACGGCACCAGCGACAGCCAGAAGAGCAGTGCCAGGTTGGCCCACAGGATCTTGCCGTTGACCCGCTCGGTGACGTGCAGCATGTGGTGATGGTTGTTCCAGAAGATGCCGACGTTCACGTAGCTCAGGAGGTAGGCGAGCAGCAGCGGTACGTCCGCCCTGAGTGCCGCGAGATCGCTGCCCTGCGGCACGCGGATCTCGAGCACCATGATGGTGATGATGATGGCGACCACCCCGTCGGTGAACGCCTCGAGGCGGGCGGTTCTCATGGCGCCATGTTAACCCGAGCCGATTTGGCCCGAGCCGATGTTAAGCTGCCGACGGGCCGTCGGCGGGCGTGGCGGCCCGTCGGGGGCTGAGCATGGGTGCCACTGAAGCGTTTCTCGAGGCCCGGGACGGGCTGCTGCGCTGCCGGGAAGACCTGGCCGAGGCGCTGCGCGGATTCCGCTGGCCGGCGTTCCGGGAGTTCAACTGGGCGCGCGACTACTTCGACGTGATCGCGGCCGGCAACGACGCCGCGGCACTGCGCGTGGTGGACGACGCGGGGGGCGACGAGACGCTGAGCTTTGCGCAACTTGCGCGCCGCTCCGCGCAGGTGGCCGCGTTCCTCGGCGGCGCGGGCGTCGGCCAGGGCGATCGCATCCTCATCATGCTGCCGAACTGCACGGCCCTGTGGGAGACGATGCTGGCCGCCATCCGTCTCGGCGCCGTCATCATTCCCGCGACGACGCTGCTCGAGAGCGAGGATCTGCGCGACCGCCTCGAGCGGGGCCAGGTGAAGGCCATCGTGACGCAGACGGCGCTCGCCGGCCGCTTCGCGGGGCTCGCCGGGGCGCCGCTGCGGATCTCGGTAGGGGACGCGGCGCCCGGCTGGATCCCGTACCAGCGTTCGTACGACGCGGACGCCGCTTTCGCCGCCGCGGCGACCCGCGCCGACGACCTGATGCTGCTCTATTTCACCTCCGGCACGACCGCGCTGCCGAAGCTCGTCGCGCACACGCAGGTGAGCTATCCGGTGGGACATCTCTCGACGATGTACTGGCTGGGGCTGCGTCCCGGCGACGTACACCTGAACCTGAGCTCACCCGGCTGGGCGAAGCACGCCTGGTCGAGTCTGTTCGCCCCGTGGAACGCGCAGGCGACCGTGCTCGCCTACCATTACGAGCGCTTCGACGCCCGGGCGCTGCTCACGCAGCTGGTGCGCTGTCGCGTCACCACCTTCTGCGCGCCGCCGACCGTCTGGCGGATGCTGATCCAACACGACCTGCGCGCGCACCCGGTGCAGCTGCGCGAGCTGGCGAGCGCCGGCGAGCCGCTCAATCCCGAAGTGATCGAACGGGTACGGGACGCCTGGGGCGTGACCATCCGCGACGCGTTCGGCCAGACTGAGACGACCGCGCAGGTCGGCAACCCTCCCGGGCAGCCGGTCAAGCCCGGGTCGATGGGACGCCCGCTCCCCGGGTACCCGGTGGTGCTGATCGATACCGAGGGCCGGCTGGCGGAGGAGGGCGAGATCTGCATCGACCTCCGGCAGCGGCCGCTCGGGCTCATGCAGGCCTACCTCGACGATCCGCAGCGCACGGCGAGCGCCATGCAGGACGGCTACTACCACACGGGAGACGTGGCCTCGCGCGACAGCCAAGGCTATCTCACCTACGTCGGCCGCATGGACGACGTCTTCAAGTCCTCCGACTACCGCATCAGCCCCTTCGAGCTCGAGAGCGTGCTCATCGAGCACGCCGCGGTCGCGGAGGCCGCGGTGGTGCCGAGCGCGGACGCGCTGCGCCTCTCGGTGCCCAAGGCGTTCGTCACGCTCACCCCGGGCGCCAGTCCGGACGCCGAGACGGCGCGCTCGATCTTCGAACACGTGCGTGCGCGCGTCTCGCCCTACAAGCGCATCCGCCGCCTCGAGTTTGCGGCGTTGCCGAAGACCATTTCCGGAAAGATCCGCCGCGTCGAGCTGCGCAAGCTCGAGGAAGCGCGCCAGGCCGGGCGGCGCGCGCACGAGTTCTGGGAAGAGGATCTGCCGCCAGCCGCGCCGCGACCACCACGCTAGCGGGCGACGGTTTATGATGGGCCATGCTCGATCCGGCCGTCGGTGCGTTGCTGCTCGCGTGTCTCGCGCTGCTGTTCGCGAGCGCGGCGCTCCATAAGCTGCGCGACCTGCCGCATTTCACCGCGGCGCTGCGCGCCTACCGCGTCATGCCCGAAGCCGCCGTGCGCCTCGCGTCGCTCGTGCCGCTCGCGGAGCTCGCGGTTGCGGCCGGGCTCGTCACGCCCGCCGCGCGCTCCGGCGCGGCGCTCGCCGGCGCGGCGCTGCTGGTCCTCTATGCCGCGGCCATCGGCGTCAATCTCCGGCGGGGCCGGCGCGATCTCGCCTGCGGGTGCGGGGGGCCGGACGATGCGCGCCCGATCGCTCCCTGGATGGTGGCCCGCAACCTCACGCTGGCGCTGCTGCTCGCGGTGACGCTCCTCTCGTGGCGGGAGCGGCCGCTCTCGCCCACGGACGCACTCACGGTCGGCGGCGGGGCGGTGGTTGCGACACTCTTATATGTATGCCTGGACCGGCTCCTCGGCCGGGCGGCGCCGTGGACTGAGGCGCTCAGGAGCCGGGGATGACCGCGCTCGCCGTGTCGAACGTGGTGCTCTGGGTGCTGGTACTGGCGCTCGCGGCCGTGGTACTGGCGCTCACCCGGCAGCTCGGCGTGCTGCACCAGCGCATTGCGCCGGCCGGGGCGCTCATGTTGAGTCGCGGCCTGAGCGTCGGCGAGCCCGCGCCGGTGCTGGAGCTCGCCGCCCTCGATGGCCGGGAGCTCAAGGTCGGGCTGGCGCGCGACGACGGCCGCAGCACACTGCTGCTGTTCGTCTCGCCGAGCTGCCCTGTGTGCAAGTCACTGCTGCCCGCCGTCAAGTCGAGCCGCAAGGATGAGCGTTCCTGGATGGACGTGATCCTGGCGAGCGACGGCGACGCCGCCGCGCAGCGCGAGTTCGTGCGCGCACAGGGGCTGGAAGAGATTCCTTATGTGGTATCGGCCGCCCTCGGGCTCGCCTTTCAGGTGAGCCGACTGCCGTTCGCAGCCCTGCTCGATGAGCGGGGCGTGCTGCGCGCCCGCGGGCTGGTCAACTCCCGCGAACACCTCGAGAGCCTGTTCGAGGCCAAGCGGCTCGGCGTAGCGTCGCTCCAGGAGTACTTCTCATGAACATCGATGCGGCCGTTGAGGCGGTGCTGGCCGACTACGAGGCGCGGGCCGAGCGCGAGGAAGCGCTCTGGGAGAAGCTCGGGCCGGAGGAGGCCGAGCGGCGCATCGACGAGATGCTGCTGCCGGTCGGGCGTGCGACCGGCACGCTGCTCAACCTGCTCGCCAAGGAAGCGTGCGCGCGCCGTATCCTCGAGGTCGGCAGCTCCTTCGGCTACTCGACGATCTGGCTCGCCGAGGCGGCGCGCGCGGTGCACGGCAAGGTGATCTCGCTCGAGCTCAGGGCCGCGAAGACCGAGTACGCGACCGCCCAGCTCGCGCGCGCGGGCCTTGCCGGCTTCGTCGAGTTCCGCGTCGGCGATGCGCTTGCGAGCCTCGCCGAGCTGGCGGGCCCCTTCGACCTGGTGCTGATCGACCTGTGGAAGGACCTGTACGTGCCGGTGTTCGAGCTGCTGCACCCCAAGCTCGCGCCGGGGGCGCTGGTCGTCGCGGACAACATGATCGAGCCCTCGAGCGCGCGCCCCCACGCGCAGGCCTACGCCCACGCGGTGCACGTGGCGCGCGACATGAGCTCGGTGCTGCTGCCGGTCGGTAACGGCATCGAGGTCAGCCGCTACCGGTGAGGGCAATCTCCACACGCTTGTTGTGCCTGCCCTCGCTGCGGATCCTGACGACCCGGATGGCGCCGATCTCGGCAATGTTGGCCACGTGCGTGCCGCCGCAGGGCTGCAGGTCGATCTCCGGAATCCTGAGCAGCCGTATCCTGCCCATGCCGCGCGGCGGCTGCACGCTCATGGTCTTCACCAGCTCGGGCTGCGCGTCGAGCTCGGCGTCGGTGATCCAGGCGGTCTCGGTGGCGACGCCTGAGGCGATCAGGCGGTTGGTCTCGCTCTCGATGCGCGCCGCGTCGAGCGCGGCGAGCTCGATGTCGAAGTCGAGGCGCGCCTTGTCGGGCACGATATTGCCGCCGGTCACGGGAGCGACGATCACGCACGACAGGAGATGCAGAGCGGTGTGCAGTCGCATCAGGCGGTAGCGCCGCGGCCAGTCGATCTCGAGACCCACCGGCTCGCCGGGCTCGGGCAGGGGCGCACCGCCCGCCGGGATGTGCAGCACGCTGTCGGGCGTCTCGCCCTTGCGGGTATCGACGATCGGGATACGCTCGCCGCTCGGCCGCAGCAGGACGCCGGAATCGCCGGCCTGCCCGCCGCCGAGCGGGTAGAACACGGTGCGGTCGAGCTCGATGCCGCGCGGTCCGGCCGCCCGGACCCGCGCCGCGGCGGTTTTCAGATAGGCATCGTCGCGAAACAGTAATTCGGTGCTCATCGGCGCGGCCCCGAGGATACAATCGCGCGGCGCATGGCTGCGTTCTCCTATCGGCTCGTCAACGTCTTCACTCAGGCAGGCATGCCCCTGAGTGGCAATCCCCTGTGCGTCTTCGAGCGCGCGCAGGCGCTCGATGCGGTAAGGATGCAGGCGCTGGCATTGCAGTTCAACCTGTCCGAGACCAGCTTCATCCTGCCCTCGGAGCGTGCCAGCGCCAGGGTACGCATCTTCACCCCGCGCTACGAGATGCCCTTCGCCGGACACCCGACGCTCGGTACCGCGCACGTGTGCCGCGCGCTGGGGCTGGGCGGTGACCGCCTGACGCTCGAGTTACCTGCGGGGGTGATTCCGGTGCGCGCCAGCGGCGACCGCTGGACGCTGCAGGCAAAGCCTCCGGTATGGCGCGAAGTCAGCGAGCCACGTCTGACGCTCGCGGCCATGCTCGGGCTGGAGGAACGCGACCTGGGGGAGCGGCCGCTGTGGGTGAACGCGGGCGTCGAGCAGCTCATCGTGCCGCTGGCGACCGAGGCGGCGGTGCGGCGCGTCAACGTGCGTGCCGATCTTCTCGAACAGCTCGAGAGCGCGGACGGACACAGCATGGCGTATGTGTTCGCGCCCGCCGGCGCGGGACTGCTGGCGCGCTTCTTCTTCCCGCAGGGGCGGGCGGTGCTCGAGGACCCTGCGACCGGATCGGCGACCGCAAATCTCGGCGGCTGGTGCCTCGCCACCGGACGCACGCTCCCGTGCGAGTTCGACATCTCGCAGGGGGAGTACACCGGCCGGCCGTCGGCGCTGCGGCTGCGGGTGGACGACGCGCGCAACGTACTGGTGGGCGGGGACGTCATCGAGCTCGGACGCGGCTCGATCACGCTGTGAGGCGGCATGGAGCCTGAACTCATCACGTCCGAATGAGGGGCTCGATGCACTCGCGAACCACGGGGCTGACCGCGGGAGTATTGCTCGCGCTCGCGGGGGTCGCGGCCGCTGCGCCGACTGCGCCCATGAAGCCCGACATACCTGCCGAGTTCAACGCGCCGAGCGGTGATTTCGACTACGTGAAGCGCGACGTCATGATCCCGATGCGCGATGGCGTCAAGCTGCACACCGTCATCGTCATACCGAAAGGCGCGCAGCGCGCGCCGATAGTTCTGACGCGCACGCCCTACAGTGCTGCGGGTCCCACCGAGCGCATGGCGAGCCCGCACATGCTCGGGACACTGGGAGATGCCGATGCGGTGTTCGTGACCAGGGGATATATCCGCGCTTACCAGGACGTGCGCGGCAAGTACGGCTCGGAGGGCGACTATGTGATGACGCGCGAGCTGCGCGGGCCGCTCAACGATACTCAGGTGGATCACTCGACCGATACCTGGGACACGATCGACTGGCTGGTGAAGAACGTGCCGGAGTCGAACGGCAGGGTGGGCATGATCGGCTCCTCCTACGGAGGCTTCACCGTGCTCATGGGGCTCGTCAATCCCCACCCCGCGCTCAAGGCCGCCGTGCCGGAGTGCCCGATGGTCGACGGCTGGAAGGGCGACGACTGGTTTCACAACGGCGCCTTCCGCCAGGTCAACTTCGATTACATCTACGGGCAGACCACCCGCCGCGGCGCAGGAGAGCGGATCCCGCGCGGCGTGTTCGATGACTACCAGCTGTTCCTGCGCTGGAGTTCCGCGGGGGCCTTCGCGCAGCACTTCGGCATCGACCAGCTGCCGTTCTTCCGGAAGCTCAGCGAGCACCCGGCGTACGACGAGTTCTGGCGCGGCCAGGCGCTCGATCAGATTCTCCCGTCACAGCCGCTCAAGGTACCGACGCTGTTCGTGACGAGCATCTTCGACCAGGAGGACATGTACGGCGGCGTACACGCCTATGCGGCGCTCAAGCCGCAGGACCGGGACAACGCCCTGGTCTTCATGGTGCTCGGGCCCTGGCGGCACAGCGGCATCAATGGCGACGGCACGACGCTCGGGCCGCTGAAGTTCGACGGCGACACGGCGCTGCAGGCGCGGCGCGACGTGATCGAGCCGTTCCTCGCGGAACACCTGAAGGACGGAGCGCCGAAGTCGGGCATCGCGCCGGTGACGGTGTTCGAGACCGGATCCAACGTATGGCGGCGGCTGCCGGCATGGCCGCTGTCGTGCGCGTCGGGCTGCGCCTCGAAGCCCGAGCCGCTCTATCTGCAGCCGCACCTGGGGCTCGGCTTCAGCGCGCCGCCCGCCGGGAGCGGCACGCCGTTCGATGAGTACGTGTCGGACCCGGCCAAGCCCGTGCCCTACATCCCGCGGCCGGTGCGCTTCGAGGACCGTGACGCCTGGCGGCAGTGGCTGCTCACCGATCAGCGCTCGGTCGACGGCCGCCCGGATGTGCTCACCTATACCTCCGAGCCGCTCACGGCGCCGCTGCACATCGGCGGCGAGCCGCTGGTGAATCTCTTTGCCTCGACCAGCGGCACCGACAGCGACTGGGTGGTGAAGCTGATCGACGTCTATCCCGACGAGGTGCCGTCCGACACCGATCCGCGCATGGGCGGTTACCAGCTGGCCGTGGCGCTGGACATCTTCCGCGGGCGCTATCGCGACAGCCTCAGCCACCCGAGCCCCATCCCGGCGGGCAAGGTGCAACAGTACCGCTTCGCGCTCCCGCAGGTCGATCACGTGTTCCTGCCGGGCCACCGCCTGATGGTGCAGATCCAGTCGAGCTTGTTTCCGCTCTACGATCGCAATCCGCAGACCTACGTCGACAACATCTTCTTCGCGCTTCCCGGGGACTACCGGAAGGCTACACAGCGCGTCTACCACACCGCCGGGGCCGCGAGCTTCATCAGCCTGCCGCAGGTCGAGGCACGCTGAAAAGAGCGCCGGAGTGGCGCTGCCGGAGAAGCCGATGCCGCAAACCGGCCAGTCCCGGCGCGGGGGCTGACGATAATGGGCCTTCGGCCCTCGCGCTCGCAGCATCGGTCAGGAAAGCCTCATGGACCAGCAGCCCCAGACGAGCCAGCCGGCGCGCGCCCGCCGGCCGAGCGGCCGTGACGCCAAGATCGCCGCGCGCACCGCGCGCAGCCAGGCATTCGTCCCCTACATCACGCGCAACATTCCCTACTACGAAGTCCTCTCCGGCGAGGGCCTCGAGCTCCTCGAGCGCAACGCCGACACCATCCTCCAGGAGATCGGCATCGATTTCCGCGACGACGCCGAGTCGCTCAAGCTGTGGAAGGACGCGGGTGCGGACGTGCAGGGCGAGCGCGTGCGCTTTCCGCGCGGCATGTGCCGCGAGATCGTGCGGCGCTCGGCGCCCCGTGAATTCACCCAGCACGCACGCAACCCGGCGCGCAGCGTGGTGATCGGCGGCAACCGCACCGTGTTTGCGCCGGCCTACGGCTCGCCGTTCGTGCGCAACCTCGACGAAGGGCGGCGCTACGCGCGTATCGAGGACTTCCGCAACTTCGTCAAGCTCGCGTATCTCGCGAACTCCCTGCATCACTCGGGCGGCACCATCTGCGAGCCCGTCGACCTGCCCGTCAACAAGCGGCACTTCGACATGGTGTACAGCCACATGAAATTCAGCGACAAGCCCTACATGGGCTCGGTGACCCATCCCGAGCGGGCGCGCGACACGGTCGAGATGACGCGGATTCTGTTCGGAGACAACTTCATCGATCCCGCGACCGGCAAGCCCCGCATCTGCATCGTGAGCCTGATCAACGCCAACTCACCGCTCACCTGGGATGCGACCATGCTCGGGGCGCTCAAGACCTACGCGCGCGCCGGCCAGGCGACGGTGGTCACCCCCTTTATCCTGGCCGGTGCCATGTCGCCGGTGACGGTCGCGGGCACCGCCGCGCAGACGCTCGCCGAAGCGCTCGCCGGCATGGCACTCGCGCAGCTGGTGAATCCGGGCGCGCCGGTGATCCTCGGCAGCTTTGCCTCCTCGCTCTCCATGCAGTCGGGCGCGCCGACCTTCGGCACTCCGGAGCCCGCCCTGGTGCTGTACGTGATGGCAGCCCTGGCGCGGCGTCTCGGGGTGCCGTTCCGCTCGGGTGGTGCGCTGTGCGCCGCGAAGATTCCGGATGCGCAGGCCGCCTACGAGTCGGCCAACACTCTGATCCCGACCTGCCTCGGCGGCGTCAATTTCGTGCTGCACACCGCCGGCTGGCTCGAGGGCGGGCTCGCCATGGGGTACGAGAAGTTCGTCATGGACGTCGACCAGGCCGGCATGATGCATACGCTGCTCGCCGGGGTCGATCTCTCCGAGAACGGCCAGGCGCTCGATGCGATCCGCGAGGTCGGGCCGGGCAAGCATTTCCTCGGCTGCGCCCACACGCAGGCGAATTTCCAGACGGCCTTCTACCGCTCGCCGCTCGCCGACAACAACAGCGTCGAGCAGTGGGAGGCGGAGGGTGCCAGGGACATGATCCAGCGCGCCAACGCCCTGTGGAAGAAGCAGCTCGAGGAGTACGAGGCGCCGCCGCTCGATCCCGCGGTGGACGAGGCGCTGCTCGACTATATGAACCGCCGCAAGGCCTCCTTCCCCGACTCGAACGTCTAGGCCCGCGGCCTTCGGCCGCGATCGGCCTCGGGTCGGGGCGGCGAAATGCGCTAGCATTCGTCCGATGTGCCCGACCGCCACGTCCGCCCCCCCTGAGCGCCGCCTGCGGGCCGGCATCGTGGGCGGCGGGCGCGGCGCCTTCATCGGCTCGGTGCATCGCATGGCCGCCGAGCTCGACGGACAGGCGCTGGTGGTCGCCGGTGCCATGTCTTCGCGGGCGGAGATCGCGCGCGCCAGCGCCGCGGAGTGGTCGCTGGAGCGCGCCTATACCTCCTACGAGGAGATGGCACGCACCGAGTCGGCCGACGCCAACGGCATCGACTTCGTAATCATCGCGACCCCGAATCACCTGCACTACCCGGTCGCACGCGCCTTTCTCGGGGCGGACATCCACGTGATCTGCGACAAGCCGCTCGCCCTTGACGTAGCCGAGGGAGAGGAGCTGGTGCGGCTCGTCGAGGCGGGCACGACGCTGTTCGCGCTCACCCACAACTACACCGGTTATCCGGCGGTGCGCGAGGCGCGCGCGCTGGTGCACGGCGGCGAGCTCGGCGAGATCCGCAAGGTACTGGTCGAGTACACGCAGGACTGGCTCATGGAGCCGCTCGAGCGCGGCGGCAACAAACAGGCCGAATGGCGCACCGATCCGGCGCGTGCCGGGCTCGCGGGCGCGGTCGGCGACATCGGTACTCACGCGGCGAACCTCCTCGAGTTCGTCACCGCCCGGCGCATCGAGGCGGTGTGCGCCGATCTCACGTCCTTCGTCGCGGGCCGGCGGCTCGATGACGATGCCAATATGCTGGTGCGGCTCGAGGGCGGCGCCAAGGGCACGCTGGTGTGCTCGCAGATCGCCTGCGGGGACGAGAACCGGCTCGCGCTGCGCGTATACGGAACGCGCGCCGGGCTCGAGTGGCACCAGCACGAGCCCAATACGCTCATCTTCAAGCCGGCCGGCAAGCCCTGGGAGCTGCGGCGGACGGGGCAGGGATACCTGAGCGCCTCCGCACGGGCGGCGACCCGTATCCCCGCCGGCCACCCCGAGGGCTATCTCGAGGCGTTTGCGAACGTCTACCGCGGCTTCATCGAAGACGTACGCCGCGCCGGCCGCGGCCAGTCGCCGCTGCGCGATTACCCGGGCGTGGAGGACGGTATGCGGGGCCTGCGCTTCATCGAGCAGGCGGTCGCGAGCTCGCGCGCCGGGTCGGCCTGGATGCGTCTATAGGCAAGAGCAACACGATACACATGAGCTCCGTTACCAGGGCGCGTCTGTGCGCCATGATGTTCCTCGAGTTCTTCGTCTGGGGCGGCTGGTTCGTCACGATGGGCAGCTACCTCGCCGCGAACCTGCACGCGAGCGGAGCGCAGACCGGGCTCGCCTACGGCACCCAGGCCTGGGGCGCGATCATCGCCCCGTTCATCGTCGGTCTGGTCGCCGACCGTTACTTCAACGCCGAGCGGCTGCTCGGTGTGTTCCACATCGCCGGCGGGATCCTCATGTACGCCCTCTACAGCACCCGCGCCTTCGGCGCCTTCTACCCCGTGCTGCTCGCGTACATGATCCTCTACATGCCGACGCTCGCGCTGGTGAACGCGATCGCGTTCCGCCAGATGGACGACCCCTCGCGCCATTTCCCCGGGCTGCGGGTGTGGGGCACGATCGGCTGGATTGTCGCGGGGCTCGTGATCAGCTACCTCTTCGCCTGGGATTCGCACGCCGGCATCGCCGCGGGGCGGCTGCGCGAGACATTCCTCATGTGCTCGGTCGCATCGCTCGTGCTCGGCGCTTATGCCTTCACCCTGCCGCGCACGCCGCCGCTGCCTGCGGCCGGGGAGGGCGGCGGCCTCGGACGGGCGCTCGGTTTCGATGCCCTGGTGCTCCTCAAGGAGCGTAATTTCGCGGTGTTCTTCCTGGCGTCGGTGCTGATCTGCATTCCGCTCGCCTTCTACTACCAGAACGCCAACCAGTTCCTCACCGAGATTCAGGTCGCCAACGCGACCGGCAAGCAGACCATCGGGCAGATGTCGGAAGTGCTGTTCATGCTGCTGCTCCCGCTGTTCCTGCGCACCTTCGGCATGAAGGCGACGCTGCTCGTCGGCATGCTCGCCTGGGCCGCCCGCTACGTGTTGTTCGCCTTCGGCAATGCGCACGAGCTCACCTTCATGCTGATCATCGGCATTGCGCTCCACGGGGTGTGCTACGACTTCTTCTTCGTCTCCGGCCAGATCTACACCGACTCCAAGGCCGGCGCTGCGCACAAGGCGGCCGCCCAGGGGCTGATCACGCTCGCCACCTACGGCCTCGGCATGCTGGCGGGATTCTGGGCCGCAGGTCTCATCGACGACCTGTACGTCTCGGGCGGCGCGCACGACTGGAAGGCCATCTGGCTCTACCCGGCCGCATTCGCCGCGGTGGTGTTCGCGCTGTTCGCGGCGGCGTTCCGCAACGAGAGGGTGACGTATGCCGGGAGCTGAGTTCCGGCCGCGCCGGATGCGCTTGAGCATCCTCACCGCGGCGCTCCAGGAGCTGACGCCGCGGCCCAGGCGCGACGCCGACCCGGACCTCGCCATCGAGGAGTGGCTCGCCTTCGCCGCCGAGATCGGGGCGCCCAACATCGAGCTGTCGGCGGCCCTGCATCCCAGCGAGAGCGACGTGCCGGCCGCGGCGATGCTCGACCCCGTGGCCAACACGCTCGACCTGCGCTCGCCCTTCGACGCGAGCCGCGCCGCGCGCGTGCGGCGCGCGCTGCGCTCGACCGGAGTGGGGCTCTCGGACCTCGGCTATTTCGACAACATGCTGGCGGCCGACGAGGCGGTGCGCAGCCGGAAGCACCAGCTCATGCTCAAGGTGTTCGACGCCGCGGTGCTGCTCGGGACGGATGCCGTCACGGGCTTCGTCGGGCGCAATCCCAACTTGAGCATGGACGGCAATCTCGTCATGTTCGAGACGGTGTTCGTGCCGCTGCTGAAGGAGGCCAGGGCCCGCGGCCTCACCTTCCGCGTCGAGCAGTGCCCGATGCCGGGCTGGAACGTGAGCGACAGCTGGCACAACAACATCGCCTACGCGCCGGGCCCATGGATCGCCCTGCACCGTATCTGCGAGCGCCACGGGGTCGGCGATCAGTTCCGCATCCACTACGACCCCTCGCACGCCATCCTCATGGGCCAGGACTCGCGCTCCGTGTTCCAGTACCTGAAGGACACCGGCTACAATTTTCTGATCGGCGGCTTTCACGTCAAAGGCCAGGTCATCGAATCGAAGGGCGTTGCGGCGTGGGGCTACGGCGGGCAGACGATGCAGCGCGGCGACTGGCACGGCGCGGAGCCGAGCTCGGACCCGGCTGCGCAGCTCAACGCCTGGAAGAAGCAGACGGTGTTGGCCGAGCACGAGCTGCCGGGCACCGCGCGCCATGATCCGCTCGCTTACCTGCAGAATCGCTCGGTCGACTGGCTGGATCACCAGCTCGCCGCGCGCGAGCTGCTCGCCATCGACCCGGAGAAGACCTTCCTCGTCGTGGAGCATGAATATCCGCCGGCCCGCATTCAGGACAAGGAGCGCTTGAAGCCGATCCTGGCCGGCTCGCTCGCTTTCACGCGGGCGATCGATGAGGCTGCGGCCGCCATGTACGCGCTCCAGCACGAGGTGCTCGCGGCGCAGGGCATCGCCCCGCAGGGCGTCGGCCGCGAGCCCTACCGCTCCTGAGATCTGCGCGCGAGAGGTGCCATGCCGTTCGTAACCCCGAAATCCCAGCAGCGCGCCTACGACGTGATCGTGGTCGGATCGGGTGCCGCCGGCGGGCAGACTGCCTACACGCTCTCCATGGAGGGAGCCCGGGTGCTGATGCTCGAGGCCGGGCGCCGCTACCGGCCCGAGAGCGAGACGCCGATGTTCCAGACGCCCGACCTCGCTCCCCTGGGCGGTGTCGGTACGCCGCAGAAGCCCTTCGGCTTCTACGACGCGACCGTGGACGGCGGCTGGCAGGTGCCGGGCGAGCCCTACGTGCGCACCACCGAGGATCACGGCGGGCGCTTCGACTGGTGGCGGGCGCGCATGCTCGGCGGGCGCACCAACCACTGGGGACGCATCTCGCTGCGCAACGGCCCCTACGACTTCAAACCGCGCAGCCGCGACGGGCTCGGCTTCGACTGGCCGATCAGCTACGAGGACGTGGCGCCCTACTACGACAAGGTCGAGCTCCTGATCGGCGTGTACGGCACGAGCGAGGGCCTCGAGAACACACCGAACTCCCCGCCCGGGTGTCTCCTGCCGCCGCCGAAGCCCATCGTGAGCGACTACCTCATTGCCAAGGGTATGAAGCGCCTCGGCATCCCGGCGATACCGGGTCACCGCGCGGTGCTGACCCGGGCGCTCGATCACACGACGAACCCGCAGCGCCTCCATCCGGGCAACGCCAGGGCGCAGAAGATCCTCGCCGCCGATATGGCGAGCCGCGCCCCGTGTCTGTGGGCGACCCCGTGCGGGCGCGGCTGCTCGATTCGCGCCAACTATCAGTCGACGACCGTGCATCTGCCGCCGGCACTCGCCACCGGCAACCTCGACATCACGACCGATGCCATGGTGTACGAGGTCACGCTCGGCGCCGACGGACGCGCGACCGGCGTGAGCTACGTGGACCGCACTACCGGCGCCCACCAGCACGCCCGCGCCCGCGTCGTGGTGCTGGCGGCGAGCGCCTGCGAGTCGGCGCGCATCCTCCTCAACTCGAAGAGCGCGCGCTTCCCCGACGGGCTCGCGAACTCGAGCGGCAAGGTCGGGCGGTATCTGATGGATACGGTCGGGAGCGACGTGTCGGGACAGGTGCCGCTGCTCGAGAGCCTGCCGCCGCTCAACGAGGACGCCGCCGACGGCCATCAGCTCTACACGCCGTGGTGGCTCTACCGGGAGCAGCTCGCCGGCAAGCTCGGCTTTGCGCGCGGCTATCACATCGAGTTCGGCGGCGGCAAGCGCATGCCGGGGCCCGGTACCGGCACCGGCCTCGAGTGGCTCACCGGCGGCAACTACGGAAAGAAGTTCAAGGAGGACGTGCGGCGCTACTACGGCTCCTTCGTGTACTTCAGCGGGCGCGGCGAGATGATCCCGAACGAGAACTCGTATTGCGAGATCGACCCAGGCGGCATCAAGGACAAGTTCGGCATCCCGGTGCTGCGCTTCCACTGGCAGTTTTCCGAGCACGAGACGCGCCAGGCCGCGCACATGCAGCGCACCTTCGCAGACATCATCGAGGCGATGGGCGGCAAGCCGGAGAAGATCGAGACCGACGGCGCCAGGGCAATCGCTCCCGGCGGGCTCATCATCCACGAGGTCGGCGGCGCCATCATGGGAGCGGACCCGAAGGTCTCGGTCACCAACCAGTGGTGCCAGACCTGGGACGTGCCCAACCTCTTCATCACCGACGGTGCGGTATTCCCCTCGAACGCCGACAAGAATCCGACGCTCACCATCATGGCGATCGCCTGGCGCGCGGCGGATCATATCGTCGCGTCGCTGCGCCGCAAGGAGCTGTGATGGACCGCCGGACTACGATCAAGTGGATGCTGGCTGCGAGCGCAGCCTGGCCGGCATGGCGGGCAGCGCCAGGACAGGCGTTGCACGGCACGGCGCTGCCGCGGCCACCCGCCGCGCCGGGCTATGGCCCCGACCCCGACCTCGTGACGGCGCACAAGCGCGGAGAGTTCTGGCCGCTCACGTTCACCGCCGCCCAGCGGCGGCTCGCGGCGGTACTCTCGGACCTCATCATTCCGGCGGACGAGCACTCCCCGGGCGCATCGAGCGTGGGCGTCGTCGACTTCATCGACGAGTGGGTGAGCGCGCCTTACCCGACGCAACAGCACGACCGGCCGGTCGTGCTCGGGGGCTTCGCCTGGCTGGACGCCGAAGGCGCGCGGCGCGGAGCCAGGGGATTTGCGGAGCTCGACGCCGCCGCGCAAACGGCCGTCTGCGATCTGCTCTGCGACGCGACGCGGGCCGCGCCCGAACACCGCGAGGCGGCGCATTTCTTCGCGCTCTACCGGGATCTGACCGCCGCGGCCTTCTACTCGAGTCCCGCCGGACGCAAGGATCTCGGCTACATCGGCAACGTGCCGCTCACGAGCTTTGACGGGGCGCCGCCCGAGCTGCTCAGGAAGCTGAACCTGACGTGACGGACGAACCAGTTTGACGGACGGGCGAATTCCAAGGAGCGATCGATGAAGAAGACGACACTCGGCTGCGCGCTGCTCGCAATTTCCCTGGTGGGCGCCGCCAGCCTCGCGGCGGAGCAGGGGCGCTCCGCGGACGGCTGGCGCGCGCTGCTCGAGGACCACGGCGCGCCCGACTGGCGTGGCTGGAAGGAGCCCGGCCTGCCAGCGGGCTGGCACGTTGCGGGCGGCATCCTCTCGAAGGATGGAGATGTCGACGATCTGGTCACGACGCGCGACTACGCCAACTTCGAGCTCGAGCTCGAATGGAAGATCGGCAAGGCCGGCAACAGCGGCATCTTCTACCGCGGCACACGCGAGTACGACCACATCTACTGGAGCGCGCCCGAGTACCAGCTGCTCGACGACGCTAACGCCGAGGACGGCAGGAGCCCGCTCACCGCCGCGGGGTCCGACTATGCGCTGTACGGCGTGCGGCCCGGTGTCGAAAAGCCATTCGACCACTGGAACAGGACGCGCCTCGTGGTGCGCGGCAATCACGTCGAGCACTGGCTGAACGGTGTAAAGGTCGTCGAGTACGAGCTCGGGAGCGAGGATTGGAAGCAGCGCGTCGCGGCGAGCAAGTTCGCCAGGTACCCGAATTACGGGCTGGCAGCGAGCGGCCTCATCGGGATACAGGGGGATCACCCCGGGGCGCTCGCGATCCGGCACATCCGCATTCGCGAGCTGCACTGAGGGGATCCGCGCCTTCAGAGGCTGCCATGTCGGTACCGCTGGCTGAGTCCATGCGCCGCATCAGCGGCTTGCTTCAGTCCGGTCAGTACGCAGCCGCGCACGCGCAACTGGAATCGCTGGTAGCCGCAAACCCAGCTTACGTCGAAGGGCTGCGGCTGCTGGCCGGCACCAAGCAGGCCCTGGGCGAGGCGAGCCAGGCCGAGTCGCTGCTGCGGCGCGCCCTCGAGATCGACCCCACCTCGGCTCCCACGCTGACGACGCTCGCTGAAGTCCTGCTTCTCTCGGGCCGCAGCGCCGAGGCCGTACCCCTGTTGCGGCGTGCCGTCGAGGGCCTGCCGCCGTATCCGCGCGCGGCGCTCCTGTTGACTCGCCTCTACCTGGACACGGGCCAGCCGGCCCTGGCGCTCGAGGTCGCCACTCCGTGGTGCAATAGCGGGAAGGCCGACGCCGATCTCGCGGCGCTGCACGTCGCGGCCTATGCCGCTCTCGGCCGCCAGGCCGAGGCGGTGGCCAACTATCGGCGCGTGGTCGCGCAGGCTCCGGACAACCCGGTCGCGACTCATGCGCTGGCGGTCGCGCTGAATGCGGCCCAGCAGCCGCAGGAAGCCGAGCGCGTCGCGCGCCAGACCCTGTTGCGCGCCCGGCCGACCGCGGCGCTGCACTACACGCACGCCCGCAGTCTCCTCACCCTCGAGCGCTTCGGCGAGGCCGAGCTCGCCCTGCGCGAGTGTGTCAGATTGGATCCGCGCCGCGCCGATGCCCACGACCGGCTGGCGGAGCTCATCTGGATGCGCACGGGTGACATCGCGCAGGCGACCCGCTCCCTCGATCAGGCGCTCGAGAA
>DASQIP010000058.1:0-14328 GCA_035631515.1 Steroidobacteraceae bacterium
GGGGGTGACCGGCCATCGAGCGAGGCCAGGGACCCGTAGAGATCCGGCCGGCGGTCGCGGAACACGAACCAGTTGTCGCGCAGCTCGCGCGTCGCCTCGAGATCGAACTCGTGCACGAGCACCGCATCGCCCGCCTCCGGCGCTTCGGCGACCTTCGCGCCCATAGAGTCCGCGATGAACGAGGAGCCGTAGAAGCGGATGTACAGCCGCTCCGGGTCCTGAAGCGAGCGCTCGAGGCCGTAGCGGTTGGCGGCGATGAGCGGCGTCAGGTTCGCTGCGGCATGGCCCTGCTGGGTGCGCTGCCAGTGCTCGCGAGAGTTCACCGGGGCGGCGGGCGGCGGCTCGCTGCCGATCGCGGTGGGGAAGAAGAAAAGCTCCGCGCCGAGCAGCGCCATGACGCGCGCGGTTTCCGGAAACCACTGGTCCCAGCAGATACCGACCCCGATGCGCGCAAAGCGCGTCTGCCACACCCGAAAGCCGGTGTCGCCCGGGGAGAAGTAGTTCTTCTCCTGGTAGCCCGGGCCGTTGGGGATGTGGCTCTTGCGGTAGACGCCGAGGTTGGTGCCGTCGGCATCCAGGATCGCGATGGAATTGAAGTAAGCCGGCCCGGCGCGCTCGAAGAAGCTGATCGGCAGCACCACGCCGAGCTCGCGCGCGACGGCACTGAAGTGGCGCACCGCGGGATCGTCAGTGACGGTATGCGCCAGGCCGAGGTGCCGGGCGTCCTGCTCGATGCAGAAGTACGGCGTCTCGAACAGCTCCGGCAGCAGGATGACCTGCGCCCCCGAAGCGGCGGCCTGGCGCACCAGCTGCTCGGCGCGGGCCATGTTGCCGCGGCGGTCCCAGTCGCAGGACATCTGCAGCGCCGCGACCGTCACCGGCCGCGGCGGCTTGCGGAAATGCTCGGGGGCCTTCGACATCGCTTACCTCTTAAGCCCGGGCCTTGCGGTTCGCGAGCGACTCGTCGACCTGCGCGGTAATGCGCATCGCGGTTTCGAGCGCCGTGAGTCCGGCTTCGCCCGGTACCACCGGCGGCCGGCCGCTGCGTATGCAGTCGAGAAAGGAATCGATCTCCGCCTTGAGCGCGTCGCCCTGCTCGAGGCTCTGCTCCTCGATGCTGACCGGCAGATCCCCCGGCGCCCCGGTCGAGGCGCGCTTGCGGATGTGCGTGACGATCTTCTGCTGCAGATCGAGCGAGAGATAGGCGTCGTCCTCGAAGATGCGCAGTTTGCGCTCGGTCTTCAGGCTCACGCGCGAGGCGGTGGCATTGGCGACGCAGCCATTCTCGAAGCGGATGCGGGCGTTGGCGATGTCGATCTCGTCCGAGAACACCGGAGTGCCGATGGCATCGATGGTGCTGATCGGTCCACCGACGATGGTCTGCACGATGTCGATGTCGTGGATCATGAGGTCGAGGACCACGTTCACGTCGGTGCCCCGCTCGCGATACGGGGCGAGCCGGTGGCACTCGACGAAGCGCGGCGCGGTGAGGTGCGGCAGGGCGGCGAGAATCGCCGCGTTGAAGCGCTCGAGGTGCCCCACCTGCAGGATGCGGTGCACGCTGGCGGCGAGCGCGATGAGCTCGCGCGCCTGGCTCGCGCTCTCGGTGATCGGCTTCTCGACGAGCACGTGCGCGCCGCGCCCGAGAAAATCGCGTGCGATCCCGAAATGCAGCGGCGTCGGGGTCACGACGCTCACCGCATCGACCGCGCCCAGCAGCCCGCGGTACTCGGCCAGCGGGCGGGTCTTCAGCTCCGCCGCGACCTGTTCGCGGGCGTCCGGCCTCGGGTCGACCACGGCGACGAGCTCGCAGCCCTCCGCCTGCGCGTACTTCTGGGCGTGGAATCTGCCGAGGTAGCCGACCCCGATGACGGCGGCTCTGATTTTCCGCATGAGAACGTTATTATGCCCGCGCCCATGGTCACCACGCCCTTCGAGCGCCTCGCCCGCGCCCGGCAGTCATTCGCCGGGCTGTCCCGGGCGCGGCGTGAGCTGATCGTCGCCGGGCTGGCCTTCGCGGTGGGCCTGCTCGCGATGCCCTTCCTGATCTGGCTCGGCGGCAACCGGGTCCTCGGCCCCTACACGCACGGCGACAACCCCAAAGCCGGCCCCTGGGCCCTGCTGGCAGATTATGTCGTGGGCCTCGCCCATGGCTCGGCGGTCTTCTGGGTCGTAGCCCTCGGCCCGCTGGCGCTGCTCCTGCTCGTCCGGGGCTTTCTCGCCCTGCTGCGCCTGGCACCCCTCCTGCGGCGCTATTGAGGCCAGTAGAGCCACAGCACGAGGGCAAAGACCGCCAGGGTCGCGCCGTGCGCCCCCCCGCGCCAGCGCCGCTCCCGCAGCTGCCCGTAGAAGCTCGCGCCCGAGGCCGCCGCAAACAGGGTAAAAACCAGGATGGCGCGCAGCAGGTGGGCGTGCTCGGGGGCGAAGCGCTGCTCATCCCCGGGGAGCAGCAGGATGACGATCCAGGTCATGATCAGGCCGGCCGCCAGGGCCACGGCCGAACCCGCCAGAATCGCGAGCAGCGCTGTTAAAGGCTTCATGCTTGTGAGCACCGCACTTGCTAAAGACGAACGGTCCGCTCTAGCCTAGCTCTAAGATTTTACCGAAGCTGTGAGCCGACCCGATGACCGAGTCCCTGCGCCGTTCCTCCGGCTGGATAACTGCGTGCCTGGTGGCACTGGCGGCGCTCGCGCTCGCCGGCTCCGTGCAGGCCCCGGCCAGCCCCTCGCTCCTGCCGCCCGGAGCGATCGCTCCGACCGACGCCCAGCGCGCCACCGCGCGCAAGATCGGCCGCATACTCGAGGAGGCGCACTACAGCCACGCGCCGATCGACCACCGGATGTCGGACATCGTCTTCCAGCGCTACCTCGAGTTCCTCGATCCGCAGCGCAGCTATCTGCTCGCCTCGGACGTCAACGAATTCTCCGCCTACCGCTACCAGTTCGACGACATGATCCGCACCGGGAGCGTCGACCCGGCGTACCTCATGTTCGCGCGCTTCCAGCAGCGCAATCGCGAGCGCATGCAGTACGCGCTCGCGCTGCTGAAGGCCGAGCCGGACTGGAACGTCGACGAATCGTACGAGTTCGAGCGCCAGCATGCGCCCTGGCCGGCCGATCAGGCGCAGCTCGATGACCTGTGGAGACGGCGCGTCAAGAACGACGCGCTGTCGCTGCTCCTGACCGGCAAGCCGTGGCCGGACGCCGCCGACATCCTGCGCAAGCGCTACGAGCGGGTGCTGAAGCGCATCGATCAGGTGACGAGCGAGGACGTGTTCGAGAACCTGATGAACGCCTACGCCCGCGCCTTCGACCCGCACTCGAGCTACTTCTCCCCGCGCAGCTCCGAGGAATACCGCATCCAGATGAGCCTCAACTACGACGGCATCGGCGCCTCGCTGCAGGTCGTGGACGATTACGTGACGATCATGAACATCATCGAGGGCGGTCCCGCGGCGGTCGCAGGCACGCTCAAGACCAACGATCGCATCACCGGTGTGGGCCAGGGCCACGAGGGCTCGCTCACCGACGTCATCGGCTGGCGGCTCGATGACGTCGTACAGCTGATCCGCGGCAAGGCGGGCACGAGCGTGCGGCTGCAGGTCCTGCCCGGCGGCGCCGCTCCCGGCAGCCCCGAGAAGGTGCTCGAGTTCGTCCGCAACAAGATCACGCTCGAGGCCCAGGCCGCCCACAAGGACGTGAAGACCGTGGCCCGCAACGGCCGCACCTTCCGCATCGGCGTCATCACGGTGCCCGGCTTTTATCAGGACATCGCCGCGCAGAATGCGGGCGATGAGAACTACCGCAGCACGACGCGCGACGTGGCGAGACTGCTGCGCGAGCTCAAGAGCGAGAACATCGACGGCCTGGTGCTCGATCTGCGCGGCGACGGCGGCGGCTACCTGCCGGAGGCCACCGCGCTCACCGGCCTGTTCATCAACCACGGGCCGGTGGTGCAGCTGCGCGATACTACCGGGCGGCTCGAGGTGCTCGACGACCCGGAGACCGCCCCCGCCTACGACGGCCCGCTCGCCGTGCTGGTCGACCGCATGAGCGCCTCGGCCTCCGAGATCTTCGCGGGTGCGATCCAGGACTATCATCGCGGCCTGATCATCGGTCAGACCACTTTCGGCAAAGGCACCGTGCAGAATCTCGTACCTCTCGATCGCTGGTCGAAGGAGCCCGTGAACGGGCAGCTCACGGTGACGATCGGCAAGTTCTATCGCGTGACCGGCGAGAGCACCCAGCATCGCGGCGTCGAGCCCGACATTCCGCTCGCTTCGGTGCTCGATACCAAGGAAGTCGGCGAGAGCGCCCTCGAATCCTCGCTCCCCTGGGACCGCATTGCCGGCGTGCCCTTCAAGACCAGCACCGTCGCGGCAACCGAGCCCTCGGTGGCGCTGCTCGCCTCCGCCGAGGATGCGCGCGCGCAGCACGACCCAGATTACCGCTGGCTGGTCTCGGACATCGCCGCCATCGACAATCTGCGCGAGCAGCACAGCGTGTCGCTGAATCTCAAGCTGCGGCGCGAAGAGCGCGCGCGCGCGGACAAGGAGCGGCTGGAGCGCGAGAACAACCGACGCGTCGCCAAGAACCTGCCGCCGCTGAAGACCGTCGCCGAGCTCGACAAGGCCAAGGAGAGCCTGCCCGACGTCATGCTCGATCAGGCCGCGCAGATCATGACGGACGTGGTCACGGGCGTGCGCCCGACGCCGGTGCAGAAGACCGCGCGCGCCGGGTAACTCTGCCTAAGGCGAACTGCTACCGCAACAGGACGCGGAACAGGTCCCAGGTATCCTCGGCGAGCACGTTCGGTACGTGCGGGTCGGCGCTGCCCGCAGCGGCGCCGATGGAATCGCTGGCCGGGCAGGTGTCGGCGGGGCCGCGATAGCTCACCAGGGGCTGGAGCGTCTCGGTCTGCGCGCGGATCTCCTCGGCGAGCACGTCGCGGTTCGCGATCAGCCGCTGGGCGCGGCTGATCTGCGCCATCAGCAGCACGCATTCCTTGGGAGTACCGTAGACGTCGGCCGCCGCGCGCCGCGCGGTCGCCTCGCGCGCCATCTGCAGCAGCGGCTTCTCGATCACCTTGAGGCGCCGGCACAGCACCCCGGCGTAGGCGATCGCCGCGAGATTGATGGCGCGGCGCGCATCGAGCGACAGCCCCGGAAACTCGGGCAGCGGCTCCATATTGACCGCGTCGAGCTGCGCCTCGCATTCGGCACGCGAAGCGCTCGCGGCGGCCGCGGCCGCCTGGGCGCCGTGGATGCGCCGCTCGAGGGCGCGGCGCTTGAAGTAGTGCCAGAAGCGCTTGAGCGAGCGGTGCTCGTTCTCGAGCTGCGCCACCAGAGCTGCGGTCTCGTCGCTCAGCGCACGCGCCACGGCCAGCTGACCCTCGGCCGTCTGCCGGCGCGCGAACTGCTGGCGGTTGTGGAGCGCGAGATGCGCCTTGCGCTCGCGCTCATCCTGCTGACGCGAGAGGTCCGCGACCAGCTGCTGGATGAGCTCGCGCCCGCTCTGCCACAGCCGCCGCAACTGATAGAACGCGAGCGTCGCGTAGGCGGTCTCGTTGGTACCGAGGCGTCCCTCGAGCTCGTTCAGCATGCCCTGGACGCGCTGCGTGGCCGCCTCCTGCTGCTTGAGGAGGTCCTTGAGACGGTAGGTTTCTTCCTGCAGCCCGCCGTAGGCCTTCTTGAGCTCCGCGCGATTGCGGAACAGCTCGATGACCCGGTGCTCGGGATCGGCGGCGCCGCCGTCGGGGCGCAGGTTCAGCTTGAGGAATCCGAGTTGTCGCAAAGCGTTCATGAGAAATCGGGCGGGCGACCGCCCCTTCTCATGCGCCGGCGCCGAGCCTTGTGCGGGATGAGAAGCGATGACCTCGCTCCACGCAGTATTCCAGCCACTTGTTTAACATCATGTTGCGTGCCCAGCGCTGATCCAGTTCACGCTCCGCGCGGCTGCGCAGCGCCTTGAGCAGCGGCTGCCTGTGAACCACGGCCCATTGCTGGGCTTCGACCAGATGCGCGTCGTGGTAGATGCGCAGCCGCATGTCGGGGTAGGGGCTGGCACCCTCCCCCTCGGGGAGCAGATAGCTCAGCGCCACGGTACTCGTATAGGGCGAGCGCTCGGTCACGGTGAGAAGGAGGTCACAGTCGCCGGCTACCGTGGAACGATGGCAGCCCTCGAGCGCGGTCAGGCTCGCGGCGAGCCAGCCGAGGCGGATGAAGTTGCTCTCGTAGAGCCCCATCAGCGCGACGAAGCTGCGCGGCCGGGCGCGCCAGGAGACGCGAGTCAGTGTGTCGTTTGCGAGCACGCACCGACTATAACGCTTCAGTCCCGCTGCGCAAGCCGACGAGTGCGCGTTTTGTCGCCGCTCAGCCAGCCGGGAGCGCCTGCAAGTTTCGTGCGACCCGGGCGCTGCGCACACTCAGGGCCGCAGACGCCGCTCGATTCCGGTAGTGTTGAGAATCCGGCTGGCGATTTCCTCGATCGAGCACTCGGTGGTTTCGAGCGAGGGAATCGCGTAACGCGCGAACAGTGCCTCGGCCGCGCGCAGCTCGTACTGCACCTGCGCCCGCGAGGCGTAGCGGCTCTCGGGGCGGCGCTCGGCGCGGATCTGCTGCAGCCGCTCCGGCTTGATGGTGAGCGCGTAGAGCTTGGCGCGGTAGGGCTCGAGCCGCGCGGGCAGCTTGCCAATCTCGAGATCATCCTCGTTGAGCGGATAGTTGGCCGCGAACACCCCGTATTGCAGAGCCATGTAGACGCAGGTCGGCGTCTTGCCGACCCGCGACACCCCGATCAGCACCACGTCCGCGTGCCCGTAGTCGCCGCCGGTGCCGTCGTCGTTGGCGAGCGCGAAGTTGGTTGCGTTGATGCGCGTGGTGTAGGTGGCGAGATCGGCGATGCCGTGCGCGCGCCCGGCACGATGCGTGGAGCGCATCGCCAGCTCGCGCTCCAGCGGGCCGACGAAGGCGGCGAAGAAATCGAGAAACAGGCCGTCGGCACCCGCGACGATGTCGCGCAGCTCGTCCTGTACCAGCGTGCTGAACACGATCGGCTTCAGTCCCTCGTCCTGGCGTGCGCGGTTGATGCGCCGGACCACCTCCTGCGCCTTGTCAATGCTCGACACAAATGGCAAAGTCACCGCGCGAAATTCCACCCCCTCGAACTGGGTCATGAGACTGTGGCCCATCGTTTCGGCGGTCACGCCGGTCTGGTCCGAGACGAAAAAGATGGTTCGACGGCTCATGGCTCGGCTGGGACTGGCACGCGGCGCATGCCACGCGCGGCAAGTGTTCCACCGCTCGCGCAGCCGGGCAAGCGTCCCGGAGGAACCCACTTGAACGACTACGTAATCCCCTTCGAGCGCGTGAGTGCGCGCGACGTCGAGACCGTCGGCGGCAAGAACGCCTCGCTCGGAGAAATGATCGGCGCGCTCGGCAAGCTCGGCGTGCGCGTGCCGGGCGGCTTCGCCACCACCGCACGCGCCTATCGCGAGTTCCTCGCACAAGGCGGGCTGGCGGCGCGCATCGGCGCCGAGCTCGCGGGCCTCGACGTCGAGGACGTGGTGAAGCTCGCCGCGAGCGGCGCGCGCATCCGCCAGTGGATCCTGGCGACGCCGTTCAGCGCCGCCCTCACGCAGGCCGTGAGTGCGGAGCTCGCGCGCATCAGCAACGGACGCGAGGTGGCGGTCGCAGTGCGCTCCTCGGCTACCGCCGAGGATCTGCCGGAGGCGTCGTTCGCCGGGCAGCAGGAGACCTTCCTCAACGTGTGCGGCGAGGCCGCGGTGCTCGACGCGATGCACCGGGTGTTCGCCTCGCTGTTCAACGACCGGGCGATCTCCTACCGCGTGCACCAGGGCTTCGAGCACGGCGCCGTAGCGCTGTCCGCGGGCGTGCAGCACATGGTGCGCAGCGATCTCGGCGCGAGCGGCGTCATGTTCACCCTCGATACCGACTCGGGCTTCAGAGACGTGGTGTTCATCACCGGCGCGTGGGGGCTGGGCGAGACCGTGGTGCAGGGGGCGGTCAACCCGGACGAGTTCTACCTGTACAAGCCGGCGCTCCGTGCCGGCAAGCACGCCATCGTGCGGCGCAACCTCGGCGGCAAGGCGGTGAAGATGGTGTACGCGCCGGCCGGGAGCGATGAGCGCGTCGTGACCGTCGAGGTGGCCGAGGCCGACCGGCGGCGCTTCTGTCTCGGCGACGCCGATCTCGAAGCCCTGGCGCGTCAGGCGCTCCTCATCGAGGAGCACTACGGGCGGCCGATGGACATCGAGTGGGGCAAGGACGGCGCCAGCGGCGAGCTCTTCATCCTGCAGGCGCGGCCCGAGACGGTGCAGAGCCACGCCGGCCGCAGTATCCAGCGCTACACGCTCAAGGGCCGCTCGCGGGTGCTCGCCAGCGGCCGCAGCATCGGTCAGCGCATCGGCGCCGGACCCGCGCGCATCATCCGCGACGTGAGCGAGATCGCACGCGTGCAGTCGGGCGACGTACTGGTCGCGGACATCACCGATCCGGACTGGGAGCCGGTCATGAAGCGCGCCGCGGCGATCGTCACCAACCGCGGCGGCCGCACCTGTCACGCCGCCATCATCGCGCGCGAGCTGGGGATCCCGGCGGTGGTCGGCTGCGTCGATGCGACGCAGCGCATCCGCGACGGCCAGCCGGTCACGGTGTCGTGCGCCGAGGGCGATACCGGCCAGGTTTACGATGGTCTGCTCGAATTCGAGCGCAAGCAGATCGAGCTCGACGCGCTGCCGAAGATCCCCGTCAAGATCATGATGAACGTCGGCAATCCCGACCGCGCCTTCGATTTCGCCGCCATTCCGAACCACGGTGTCGGCCTCGCGCGCCTCGAGTTCATCATCAATCGCATGATCGGCGTGCACCCGCGCGCGCTGCTCGAGTTCGAGCGCCTCGACGGCGAGCTGCAGCAGCAGATCCGCGTGCAGATGGCCGGCTACTCCGACCCGGTAGGCTTCTACGTCGAGAAGCTCGCCGAAGGCATTGCGCAGATCGCCGCCGCGTTCGCGCCCGAGCAGGTCATCGTGCGCCTCTCCGACTTCAAGTCGAACGAGTACGCCAATCTCATCGGCGGGGAACGCTACGAGCCGCACGAGGAGAACCCGATGCTCGGCTTCCGCGGCGCCTCGCGCTACACGGACGAGAGCTTCCGTCCGTGCTTCGAGCTCGAGTGCCGCGCGCTCAAGCGGGTACGCGAGACCATGGGGCTCACCAACGTGGCGGTCATGGTGCCCTTCGTGCGCAGCGTCGCGGAGGCACGCCAGGTCACCGAGCTGCTCGCCGCCAACGGCCTGAAGCGCGGCGCCGGCGGGCTGCAGGTCATCATGATGTGCGAGCTGCCGACCAATGCGCTGCTCGCCGAGGAATACCTCGATCACTTCGACGGCATGTCGATCGGCTCGAACGACATGACGCAGCTCACGCTCGGGGTCGATCGCGACTCGGCGATCGTGGCCAGACTGTTCGACGAGCGCGACGCCGCGGTGAAGCGGCTGCTCGCCATGGCGATCAGCGCCTGCCGCAAGCGCGGCAAGTACGTCGGTATCTGCGGCCAGGGACCCTCAGACTACCCCGAGCTGGCACGCTGGCTGGTCGATCAGGGCATCGGCAGCATGTCGTTGAACCCCGATACCGTGATCGAGACCTGGCTGTTCCTGGCGCAGCACGCTCAGCCCGGCAAGCCCACCTAGCGCGCGAGATCCCTGATGCGCGCCTCGGACTTCTCGCGCTCGCGGTCGTCGAAGGGCTCGACCTCGACGTGCTCGATCGTCGCGGGATCGAGGCAGCGCGCGTTGACGCTGTAGCCGTCGGGATTCGAGCGCGGCACGTAGAAGGACTTTACGCCGCAGTGGCGGCAGAACAGATGGCGCGCGGTGCCGGTGTTGAAGCGGTACTCGGTCAGACTGTCCGCTCCCTGCACGAGCCGGAAGCGCGTGCGCGGCACGATGAGGTGCCAGTAGCCGCTCATGCGGCAGATCGAGCAGTTGCAGTCGCTCACCGTCAGACGCGCCGGCGCGTCCACCTCGAAGGCCACAGCACCGCAATGGCAGCCGCCGCGGTGCGTCACGAGATTCATGGCGGCGCCGCCGCCTGCCAGGCCGGCGCCAGCAGACGCGCGCGGTAGTGCCGCAGCTCACGGATCGACTCGTGTATGTCGGCGTGCGCGAGGTGCGTCCCCTGCTTGGCGAAGCTGTCGGCGACGGCCGGTGCCCAGCGGCGCGCCAGCTCCTTGAGGGTGCTGACGTCGAGATTGCGGTAGTGGAAGAAGCGCTCGAGCTCCGGCATGTAGCGCGCGAGGAAGCGGCGGTCCTGGCAGATACTGTTGCCGCACATGGGCGAGCTGCCGGCGGTGACGAGGGAGCTGAGGAACTCGAGAGTGCGCTGCTCGGCCTCGGCGACGCTCACCCGGCTCGCCCGCACCCGCGCCAGCAGCCCCGAGGAGCCGTGCTGACGCTGGTTCCAGGCATCCATGCGCGCGAGCACATCCTCGCTCTGGTGAATGGCGAGCACCGGCCCGTCGGCGAGCACCGTCAGCTCCTTGTCGGTGACCACCGTGGCAATCTCGATGATCGAGTCCGAGTCGGGCTTCAGACCGGTCATCTCGAGATCGATCCAGACCAGGTAGTCGGCGCTCGGCATGTGGGCTGCGAAGGTGCTAGCGTGTCGCTTGGTGCGCGATCAATCGAAGGCAAGTGTAGCAGACGCCCCGCGGCGCTCCCCCGCGGGCGAGACACTCGAGGCGCGCGTGGTCGCCACCTACGGGCGCCACATGACGGTGCGCGACGCGGCCGGCCGGCCGCTGCGTGCCCGCCCCTTCGGACGCTCGCTCACGGTCGTGTGCGGCGACGAGGTCCGCTGCCGCCCCGATCCACGGCACGACGAGCTGCACGTCGTCGAGGTGCTGCCACGGCGCAGCGCGCTCTACCGTACCAATCTGCGCGGCCGCTCCGAGCCGCTGGTCGCGAACCTCTCGCACCTGCTGGTGGTGCTGGCGCCGGTGCCGGCCCCCGACCTGTTCGTCGTGGACCGTTACCTCGCCGCGGCAGCCTCGGCGCACCTCGCGGCCACGCTGGTGGTGAACAAGGATGAGCTCGGTGTCGATGACTCGCTCGCCGCCGAGCTCGCGGCCTACACGCGCGCCGGCTATACCGCCGTGCGCTGCTCGGCGCGCACCGGCGGCGGGACGGCGGCGCTGCTCGCGGCGCTGCCGGCCGGCGCCCTGGCGGCACTCGTCGGACAGTCGGGCGTCGGCAAGTCCTCGCTGGTGGCGCGGCTGCTGCCCGGGGAGCAGGTAGCGGTCGGCGAGCTGGTGCGGGCGGATGAAGGGCGGCACACCACGACCGCGGCGCGGCTGTTCGATTTGCCGGAGGGCCGCGGGCTCATCGATTCGCCCGGCGTACGCGACTTCGCTCCCGCCATCGACCGTCTCGAGCCGCGCTCCCTCGGCTTCGTCGAGGTCGAGAGCCTGGCGGCCGCCTGCCGCTTTCCCGACTGCCGCCACATGCGGGAGCCGGGCTGCGCGGTGCGCGCCGCGCTCGACGCCGGCACATTCCACCCGCGCCGCTACGAGAGCTACCGGCGGCTGCGCCGCCTGCGCGAAGAGCTGAGTGCAGCCAGGGGCCCGCAGCGCAGGCGCTGAGCCCGGCCCCGGACCGCCGCCGCGCTATACGGACTGGCGGCCCGCGAGCGCGTGCGCGAGCGTGCCGCCGTCGACGTACTCGAGCTCACCGCCCACCGGCACCCCGTAGGCAATGCGGCTCGCGCGAATGCCGCGCCGGGCCGCGAGCTCGCCCAGGTAGTGCGCGGTCGCCTCGCCCTCGACGGTCGAGTTGGTGGCGAGGATGAGCTCGCGCACGCTGCCCTCGTCGAGAATGGCCTCGAGCTCGCGCAGTCCGAGCTGCTCGGGGCCGATCCCATCGAGCGGCGACAAGTGGCCCATCAGCACGAAGTAGCGGCCGCGGTAGCTGCCGGACGACTCGATCGCCACGACATCCGCCGGGGACTCGACCGCGCACAGGAGCGAGGCTTCGCGCTGCGGGGCGGAACAGATCGAGCACAGCTGCGTTTCGGTCAGCATGCGACAGCGCCGGCACCGGACCACGGACTCGAGTGCCGCCTCGAGTGAGCTCGCGAGCGAGCGCGCCCCGGGCCGGCCCTCCTGCAGCAGGTGGAACGCCATCCGCTGCGCGGTCTTCGGCCCGACCCCGGGCAGGGTGCGCAGCGCATCGATCAGCTGTGCGAGATGCGGCGAGTGCTTCACGCTAAAAAGGCAGTTTCATTCCCGGCGGCAGAGCCAGGCCCGCGGTAAGGTGGCTCATCTTCTCCTGCACGCGTGCCTCGACCTTGTGCACGGCGTCGTTGGCGGCGGCCGCGATCAGATCCTCGAGCATCTCGCGGTCCTCGCCTGCAACCGCCGCCTCGATCTGCACGCGCTTCACCTCGTGCTTGCCCGTCATGGTGATCTTCACCATGCCGCCGCCGGCTTCGCCGACCACTTCGAGGCTGGCGATCTCGGCCTGGGCCTTCTGCATGTTGGCCTGCATCGCCTGCACTTGCTTCATCATGTTGTTGAAATTGCCCTGCATGGGTGAGAGTCCGTCAGGCGCCGCGCGCCGCGTTGAGGAAGGTGGTTATTTTAGCGGCCGGACCGTGTCCGGCAGCACGGTGGCGCCGAAGCGCTCGCGCAGGCCCTGCACCCCCGGGTCCGCCTCGAAGGCGCGCCGCGCGCTCGAGAGCTCCTGCTGCGAGGCCCGCTGCGCGAGCAGCGCAGGACTCTCGCCCCCGGCGCCGGACTGCTGGAACTCGAGCCGCACCGGCTCGCCGAAGTAGCGCGCCAGTGCCTGCGCGAGTTTCTCCTCCTGGGCCGGCGTGCGCAGCTGCTGGTTGTGCGGATCGAGCGCCAGGCGCACCACCGGGCCCGCTCGCGCGATGAGCGCGCAGTGGCTGGCGAGCTGCCGGGCGGCGCCGGCGAGCTCGAGCGCATTCACGATCGACGCCCAGGACCCGGGCGCCGGGCCGGGCGCGGCTTCTGCCGAGCGGGGCGCCGGGCCGGGTGCGGCTTCTCCCGAGCCCGGCCCGACGGCGGCGGAGAGCCGGGCGGCGGACGCGCCCGGCGCCGCGGCGGCCGTTGCCGCCCCGGCGGGCCGGAAGGCCAGCATGCGCAGCAGCGTCATCTCGAAGCCGGTCCGGGGATCGGGCGCGAGGGGCAGATCGCGCTTGCCCGTGATCGCCGTCTGATAGAAGAGCTGGACGTCCTCCGCGCTCAGGGTCCGCGCGAGCCGCTCGATGACCTCCGGGGCGAACAGCTCGTCTCCTTCGTAGTCGCTCACCGCCTGGCGCAGCCCCACCCGCACCAGGAGTCCGGCGAGCTCATCGAGCAGCTGCCCGTAGTCGGGGGCGAACTGCTCGAGCGCCTGCGCGCCCCGGAGCAGCTGCGCCGCATCGAGCGCGGCGAGCAGCTCGGCGATGCGCACCACGTGGTCGCGGGCAACGGTGCCGAGCATGGCGCGCGCCTCGGCCTCACCCGCCTTGCCGCCGCCGAAGGCGATCAGCTGGTCGAGGAGCGAGAGTGCATCGCGCATGCTGCCGTCGCCGGCGAGCGCCACCAGCTTCAGTCCCGCCGCCTCGTAAGCGATGCCCTCCTGGTCGAGGACGTGGCGCAGGTGCGCGGCGATGTCTGCCGCGGGCAGGCGCTTCAGGTTGAACTGCAGACAGCGCGACAGCACCGTCATCGGCAGCTTCTGCGGGTCGGTGGTCGCGAGCAGGAACTTGACGTGAGGCGGCGGCTCCTCGAGCGTCTTGAGGAGCGCGTTGAAGGAGTGCGCCGACAGCATGTGCACTTCGTCCACCAGATACACCTTGAAGCGGCCACGCGCCGGGGTGTACTGGACGTTGTCGAGCAGCTCGCGGGTATCGTCGACCTTGGTGCGCGAGGCGGCATCGACTTCGATCAGGTCGACGAAGCGGCCGGCGTCGATCTCGCGGCAGGCGGCACACACGCCGCACGGCTCGGCGGTGACGCCGGTCTCGCAGTTGAGGCACTTGGCGAAGATGCGCGCGATGGTGGTCTTGCCGACGCCCCGCGTGCCCGTGAACAGGAACGCATGATGGATGCGCCCGGTGTCGAGCGCATTGACGAGCGCGCGCCGCACGTGCTCCTGTCCGACGAGCTCGGAGAATTTCTTCGGACGCCATTTGCGCGCGAGCGCGGTGTAGCTCATGCAATATCCCGCATCAGATGGAGGCGGCCCGCACCAGCTTAGCCTCCGGCACCCGACATCGCCGCTGCCGCTGCTGCCTTCCGGCCC
>DASQIP010000059.1:0-34468 GCA_035631515.1 Steroidobacteraceae bacterium
GTGACGCCGAGGCCCGCGGTGCTCGTACCGGGGCAGCCGGCGGCCGGCGGATTCGTCGTGCAGTTCGGATTCACGTAGAAGGTGCGGTCTTCCTCGATCACCCACCGGTAGTCGGTGATCGTGGTTGGAAGCGCAACGCCGGCCAGCACGTCCTTGCCGTCGAGCACGGTGACCGACAGATTGGTGCCCGGCAGGAAGGTGAGCGTTACCGTGTTGCTCGGACTTACCGTTCCCTGCGAATTCGTTGCCGTGTAAGTGAACGCCGCCGAGCAGCTGGTGGCCGGTGCCACACAGGACGCCAGCGAGGCGAAGAAGCCTCCGTTCGCATCGGCGGTGACCGTGGCCCCACCCGATGGGACAACTGATCCGGGCGTCACTTTCAGCGCAAGACCCGCCGCATCCTTGATTCCCGACAGGATTCCGGGCGGCTGGATCTTCAGGAACGTGCCGTTCGCGCTGTACGAAAGCGCCGTCGCCGTGAGGCCGGTGGCCGCCTCGGTGCAGCCCGCTGTGGTCGCGCAGGCGGCCAGCGTCACCGTCGCGGTGATGCCGGAGGAGCAGACCCCGGCCGAGACGGAGCCGTTCGCGCAGTAGCTGAACGAGTCCGAAGTCGTCCCCGTGCCGGGAACGTAGATGAACGTGCCGTTCGGGTTCAGCGTCAGCGTGCCGCCGGTCGGCCCCAGCAGCACCTGGGCGCCGTAGACGTTGACGTCGTTGGCCAGCAGGCCCTTGGACGGATCGAGGACGCTCAGCGTGTTGGGGGCGACCAGGAAGTAGTTGTCGGCGTTGGCCGCGACCGCCGTCGCCGCGGTGGAAAATGCCCCGCCGGTCGGCAGCGCGCCGCCATTCACGCCGATGTAGGCCAGCATGCCACCGTCGCGTGCGGTCCCGTTGGCCGACAGGCTCAGCTCCCGGTCGAAGATCGGCAGCGCGGCGGCCGGGACCGGCACGTTGATCATCAGATCGTAGGTCTTACCCGCGGCCATGAACACGTCGCTCTGAACACGCGGCTTGGCGGGGGGCAGCGGGTTGCCGTCCTCGGCCACGAGCGTGAAGCCTGCGGCGTTGGCGACGGCGGCCCCGGTGGGGCCGACGCCCGTCGTCTGCGAACCGACGAGCGAGGGTACATGCATGCGCAGGCCGGCATTGACCAGGCGCACCAGCACGGTTCCGCTGACCGCCGCAGTCGCGGTGCCGGGGGCGGCCGCGAACACCGAGCCCGCGGCATTCGTCTTGTTGAAAGCGACGCCATTGAACAGGTAGTACATCGGCGTGTAGTTGACCGCCGGCGGATAGCACGTACCGTAGTTCGGGTTGGGCGATCCGTCCGCATTGACCGGGATGCCGCAGCCGCTGGGCTGGGGCGGGATCGGGTTGCCGGCGGCGTCCACGGTGGGGCCGTACTGGCCCGACCACACGTTGGTCTCGCTGAAGCCGGCGGTGTTAACCGCCAGGTTGACCGCGTTGTTCTGCACCGCGTCGATTTCGCTCATCAGCAGCGGAACCTCGGCGTTATATGCAGCGGCCGCCAGGCACGCTCCCGTCGCGCTGGCCGGATCCGGGTAGGCGCAACCCGCGGCCGTGCCGGGCGCGGTCGTCACGACCAGGATCCCGTACAGCCCCATCGGCCCCTGGATCGAGGGGTGCGTGCCCGACTCGATCAGGTACGTGCCCGGCCTCAGGTTAGTCCACGTCAACGCGCTGCCCGAGGCGACCTGGCCCGTGCCAAGCGTCGCGCCGGCCGCGGCGACCTCGGTCGAGAACGACTGTACACGCGGCCCCTGCGTCGGTGCCGTGGCGGCGCCCTGCGGCGCCTGGCCCGGCGCCGTGCCGGCGATCGGCCAGGTGAGCGGCTGGGCATTGGTGTGGTCCGGGCTCGGGGTCGAGGTGGCAGTAGTGCCCAGCCCGGCACCGAGCTGGCCGACGATCGTCAGCGACGTCGGTATGTAGTTCGCTGGCGGCGCCGTTCCGCCCGTCGGCGTCGGCGGCTGGAACGACAGGTTGTTGGTCAGGTTGATCGTGAGGGTGGTTCCGGTGGCCACGTACGGGACCGTGATCACGACCGGCGACCAGGCAGACCCCACCGTGTAACTGGCCGGCGGAGTGGTGTTGAGCGCCTGCACCACCGGATTGAGCGCGGTACAGGTCGCGGTCGATCCCGTCAGCGCCGCGCCGCAGGTGTAGCCCCACATCGGCACGACGGTGCCGTCGGGCAGGGTCGTGGTCGCGGGTCCTGCGGTCAGGTTGACTTGGCCGAGGGCTGCGGCGCTGCAGAGCAGTGCCGCGATCGCGAGCCCCGACTGGATCAGGACTGACTTTTTCGTTCTGGATTGCATGGAGGGGCTCCTCGTCCTAATTCGACTCGTCGATCACGAATTCGCGCGAATCGACCAGCATCATCATCAGCATGCCGCCGGGGAATATGTTGTTCGTCGTAATCTCGCGCTCATTGTGCGAGTGCCACATGAAAGCGAAGCCCGCCTCCGACGACGGCGAGTTGGCGATCGTTCCGGACGGCGGCGTCGTGCCCGTCGTGCCGCACGAGGTCGTGGTGTTGGACCCCGTGCAGGTTCCGAAGGTCGAGCGCGTGGTCGCGTCCGGTCCCAGGTAGGGACTGCCGCCGTACCAGGCGCCGTTGGTGAAGAGATTCGGATTGGGCAGCGTCATCGGACCGCCGGCGCCGATATCGCCGTACGGCGCCTTTTCCATCGGCTTGTCGTGATCCTGGCACCATTCGAAGTAGTTGATCGCAGTCGGCGCGCCGGTGTTGTAGCCGTTGGCGTCGGGATTACATGGCAGCGTCGCGTTCGCGTCGCCCGTACTGGAAGTGGTCACGTGGCCGTACATGTCCCAGTTCAAACCCCGGCCCGTGTAATAGAAGATCCCGTCCATCGCCTGTCCGGGCGTCGTGGTCGTGGTGAAGAACAGCGGTCCCGCCAGAGCCGGCGCAGCGGCCGTCGTGCCGGCGTAGGTCACGGTGCCGTTGCTCAGAATCAGGTTGCCGTCGCGCGCCAGGGTACGCACGTGGTTGGCGTGCTCGTGGAACGGGTGCTGCCAGCGCCCCGTGCCGATGATCCGCAGCAGCGTCAACTCGCCGGGATGCATGTGCGGATTGCCGTTGTAGGGTTGATGCGGGTACTGGGCCGCGTAGTTCGGATCCATGTTGTCCGGCATCGAGCGGCCGTTGATCATGAAGTAGGCCGGGTGGTAGGGCTCGGTCGGAACCAGCATGCAGCCGGTGCAGGCTAGGGTGGATTGCGCCAGCGCCTGGATGTGGATGTTCGGATCGATCTCGGAGAACTGGAACAGGTACTCGCGGTCGTAGCAGGTGTCCGGGTGGTCGTAGGCGGCGGCGGCGAGCCGGAAGTCACCTTCGCTCCAGGCGGTTCGCGCCGCGCGGTTGTTTCCCGGATGGGTGACCGGCAGGCCTCCGCTGGCCAGCGTGCCGCAGACCGCCGTCGGGTAGCTCGGATTTCCAATCGACGGCAGCACGATGATCGCGCCGTACAGGCCCATCTCCACCTGCAGGTCGCCCTGCGTGCCGCTGTAGTACGCGCGCGTGCCGGGTGAGGAAGCGACGAACGTATAGGTCACGCTGCCGCCCGGAGCTGCCTCGCAGGTCAACAGCCCCTGTTGCGCGGCCGGGCATGTGCTCGTCAAGGTGAAGCCCGGAAACAGGATCGAGGTGTTGCCGGCAGCGGTCGGCAGATTATTGGTCAGCGTTACCGATACCGTCTGTCCTTCGGTAACGATCAGCGTCGGCCCCGGTACCTGCATCGTGTTGCAGAAAGGGGTCGCGTTGGGCATCGCCGGGGCAAAGACGCCGGCGGAAGGTGCCGCCGTGCACCCGTACCCCCACGAATAGATCATCTGTCCGTCCGGCTGCGTGATGTAGGCCGGCTGCGCGGTCAGGCTGAACGTCGGCCCCGTGATGCCGGGCGCCGCGGCGTGCGCCGCGGCCGATGCCAGGAGCGCCGCCGCGGCAAGGGAAACCGGAAGCAGCAGTCGCTTCATCGAAGTCGCTTTTGTGAGTGTCGTTGCGAGCATGTCCGTTCCCCTTACGGCGTCAGACGCACTTCGGTCATCTGGCCGCCGAAGTTCTCCGCGTCGTTCGACAGATGATCCAGGTTGGGCGTGTACAGGTAGTAGGTGCCGGGCGCGATCGCCGTCGTGCAGGCCGACGACGGATCGGCCGGGGTCGAGCGCACCAGGCACGAATCCAGAATCACGTCCAGCGACTCGCCGCCGCCCAGCGTGATGGAGTTCGTCGTGTAGTACAGGTTGTTGCCGGCCTGGTCGCGCAACAGCTTGGCGTTGTAGCCGATCACCGTCATCGGGATGCCGAGCGAGGCCAGCGTGTGGTACTCGGACACGTTCAGCTCGGAGATGCGTAGCAGCGCGCGCTGACCGGCCGTCATCGTCACTACCGCCGGCAGCGGCTGCGAGAAGTGGTTCACGCCGTCGGCCGACTGCGTCTGCAGCGGACCCGCGGTGACCGTGTCCGGATAGCTGCGGCCGTTCAGCAGGAAGTACTTGTCCTTCATGTCGGCGAAGCCCTCGGGATTGAAGGTCATGCCGACGAAATGGAAGTTCGGATCGAACCCGTGCATTTGCAGCGGCAGCTCCACGTCGTAGTAGGTCGAGCCGTCGCCGTCGTTGTAGGCGTACTTCTTCGTCCCGTTGTTGGACGCGGCCGTATTGACCGCGGGCACGGGGTTGGAGCACAGGATGTCCGTCGTCGAATTGCAGGCCGTACGCAGGTCGCCCTGCTGTGTCGTCAGCCCCGTGTACAGGTCGCCGCTCCAGCGGTTCTGCCGCGGCCGCACGTAGATCTGCCCCACCATCCCCATCTGCAGGTGCTCGGGCGGCGTGATGTGGCAGTGCCAGAAGTACGTGCCCGCGTCCGGCGCCAGGTAGTAGTAGGTGAAGCTCGCGGCGATGTTGATCGCGACCGAGGCGTCCGGCACGCCGTCGTAGAACGACGACGCGTTCGGGTAGCCGTGGAAGTGGACGGTGTGCTGCTCGAACAGGTCCGGACGCATGATCATGCCAACGTTGGTCAGCGTCAGGAAGAACTCGTCGTCCTCGTCGATCGCCATCAGCGGCGCCGGGATGTTGCCGTTCATCACGCCCACGTCCATGATCTGGCGCGCATCGACGTGGCCGGTGATGCCCGGCGGGGAGGAGGCGGCGCCGCTCGGCGACGAGGTCACTTCGGCCAGGCCGCCGGTCGGGTCGGTGTACTGGAACGCGAAGTTGGGCGCGAAGAACGGGTTGGCGACGTTGACGTGGGTCACCGTGAAGGTTCCGAGGTAGCCCGCGAGGTCCGTGGCCGTCGGCGGCCCGATGAGGACCTGGTCGCCGACCTTGAAAGGCGATTGGCTGTTCAGCACGACCGTGACGGTGTTGCCGACCTCGCTGATGTCGTAGATCGTGTAGGTGTACGAAACGTCGTTCACCTGCCCGATGGCCCCGTTGTAATTCGCAGCCGCTGCCGTCGCGGGTAGCACCGCGGGATAGCCCGGCGGCAGCGCGCTCGCCGCACCCGTCGCCGGGTATGGCGTGTTGAAGACGGACGGGAACTCGGTTCCGGGCAGGCCGTTCGCGATGTCGTTGACTCCCGACAGCGGCCCGAACGAGAACATGTAGGTCTGCGTGCCGTCGCCCATGGTCGAATAGCCATCGCCGCCTGAGATCTGCTGGCACTTGATCGCGCCGTTCACGTTGCCGGCGCCCGACGAGACGTACCCGTTGGTGCCGGTGTAGGTCGCAGCGGCGTACGCCGGCTCCGAATTGTTGTCGTGGAGCGCCGACGGGTGCGTGATCGTGCTGGTCGGACACTGAACCCTGAACGACTGCCCCAGTGCGGGCAGCGCGAACGCGCTCAGCAACCCCAACGCAAGCCAGGTGCGTGTATTAAACATGACTCCTCCAACGAGACCTGTAGGCGCGGTCCGCCGTTGACACTCGAGAGTTGGGGGCGTGTGACGCCCGCGTTTCGTTCCGTATGCAGACCAAGTGCGTTCGACTCTCTGTCGGCGCCGCCCCGGATGGTGGTCCCTGTCGGTCCGCTCCCTGTGCTGACGGACCGCCACCCTCCGGCCTTGGCGCGTGTTTTGTTCTTACGACGTTAAAAGTGCGCCTTGTCGGCGTACGCAGCCATGGCACGACGCCCGGGATGACGACGGGTCAAACCCGCAGCGGGCAGTGGGGTTAGTCGGTAGGGCCGGCCGGCCGGGCGGCACCGGCGAGCCATGCAGTTGCGCGCCGCTCGCCGCCGCTGCGGCGCGTGCCGGAGCGGGTCAGGACGGGTCGGAGCGGCGGGACGTCAGCGTTGCGCTGAGCCGTCTTCGGTGAAGCCCTCGTAGGCTGCAAAGCGGGTCAGTGCCGCCGTGCTGTTCAGCTGCAGAGTCTCGCGCAGGCGCTCACGCTGCTTGTACACCGCGCGTACGCTCACGCCGAGTGTCGCGGCGATCTCGCGCGCGCGGTGGCCGAGCGCCAGCGAGCGCAGCACCTGACGCTGGCGCTCGGTGAGCAGCGCCGCGCCGCCGGCGCCGCGGCCGCTGCGGTCGGATCCGTGGCGTGCGCTGCGCGGCAGCCCGGTACGGTAGCGGCGTCCGGCCAGCACGCTGCGTATCGCCGTCAGGAGCTCGAGCCGCCCGCGCTGCTTCGGCAGATATCCGAGTGCGCCGGCCTTGCGCGCGGCTGCCACGTGGTCGCGCGCCTGCAGTGCCGTCAGCACCACGAACGCCGCCTGCGGGCAACGCGCCCGCAGCTGTGGGATGAGCTGCATGTCCGCGGAGTCGGGAAGCTTCAGATCGCTGAGCACCAGGTCGGGGCTGTGCGTGCCGACCGCTTCGAGCGCCTCGGCGAGCCGTCCCGCTTCGCCGACGACCACGAATCCCGGCTCGGCGCAAAGCAGCGCGTGCACGGCCTGGCGGAAAATCTGCTGGCCGTCGACGAGCACGACGCGGCAGGCGACGCACTCGGTCGCGTCGGCAGCGGAACGATCGGGACCTGTCAGGAGTGTCATGGGCGCGCGGGTGCGCTCTGCGTCCTCTTTTGCAACGCAGCTTAGGTACCCGGATCGCGGCCGGAATCAGGGTGCGCCCCTACGCGTCACCCCGGAGTGCAGGCGTCACACCGCGGCGCGCGGCGCGCCCGGATGACACTTGCTTACATTAATTAAGGAGCCGGCGCGCGCACGGCGCTCAGCCGCCGGCGCGATTCATGCTGATGAGCTCGGCGAGCGAGCTGCACTCGAGCTTCTCCATGATGCGCGCCCGGTGGACCTCGACGGTGCGCGGGCTGATGCCGAGCTTCACGGCCACGTCGCGGTTCGGGTGACCGGCGGCGATCAGCGCGAGGATCTCGCGCTCGCGCTCGGTCAGCCGCTGCAGGCGCTGGTCGGTGTCGGTGCGCGCGCTGGCGGCGGCGCGCCGCTCGTGCTCCACCCGCAGCGCGTTCCTCAGCACCTCGAGCAGCATGGCGTCGTCGGCCGGCTTCTCGATGAAATCGAAGGCCCCGTTCTTGAGCGCGGCGCGCGCCGTGGCCACGTCACCGTGCGCCGTCAGCACCACCACCGGCACGTCGATGTGCCGCTCGCGCAGCGCCGCCTGCAGCTCGAGACCGGTCATGCCGGGCATGCGCAGGTCGGTGAGCACGCAGCCGGAGCGCTCCGGGCGGTAGGTGTCGATGAAGGACTCGGCGTTGGCAAACGCCTGCGTCCGCAGACCCTTGAGCGACAGCAGCAGGGTGAGCGAATCGCGCACGCCCGGATCGTCGTCGATCAGGAAGACGGTGCCGTCCTCGGCGTCGTCGGTTGCGGTGCTCATAGCGCGGATTGTGAGGCTATCTGCGTCGCCAGGCGGATGACGAAACGCGCGCCGCCGAGTCGGCTCGGCTCACACCACAGGTCCCCTCCCTGGTGGCGCAGCAGCGTCCGGCTCAGCGACAGTCCGAGTCCCATGCCGCTGATTTTGCTGGTGACGAACGGTTCGAACAACCTTTCCGCAACGCCGGCGGCGATCCCGGGTCCGGAGTCGTCCACTGCGATCAGGACCTCGGTCCCGCGCGACTGCCCGGTGACCTCGATGCGCCGCGGCTGGGCGCGGCCCGTCGGCACCGCGGCGAAGGCGTCGAGCGAGTTCACCAGCAGGTTGTGGACGACGATCTCGAGCTGCGTCCGATCGACCATGACCTGCGGCAGATCGCCGGCGTCGTGCAGCGTGCATTCCACCGAATTGCGGCGCATGCGGTCCTGGAGCGCCTCCACTACGTGCGCACACACCGCCAGCGCGTCGGTGGGCTCGAGCCGCGCGCCCTGACCGCGATAGAACTCGCGCAGCCGGCGCAGCACGTCGGCGGCACGCACCGCCTCCTGGCCGGCCTTGCGCAGCGTGGTAACGAGGCGCGGGTCGGCGTCGCGCTGACCCTCGCTCATGATCTCCGACGAGCGCACGTAGGAAATCAGGGCCGTCATCGGCTGATTGAGCTCGTGCGTGAGCGCCGAGGCGAGCTGGCCGGCGACCGCGAAGCGCAGCGAGCGCTGCAGCACCGCGTCGGAATCGCGCATCTGGCGCAGCGCGCCGTCGCGCTGGCTGGCGAGCGCTCCGAGGAACAGTGCGGTGACCCCGAGCGACAGCAGGGGAAACTGCACGTCGAAGAGCGGAATCGAGCCCGGGGTGAGCTCGAGCGCCGCCACCAGCGCCGCCTGCGCCAGCGACACGCTGATCATGGCGCCGGGCACTCCGTAGCGCAGCGCGAGCCAGGTGACCGGGGCGAACAACGGATAGAACAGCCGCACGTCGCGCGCCGCGGCGAGCGCGAACGCGAGGCTCACGCCGGCCACGATGCCGATGCTGTGGAACGCCAGGTCGCGCGGGCCGCGCTGCAGCGCGTCCCACAGAGCACGCGGCTTGATCCGCAGTCCCAGCACCGGGGTGAGCGCGATGATGCCGTTGAATTCGCCGATCCAGTAGCGGGCGACGGCCGCCGGGCCATCCGCGCGGGTGAGCTCCCCGCCGCTCACCATGATCGCGACGTACCCGGCCGCGGCGACGCCGCTGGCGAGCGCCGTGCCGCCCACGAACCAGGCGGCGCTCTTCGGCGAGTCGATGGGCCGCTCGAGCCCCCGGCGCCGCAGCAGCGATGCAGCGAGCGCGTAGACGCAGGCGAGGAAGACCGACGACAGCACGAGCACCCGCCACGGCGGCGGCACCCGGTCGGTGAGCAGCTCGCCGACGAAGTCCCCGAGCGCGACCAGCGGCGCCCAGCCTGGACCGCGCGCGAGCAGCAACGCCATCACCACACCGGTGTTCGGATTCCAGGGCGTGATATTGGTATTGCGCAGCGGCTCGACGTAGCTCGCCCAGTCGAGCAGCACGTACAGCGCGAGGTAGCCCGCGGCGAGCAGCGCGGTCCGCGAGGCGAGCGCACGCTGCCAGGGGCTGATTGCGGTTGTCGGGGTTTCGTTCACTGCTTCAGCCCCGAATATACCGGGGCGCCGCCGCGGTGCCGAACGCAGGTCACGGATTTCGCCAACTTGCCAGCATTTCGAGCACCGCCGCGCGCGCCGCCGTGGAGTGCACCGGCAGCGCCAGCACATCCCCGGGACGCGCCCACTCGAGCGCGCACCGCACCGCCTCGAGCTCGCTCATCCGCACCGCCAGCGCGGCCGGCGGTATCCCGGCCCCGAGCAGCGCGGCGTGAATGATGCGCGGAATCTCCCCGGGTGCACGCCCGCGCAGGTGCGCCTCGTTCTCCTTGACGACCACCAGCGCGGGATGGAAGCCGGCGGCGACGCGCGCCAGCGCCTCGATCTCGGCGTCCTGACGGTTGCCGGCGTGACCGAGCAGGGTGCCGAGCCTGCCCGCGCCCGCGCGCAGGTGCTCGGCCACCTCGAGCAGCCCGCGCAGGCCCTCCACGTTGTGGGCATAGTCGAGGAGCACCCGCACCCCGGCGCGCTCGAAACGCATCAGGCGCCCGAAATTGTCGGCCGCGCTCGACCCGAAGCGCGCGCAGACGTCCGCGATGTCCGCCGGCGGCACGCCGAGCGCCGCCGCCGCCAGCGCGGCTCCCGCGAGGTTGGCGACGTTGTAGCCGGCACTGCCGCCGACGGTGAGCGGCATGTCGCTCACGCTTCCCAGGTCGTGCTGCGCGCCGCGGTGGTGCAGCAGCAACCGGCCGTCGCGCACCCCGCAGGCCGGACCCCCACCGGCGCGCTGCGCCGTCGCGAGCGCGCGGGCGTCGTCGCGCGAGAACCAGCCGATGGGCGGGGCGGGACGGAAGCGGCGCCCGAGCTGCGGCACCTTCGCCACCAGCCGCTCGTCATCGGCGTTCAGCACCAGGAGTCCGTCGGGCCCGACGAGGCCCGCCACCGAGAGCTTGACGTCCGCGAGCCCGTCGAGATCGTCGATCCCGTACTCGCCGAAGTGGTCGGGGCTCACGTTGGTGACCAGCGCGACGTGCGCGCGGCTCAGCGCAATTCCGCGGCGCAGGATGCCGCCGCGCGCCGCCTCGACGATGGCGCAGCGGGCGCGGCGCTCGCGCATCACCAGGCGCGCGCCGAGGGGACCTGCGTAGTCCCCGCCCGCGAGGCTCGTGCCGCCGAGGAACACGCCGTCGGTGCAGCAGTAGGCGCAGCTCCAGCCGTGGGCCTCGGCGCAGGCGGCGAGCAGCCGCACCGACGTGGTCTTGCCATTCGAGCCGGTGACGACCGCGATCGGGATGTCGCCGAGCGTGCTCCATGGCACCGCCGCCACTTCGGGGAGCGAGGCGAGCTCGAAGTCGCGCCCGAGCGCGCCGGCGCCCAGCGTGAGCAGCGTCTCATCGAGCACGTAGGGCAAGGAGTGCGCCGCGGCGCCCGCGAGCAGCCGCATCAGGTCGGGGCGCGCCTCGCGGGCGGCGAGCAGCGTGAGGCGCTCGAGCGCCGCCGCTTCCTCCAGCACCGGCGGGGCAGCGGGAGCCGGGCCGGCCGCGCTCTCCGCGGCGGCCGCCGCGAGCGCCTGTTCGAGGCCGCTCCAGCGCGCCGGCTCGCGCGCGAGGAGTGTCGCGCACCATGCCCACTCGTTGACCTCGGTGGCGGTGAACAGCTGGTCCGGGGGCGCGGCGAGCGCGAGCGAGGCGCCGCCCGCGTGCCGCCGGGCTACGACGCCCGGCGCCGCCCAGCCGAGACGGGCCCGGGCCCGCGCGGCGCGCGAGCGCCAGCCATCGATGAGCGCCGCATCGGGCTCGAGGCCCGCGGTCTCGAGCACCGCCCCGGCGCCGGCGAAGAAAAGATTCGCGCCGGTGAGACGCCGCGAGGCGTCGAACGGCAGCGCGGCAGGAGCGTTCAGTCGTCGGCCTCCGGAGCGAACCGCACGCCGCGCTCGTCGCGGATCAGTCCCTCGGGGCCCGGCGCCGCGGGCCCCGCATCGTGCCCGCCGCCGGCGCCGTCGGCGCCGGCCCCGGCGACGAAGTGGCCGTCCTCGCCGCGCGCCTGCAGCGGCGTGGCCGCGCTGTCGCGCGGCTGAGCGCGCGGCGGCGCTCCGGCCGGCTTGAACTTGGTGATCTGCTTCCACGAGCGTGTCAGCTGATCGGCGAACACCAGCAGCAGATCCCCCGGCTGCCCCATGTTGAGAGCCGCGTCGATCGCCTCCTGCTCGTCGGGAATGATCGAGATGGCATCGGCCGGCACGCCGGCCGCGCGCAACGCCGCAGCCTGGATGCGCGGCACCTCGTCGGCGGCACGCTCGCGCAGCCCGTCGTCGCGGCGGCAGATGTAGTGATCGAAGCGGCCGGCCGCGGCGCGTGCGATGGCGACGAGATCCTCGTCGCGCCGGTCGCCGGGGCCGGCGAGCACCACGATGCGCCGGCCCTGCACGTCGAGGCGCTGCGCGAGATCGGCCATCACTCCTATGGCGTGCGCGTTGTGCCCGTAGTCGAACAGCACCTTGAAGGGGTGCTCGTTGAAGACGTTCATGCGACCCGGCGCCTGGAAGAAGGTCGAGTCGAAGGTGCGCAGGCCCTGGCGGATCGCGTCCAGCTTCATGCCGAGCGAGAAGGCGATCGCCGCCGCGAACATCGCATTCTGCACGTTGTGGGTAGCGCGGCCCTCGAGGGTCGCGGGGATCAGGTGCGTCCACAGCAGCGGAATGTGTCCGCCGCGGTCGTAGAGCGTGATCATCTGGCCGTTGATGCCGGCCTCCAGTGCGCAGGCGCGCGCACCGGCGCGGATGTGCTCGCGCACCAGGGTGTGCTGCGGGTTCATGGTGACGTAGCAGATGTGCTTCGCTTCCGTGTAGCCCGACATCTTCATGACCAGCGCATCGTCGGCGTTCAGCACCGCGCAGTCGGTCGCCACCTCGACGACGACGCGCTTGACCTCGGCGAGCTGCTCGAGCGTGTCGATGCCCTTCAGTCCCAGGTGATCGGGCTGCACGTTGATGACCGCCCCGACGTTCACCTCGTTGACGCCCATGCCGGCGCGCAGCAGACCGCCGCGCGCGGTCTCGAGCACCGCGATGTCGATCTGCGGATCCGCGAGCACCATGCGCGCCGAGACCGGGCCGGTCATGTCGCCCGGTACGGTGCGCTGGCCGTCGATGTACACCCCGTCGGTGGTGGTGAGCCCGGGGGTGTAGCCGGCCATCTTGGCGATGTGCGCCAGCATGCGTGCCGTGGTGGTCTTGCCGTTGGTCCCGGTGATCGCCGCGATCGGCACGCGCGACGGCGCCCCCTGCGGGAACAGCATGTCGATCACCGGGGCGGCGACGTCGCGCGCCGTACCCTCGCTCGGAGCGACGTGCATGCGAAAGCCGGGCGCGGCGTTCACCTCGCAGATGCCGCCGCCGATCTTGCGGTAGCTCTCGGTGATGTTCTTCGAGAGAAAATCGACGCCGCCGACGTCGAGCCCGATGGCGCGCACCGCGCGCTCGGCCATCTCGCGGTTGTCGGGATGGATCACGTCGGTGACGTCGGTCGCGGTGCCGCCGGTGGAGAGGTTGGCGGTCGAGCGCAGGTAGACCACCTGCCCCTGCGCCGGGACCGACTGCGCCGTGAGCTGCACGCGCTCGAGCATCGCGAGCGCCTGCGCGTCGAGCTCGAGCCGGGTCAGGACCTTCTCGTGCCCTACCCCGCGGCGCGGGTCCTGGTTCACGATCTCGATGAGCTCCTCGACGGTGTGCTCGGCATCGCCCACCACGTGCCCGGGGGTGCGGCGGGTCGCCGCCACCAGCGCGCCGTTCACGACCAGCAGCCGATGGTCGTCGCCCTCGAGGAAGGTCTCGACGATGACCGAGCGCGAATGCTCGCGCGCCACGCTGAAGCCGTGCGCCACCTCCGCGTCGGTGGTCAGGCGTATGGATATGCCGCGCCCGTGGTTGCCGTTGTAGGGCTTGGTCACCACCGGAAAGCCCATGCGGCGCGCGGCGCGCACCGCCGCCGCCTCGCTCTGCACCATCTCCTGCTTCGGTACCGGGAGCCCCAGGCCCGCGAGGATCTTGTTGGTCTCCTCCTTGTCGCTGGCGAGCTCGACCGAGATGTGCGGCGTGCGGCCGGTGACGGTCGCCTGGATACGCTGCTGGAACTTGCCGTGGCCGAGCTGGATCAGCGACTGGTCGTTGAGGCGCAGCCAGGGGATGCCGCGGGCCTCCGCCGCGCGCACCAGCGACATGGTCGAGGGACCGAGCGCGCGCCGCTGCGCGAAGCGGATGAACTGGTCGCGCGCCTCCGGCCAGCTCCAGCCGTCCGGCACCGAATCCTTCGGCCGGATCGCCTCCGGCAGCAGCGAGGCGAGCAGCCGCAGCCCCAGCTCCCCGGCCGCGATGCCCTCGTCGCGCTGCGCGTATTCGTAGACCACGGTGTAGACGCCGGCAGGCCCGGCGCTGCGCGTCTTGCCGAAAGTCACCGCCTCGCCGGCGATGTTCTGCAGCTCGATCGCCACGTGCTCGAGCACGTGGCCGAGCCAGGTGCCCTCGCCCTCGCGCATGCGGCGGAAGAAGCCGCCGGGCTCGCGGTAGGAGCAGCCGTGCTCGGCCAGCCCCGGGAGCGCAGCCGCTAGCGCCTCGACGAAGCCGTCGCCGAGGCGACCGGTGGGCCAGGCCTCGAGCTCACCGAGCTCGAGCGTAAGAAGAATGACGGGAAAGTGCGCGTACAGCGACGGGCCGACGTAGACGGAGCGATCGAGGATGCGCATGGGTGTTGCTCGGAGTCGTAGTAGTTGTTCAAGGCAACCAGCCCTTGGCGGGGTTACGCGGTCAAGTCTGGGTCACTCCTTCGACTTTCTCAACGCGAGCGCGCTGGCGGCGCGGCTATGGAGGTTGAAGGTGGCGCCGGCGACCAGCAGGTGAAGCTTCAGCCCGAGCACGCAGGCCGGCTGCCCTTCCTCCACGCTGTCGATCGAGGAATAGCTCACCTCCGAGGCATCGACGATGGTGACGCTCCCGCTGCCCTCCACTTCTACGGTCTCGTCCGGGCCTATGACGGCCGCGGTGTCCTCATCGAGGCCGATGCCGACCGCGAACGGGTTGTAGGCGAGAGCCGTCAGCAGCCGTCCGAGCCGGTCGCGCTGGCGAAAATGCTGATCGATGATGAAACGGTTGGTGAGCCCGAGACCCGGCGCGAGGCGCACGCTGCCGGCGACTACCGAGGCGCCCTCGTCGCCGGCGGCGATCATGTGCTCGGAGAGAATGCTGGCGCCGGCGCTGGTGCCGCCGACCGTCACCCCGCGGGCGTTGGCCGTGCGAATCAGCTTGGCGACCGGCGTGCCGCCGAGCAGCGTCGTCAGGCGCAACTGGTTGCCGCCGGTGAAGAACACCCCGCTCGCCTCGGCCAGACGCGCGAGCCTCCCCGGCTCGCAGGCATCGCGGCGGGTATCGAAATCCATGACGGTCACGCGGGCGGCGCCGATGTCGCTGAAGACCTGCTCGTAACGCGGCCCGGTCTCGTGCATGCGGCTCGCGGTCGGTATGACGACGAGGTCGGCACGCGCGCCGCCCGAGGTGGCGACGAAGCGCTCGAGGATGCGGCGATCGTTCTCCTTGTTCTCCGCGCCCCCGATCGCGATGATCCACCCGCGCTGCTGGCCTTGCGGCACTCTGCTCGGCATCCGCTCCCGACTCCTTATATAGACTCTCCGGGGCGGGAAGGTAGCACGCCCGCCCCGGGGCCGGGAGGCTTCACCCCGGGGCCTGTGATCCCCTGCCCACAATTGCGCCCGGCGTGCCCGAGGGTATGACCCGCGGCGACCGCGGTGCGCGTGCTCAGCGCACCAGTTGCCGCACTCCCTCGAGCAGCCGTCCGATCTCCTCGGCAGTCGTATAGGCGGCGCAGCCGGCACGCACCAGGCCGTCGTGCCCGTGACCGAGCGCATGCACCGCCGTGGTGGCGTAGAAATCCCCGTGCGATACGAACACACCGCGCGCCGCGAGGTGTCGGGCGACCGCCCCGCTCGGGTGTCCCGCCACGGAGAACGCCAGTGTGGCGGTGCGCGGCGTGCCGGGCACCGGGCCGTACAGCTCGACCTGCGGGATCTCGCCGAGGCCATTCCACAGCTGCCGCAGCTGCACGTCGGCGCGCTCGTGCAGCGCCTGCGACACCAGCGCGAGCCGCTCGCGGCGCGGCTCCCGCCCGCCCGCGTGCGAGGCCAGAAAGTCGACGGCCGCGCCGGCGCCGACGATCCCCTCGTGATTCAGCGTTCCGGTCTCGAGAAGCTCGGGTGGCTCGCCCGAGGCGGGCGCGAGCTTCGGCGGGTCGAGCGCCGCGAGCAGCGCGCGCCGGCCCCACAGGACCCCGACGTGCGGGCCGTAGAACTTGTAGACCGAGCAGGCGAGGAAATCGCAGTTCCAGGCGCGCACGTCCGGCAGCTGGTGGCTCGCGTAGTGCACGCCGTCGACGAACACCCGGGCGCCCACCGCGTGCGCGCGTGCGGTGAGCCGTGCCACGTCGTTGATGGTGCCGAGCGCGTTCGAAGCCGCACCGAGCGCCAGCAGCCGCACGCCGGGAGTGAGCTTGGCCGCCGCGTCCGCCTCGTCGAGCCTTCCGTCCTCGCGCCGCATGCGGATCGCGCGGATCTCGACGCCGCGCTCGCGCATCAGCGAGCGCCAGGTGTCGGAATTCGCGTGGTGATCGAGCTCGGTCACCACCACGACGTCGCCGGCCTGCCAGCCACGCCCGAGCGCGCGCCCGAGGTGAAAAGTCAGGGTCGTCATATTGGCGCCGAACACGATCTCGTCGGGCGCGCCGCCCAGGTAGTCCGCCAGGGCCGCGCGCGCGGCGGCGAGCGCCGAGTCGGTCTCGTGGCTGGTGGGAAAGTCCCAGTGCGTGTTGGCGTTGTGGTTGAGGAGATAGTCCGTCATCGCGGCCGTGACCGCGCGCGGCACCTGGGTGCCTCCCGGGCCGTCGAAATAGGCCACCGGGAAGCCGTTGTGGATGCGCTCGAGGGCGGGGAAGTGGCTGCGGATCTCTTCGACGCCGGCGACCTGGGTCATGGGGAGCCTCTCGTTTGCCAACCGCGGTGTGCGCGGCCCCAATATAGCGCGGCAACGGCCGGGCCTGCCCGATCGGGCTTGACCCGAAAGGTTCGATCGGCTCTATTGCCGCTTCGATCGTGCGGTCGTTCAGGGGGGCGGACGGGTGAAGAAGCGCTGGCGGATTGCGGGGTGGAGCGCGCTCGTGCTGGCGGCGGCGCTCGGCTATGCCTCGTACCGCACCGTGTGGGGCAAGCCCTTCTCGATCAACATGCTCGCCAACCGGCAGGCGCTCGAGTTCCTGATGAGGAATCCCGAGGTGTTCACCGCGATCGGCATCACCGACGGCTCGATCTTCGACCACCACTCGGACAAGCTGGCGCCCTACACGCTCGCGCAGCGCGACGACGGCTACGCGCTGCTGGCGCGCTTCCTCAGGGAAGTCCGCTGGTTCGATCGCGCCACCCTGAGCCGGCAGGACCAGATCACCTACGACATTCTGGTCGATCAGTACCAGACGGGGCTCGCGTTCCGGCGCTTCACGTGGCTGGCGGGCGATGAGCTCTATCCGGTGAGCCCCATGTTCGGTGTCGAGGTACAGCTGCCGAGCTTCATGCAGACTACGCACGTCGTCAGCAACGACCGCACCGCGCGCAACTACGTCAGGCGCCTGCAGGCGATGGGCGGCAAGCTCGATCAGGTCACGACCGCGCTCGAGTGGCAGGCGCATCAGGGCGTGGTGCTGCCGCCGGCGCTGCTCGAACGCTCCCTCACCGTCATCCACGATACGGTGAGCGCCAGGCCCGAGGAGAATGCGCTGGTCACCACCTTCGTCGATCGAATGAACAAGGTGTCCGCGCTCGATGCGGCGCGCAAGGCGGAGCTGCGCCGCGCAGCCGTCGAGGCGGTGCGCTCCGCCGTCTATCCTGCCTATGCGCGCATGAGCGCCGCCCTCGTTGCACTGCGGCCCGCGGCCGCCCCCCAGGGCGCGGGTGTCGGCCGGCTGCCGGACGGCGCGGCCTACTATGCCGAGGCGCTCAGGGTGAGCACCACCACGGATTACACCCCCGCGCAGGTACACGCACTCGGTCTCGCCGAAGTCGCGCGCGTCACGGGCGAGATGGACAAGCTGCTCAGCGCCCAGGGGGTTGCCGCGGGCACGGTGGGCGAGCGCATGACGGCGCTCTCCAGGGATCCGCGCTTTCTGCTGGCGAACGACGATAAGGGCCGCAGCGATGCCCTCGCGCGCTATCAGAAGCTCCTCGACGAGATCGCGGTGCGCATGCCCGAGTACTTCCGCACGCTGCCGCCGCAGCGGCTGATCGTGCAGCGCGTGCCGGCCTCACAGGAGAAAGGCACCTCGGGAGCCTATTACCAGCAGGCGGCGATGGACGGCTCGCGGCCGGGCATCTTCTTCGCCAATCTGCGCGACATGAGCGAGCTGCCGACCTTCAAGATGAACACCCTCGCCTACCACGAGGGCATTCCCGGGCATCACCTGCAGATCTCGACCGCACTCGGCCTCAAGGGTCTGCCGCTGATCCGCCAGCAGACGCTCTATGCTTCGTACGCCGAGGGCTGGGCGCTGTACGCCGAGCAGCTGGCCGCGGAGATCGGCATGTACAAGGATGATCCGTGGGGCAACCTCGGGCGGCTGCAGGCGGAGCTGCTGCGGGCCGCGCGCCTGGTGGTCGACAGCGGCATTCACGCCGAGGGCTGGACGCGCGAGCAGGCGATCTCCTACATGGTCGCCACTACCGGCATGGGCGAGGCGGAAGTCACCTCCGAAGTCGAGCGCTACATGGCCATGCCCGGCCAGGCGTGCGCCTACAAGGTCGGGGAGCTCAAGATCCTCGAGCTGCGCGCCAGGGCGCGGGCCGCGCTGGGAACGAGATTCAACCTGAAGGACTTCCACGCCGTGATCCTGGAAAACGGTGGCGTGCCGCTCACGCTTCTCGAGCAGGAGGTCGACGAGTGGATCGCGCGCACGCGGGGCACGCCGTGACCGCCCGCCGGCGCGAGTCGCAGCGGGCGGCGGCCGCAGCGAGCCAGGCGCCGCGTTCGCTGCGCTACCGCCACCTCGTCAACCCCTTCGAGCCGGTGCGGATCTTCTCCGACGATCACGTCGAGAGCATGCACCTCGCCGCCCTCGGCATCCTCGAGCGGCAGGGCATGCGCGTGCTGTCGCCGCGCGGGCGCACATTGCTGGCCTCGGCCGGCGCCGCGGTGGACGAGGCGACCCAGATGGTGCGGCTCGATCCCGGCATGGTGGCCGCGGCGCTCACTACCGTTCCGCGCGAGGTGAACCTGGTGGCACGCAACCCCGAACGCACCTGCCGGGTCGGCGGCCGCAACGTCATCTTCGCGCCGGTCGCGGGACCTCCGAGCGTCAACGATCTCGAGCGCGGCAAGCGCTCCGGCACGATCGCGGACTACCGCGACCTGGTGCGCCTCGCGCAGGCTTTCGACGTGATCCACGTGCTCGGACAGATGACCGAGCCCGGCGACGTGCCGGTACACGAGCGCCACCTCGATACCTCGCTCGCGCAGCTCACCCTCGGCGACAAGCCGCTCAACGTCTACAGCCGCGGGGCCGGGCAGCTCGGCGACTGCTTCGCCATGCTGCGCCTCGCGCACGGCATCGACGAAGAGACTTTTCGCCGCGAGCCGCGCTGCTACAGCATCTGCAATACCAACTCGCCGCTGCAGCTCGACCTGCCGATGACCGACGGCATCATCGAGTTCGCCTTGAACGGGCAGCTGATGATCGTCACGCCGTTCACGCTCGCCGGCGCGATGGCGCCGATCACCATCGCGGGCGCCCTGACGCTCGCGCATGCCGAAGCGCTGTTCGGCATCACGCTCTCGCAGCTCGCGCGCGCCGGGGCTCCGGTCATGTACGGAAGCTTCACTTCCAACGTCGACATGAAGTCGGGATCACCGGCCTTCGGCACGCCCGAGTACGCCAAGGCGGCGTTCGGCGCCGGGCAGCTCGCGCGCCGCATCGGCGTGCCGTGGCGCTGCTCGAGCGCGACCGCGGGCAACGCGCCCGACGCGCAGGCCGTCTACGAGGCGCAGATGAGCCTGTGGGGAGCGCTGTTCGGCGGCTGCAACTTCGTGCTGCACGCCGCCGGCTGGCTCGAGGGGGGCCTCACCGCCTCGTACGAGAAATTCATCCTCGACGTCGAGATGCTGCAGATGTTCGCCGAGCTCTTCCAGCCCGTGCCAGCCTCGAGCGACGACCTCGGGATCGAGGCGGTGGCGGAAGTCGGCCCCGGCGGGCACTTCTTCGCGGCCGCTCACACCATGCAGCGCTACCGCGACGCCTTCTACAGCCCGCTGGTGTCCGACTGGCGCAATTACGGCCAGTGGTTCGACGCGGGAGCCAAGACCGCGACCGAGCGGGCGGGCGCCGTATGGCGCAGCACACTCGCCGCCTTTCAGCCGCCACCGATGGATCCGGCCGTCGCGCAGGCGCTCGATGAGTTCGTAGCGCGCCGCCGCGCGGAGGGTGGCGCCCCGCCCCAGACCTGAAGCTCCCGGGCGCGCCCTCAGCGGACCCGGAGCACGATCTTGCCGAGCACGTGTCCGGCCGCCATGCGCTGCTGCGCCTGGGCGGCATCGCTCAGCGGGAATTCCGCCGCGATCGGCACTTCGAGCTTCGCAGCCCGGATGGCCTCGTTGAGACGCGCGTACTCGGCAGGTCCGGTGAGCGCGTCGTACCTGACCGCCGCGAGCCCGGCGCGGGCCTGCGGCTCGGGACGCACGCCGCTCGGGAAGGCCACCCGGCCGCCGGACTTGAGCGCATCGATGCAGGTCTCGAGTGCCTCGCCGCCGGCCAGCGCCAGCACCGCATCGACGCCGCCGGGCGCGAACTCCCGCACGGCGGCGCGGATGTCGCCGTGCCGGCCATCGACCGCGGCGCTCGCGCCGTAGCGTCTGACGAAGGCGACCCCGTCGTCGCCCGATGCCGTCGCCAGCACTCTGGCGCCGCGTAGTCTCGCAAACTGCAGCGCGAGGCTCCCGACGCCGCCCGAAGCGCCGTGAATGATGAGAGTCTCGCCGGCCTTCATGTGCAGCGCGTCGTCGATTCCCTGCAAAGCCGTGAGCGCCGACACCGCCATGGCGCCCGCGTCCCTGAGGCTCATGCCCGCCGGAACGTGTGCGACCGAGTTCGCCGGCAGGGCGATGTACTCGGCGTAGAACCCGCCTTTCGGGTTGTCCCAGACGTAGGCGTAGACCGCATCGCCGGCCTTGAAGCCGCGCACGCCGGCGCCGGCCGCCGCGATCGTGCCCGCGCCGTCGACGCCCAGCACCAGGGGGAAATTCCTGTTCTTCCAGTAATCGAGCTTCTCGCGCACGTCGACGTCCCATGGGCCGACTCCCACCGTGTCGAGCGCTATGAGCACCTCGTCCGCTCCAGGCTGCGGCGTGGGCAGCTCGTGCAGGGTCAGCACCTCGGGGCCGCCCTTGCGGTCGATGGCGGCGGCCCGCATCGTGGCCGGCACGGCGGACGCGCCGGAACCGTCGCCCGCCCCGGCAAGGGCAGGCCCGATGGCGATCCCCAAGAGCAGCACCATTCCCGCGACGCGTAACAAAGACATGGCGACCGACTCCTCGAGCGTTGTGAGCCGCAATGATACGTTCGGCGGCGTGCGGACCGTGCGCGGCGGCCGGCGCCCGGCCGCGCAGCGCCCACAGCTCGCCGCGCCTTCAGCCGGACTCCGTCGGTTTGCGCTGGTACTCGCGATCGAACACGGCCTCGAGGTCCGGGTGCACGCCGCGCATGCGATCGACGACGGCCTTCGCCCAATCGAAGTACTCGCGCTTGCGCTGCAGCGACCAGTCGGCGGGCGGGGAAACCACGACGTCGCGCAGGTTACAGATCTTGTCGGCCAGCTTCACCAGCATCGCCCGCCGGCTCAGGAACGCGGCGTGCTCGATCTGCAGCCGCTTGCGGTCGGCCCTGGGTAGCGTCTTGTCGTCGGTCACCTCGCGGACGATGTCCGCCACCTCGGTGCCGAAGGCGCGCTCGATGTCCTCGAAGGTGGTCGCGGTGTCCTCGACCGTGTCGTGCAGCAGCGCCGCCATCAGCAGCGTCGCATCGCGCTCGCCCCGCTCCGCCAGCAGACTCGCGAGCGCAAGTGGGTGATTGATGTAGGGCGAGGCATCCTTACCCTTGCGGCGCTGGTCCCGGTGGCGCTCGGCGGCGAAAGTGGCGGCGCTCAGCACCCTGGAAATGGGGTCCGCGGTCGTTTCTGTCATAGCCCATTGTAGCCATTGACCGCCCTTGCGCCGCCCGGATGGCGCACGTAGTGTGCCGACCATAGGTTGGGCGTCGAAGCGGCGGATATCCGACCATGCAGAAACTGAGCGGCGGTTGTCACTGCGGCAACATCCGCATCGAGCTGGAGCTGCCGCGCACCGCCGGAACCTACAATCCACGCGCGTGCGACTGCGACTTCTGCCGCAAGCACCGCGCGGCGTACGTCTCGGACCCGCAGGGCTCGCTCCGCATCCTCGTCAGCCGCGCGGGCGATTGCGGCCGCTACGCGCAGGGCAGCGGGCAGGCCGAGTTGCTGCTGTGCCGCAATTGCGGCGTGCTGGTGGCTCCGCTCTACCGGGACGCCGGACGCCTGTACGCGGCGGTGAATGCCAATGTCGTGGAAGGCGTCGCCTTCGGAGCGCAGCAGCCGGTCTCTCCGCGGACTCTGTCGGCGTCCGACAAGGCGCAGCGCTGGAGACAGCTGTGGTTCTCCGACGTGACCGTGACAGTGGAGGGTGCATGAGATCGTGGGTATGCGGCGCCCTTGCGGCTCTGGTCCCGGCTGCCCTGGTGCCGCCCGCGGCCGCGCAATCGCCCGGCGTCATGCGCGCGCTCGGCGCGTTCAACTCGGTACATGCCATCAGCGAAGTCGCCCTGTCGCCGGACGGCCGGCACCTCGTCTACGGCACGCTCGAGCGCGGCAGCCGCGATGGCGCCGACGTCGAGGTCACGGTGCTGTGGATCGCCAATGCCAGGGACGGCTCGGGTGCCACGCACCTCACGGCCTGCTCGGGGAGCCTGGCAGGTGCGCTCAGGCACGCCCATGGATGCGACGAACACTCGGCCGTCTGGTCCCCGGACGGCAGCCACATCGCCTTCGTGACGACCGACGGCAAGGGCCAGCCGCAGATCGCGCTCGCCCCCGCCTCCGGTGCGACCGTGCAGCTCCTCACGCACGCCCGCGGTCCGCTCGACACGCCACGCTGGTCGCCGGACGGCACCCGTATCGCCTTCCTCTACTCCGAGGGAGCGCCGAAGACACCGGGGCCGCTGAATCCCCTGGCGCGCGACGCCGGGCCCATGTCCTCGGCGGTCTACGAGCAGCGCCTCGCGGTGATCCCGGCGAGCGGCGGCGGCGCGCCGCGGCTGTTAGGTCCCGCCGACCTCAACGTCTACGAGTTCGACTGGTCGCCCGACGGCCGCCGCTTCGTCACGAGCGCGGCGCATGGCTCCGGGGACGACAACTGGTGGATCGCCGAGCTCGATCTCATCGATGCGGACAGCGGCGCCGTGACGACGCTCGCCAAACCCAGGGAGCAGATCGCCTCGCCGCGCTGGTCCGGAGACGGCGCGCGCATCGCCTGGATCGGCGGCATCATGAGCGATGAGGGTATCACCGGCGGCGACGTCTTCGTGATGAGCGCCGCGGGCGGAACCGCGGTCGATGTCACCGCGGGTCTCGCCGCATCGGTGCACACCATCACCTGGAACGGCTCGGCGCAGCAGCTGCTCGCCACCGAGTTCGCGGCGGGCGAGGAGCTGCTGGCATCGATCGACGTCGCCGCGAAGTCGCAGCGCGAGCTGTGGCGCGCGCCCGCGATGATCTGGGCCAACAACGTGTTCGGTTTCACCCCGGGCGATGCCGGCATCTCGCTGTCGCGGGATGGGACGATGTCCGCCGTCATCCGCCAGTCGTACACCTCGCCCCCCGAGATCGAGACCGGGCCGCCGGGGAAGTGGCGGCCGATCACCCGCATCAACTCCGGCGTGCAGCCGATCACCGGCAAGGCGACCAACATCTACTGGGAGAGCGACGGCTTCAAGGTACAGGGAGTGCTCATCGAGCCGCCTGCGGTCGTACCCGGCAAGCGCTATCCGCTGGTGGTGCTGGTGCACGGCGGGCCGGCCTACGCGCACTATCCTCTGTTCCCCTCGACTCCGGACTACTACGACGCGGTACTCGCGAGCGAGGGCTACTACGTCTTCGAGCCCAACCCGCGCGGCAGCTACGGCCAGGGCGAGGCCTTCGCACGCGCCAACGTCAAGGACTTCGGCTACGGCGACCTGCGCGACATCCTCGCGGGGGTCGACACGGTGCTGAAGAGCGCACCGGTGGACCCGGCGCGCCTCGGGATCGTCGGCTGGAGCTACGGCGGCTACATGACCATGTGGGCGGTGACGCAGACCGACCGTTTCAGGGCGGCGGTAGCCGGCGCGGGACTCTCCGACTGGCTGAGCTACTACGGCACCAACAACATCGACACCTGGATGATCCCCTACTTCGGCGCCTCGGTGTACGACGATCCGAAGGTCTACGAGCGCAGCTCGCCCCTCACCTTCATCAAGAACGTCCACACGCCGACCCTGCTGCTCGGCGGCGACCGCGACGCGGAAGTGCCGATCACCCAGTCCTACGAGTACTGGAACGCCCTGCGGCGCCTGGGCGTCAGGACCGAGTTCGTCGTCTACCCGGACGAAGGACACTTCTTCTACAAGCGCGAGGATCAGTCCGATGTCATGACGCGGGTGGTCGGATGGTTCGACGAGTACCTGAAGCCGGGCGGATAAATGCGCCCGGCACCCACGACAGGGAGCGCCGCGCGAGCGGCGGCGGTGTCACATGCTCAACAGCCAACTCACGCATCTCGAGAGTCTGCAGGCCTTTCTGACGGCGCGGATCGCCCCGGCGCGCGCCCTCGGCGTCACGGTCGCGGCCACCGACCCGGTGACCATCAGCGCGCCTCTCGAAGGCAACCTCAACGACAAGGGCACCGGGTTCGCGGGGAGTCTGTTCTCGGTGGCGGCGCTCGCCGGCTGGGCACTCGTCACGAGATGGTGCTCAGCCGCGCCGGTAGACGCCGAGGTGGTGCTGCAGAGCTCGCGGGCACGTTTCCTCGCGCCGGCACGCGCGGAGTTTCGCGCGATCGCCCACGAGCTTCCCGCCAAGCAGCGCGACAAGCTCGCGCGCATGCTCGCCCGCGGTGGCCGTGGCCGGGCGGAAGTCAACGTCGAGGTCAAATGCGACGAGGCGCTGGTGATGAGCTTCACCGGCGTTTACGCCGTCATCTTGAGCCCCGCCAGGAGTGAGCAGGAAGGATCGGGATCATGAGCCGTCACAAGTTCACGTCCCGTGTGCTGCTCGCTCTCGCACTCGCCTCGTGTATCGTGCCGGCGGCTGCGGCGGAGCCGCCGCCGGAGCGCAAGGCCGAAGGCGATTCCGAGAAGACCGAAGGCCACAAGTTCGAGCCTTTCAAGGCGGAAGCGGTGACCAGCAGCGGCAGCGTCACCGTCGGCGGGCGGGCGATGAGCTATCAGGCGATCGCGGGCACCCTGATCGTTCATCCGCGCGGCTGGGACGATGTGCCGCGCGACCCCAATGCCAGGGCGGCTGGGGGCGAGGAAGGCGGCGAGCCCAATCCCACCGCCGAGGCTTCCATGTTCTACGTCTATTACTCGAGAGCCGGCGAGGGTCCGCGGCCCGTAACATTCTTTTACAACGGCGGCCCCGGCTCCTCGACCATGTGGCTGCACATGGGCGCCTTCGGGCCGCACCGCATCGTGACCTCGACCGATGTCCACACGCCCGCCGCCCCGTACTCCCTCGTCAACAATGCCTACAGCCTCCTCGACGCCACCGACCTGGTGTTCATCGATGCGCCGGGCACGGGGTTCAGCCGCATCGCCGGCAAGGACAAGGAGAAGGCGTTCTTCGGCCTCGACCCGGATGCCTACGCCTTCAGCGAATTCGTCACCCAGTTCCTCAGCCGCTACGGCCGCTGGAACTCGCCCAAGTATCTCTTCGGCGAGAGCTATGGCACGCCGCGCTCGGCGGTAGTGGTCAACCAGCTCGAGTCGGAGCGCTCGGTGGACTTCAACGGCGTCATCCTGCTTTCGCAGATTCTCAGCTTCGACCTGAGCCCGGACCGGCCGACGGGCAACCCGGGCGTCGATCTTCCCTATGAGACCGTGCTGCCGACCTACGCCGCCACCGCCTGGTATCACAAGAAGCTCCCGGGTGAGCATCCGAGCCTCGAGGCGCTGCTCACCGAGGTGCAGCAGTTCGCGATGGGCGAGTACGCGCGCGCGCTGGCGGCCGGCTCCGAGCTGAGCACGAGCGAGCGCGCCGCGGTCGCCGGCAAGCTGCACGAGTACACCGGGCTGCCGGTCGACTACATCCTGAAGGCCGACCTGCGCATCGACGGCGGCGAATTCCGTCAGAACCTGCAGGGCGAAGGCGGCCTCACCACCGGCCGCCTCGACAGCCGCTTCTCCGGTCCCGACATCGACCCCCTGAGTCAGCGCGCCGAGTACGATCCACAGTCCACGGCGCTGAGCTCAGCCTATGTATCGGCGTTCAACGACTACGCACGCAGAGAGCTGCACTACGGCGAGGGGAAGATCTTCAAGCCGAGCATCCAGACCTTTCGCACCTGGAACTTCGCCCACCAGCTGCCGGGGCAGCAGGGGCCGGCCCTCTCGCCACGCCAGGGCGTCAACGTGATGCCGGACCTCGCCAATGCGATGAAGCTCAACCCGAACCTGAAGGTGCAGCTCAACGCCGGCTACTTCGACCTCGCGACGCCGTTCTACCAGGGCGTTTACGAGATGCATCACCTGCCGATACCGCAGAGCCTGCAATCCAACATCGAATTCCGCTTCTACGATTCGGGGCACATGGTGTATGCCAAGGATTCGTCGCTGAAGCAGCTGCACGACAACGTGGCGGACTTCATCCGCCGTACCAGCCACTAGCTTCGCAGATACGAAGCTCCGTTCACGTCGAGAATCGCGCCCGTCATGCTCGCCGGCGCGTCGAGCACGCAGAACGTGACGGCCTGCGCGACCTCCTCGGGCGTCGCCACGCGGCCGAGCGGTTGATCGGCGATAACGGCCGGCTCCTTCACCCTGGCCGCTACGCGCGCCGTCGATACCCAGCCCGGCGCGACCGCGTAGAGATACACGCCGCGCCCGGCGAGCGCCTTGGCCATCGATTGAGTGAAGGCGTTGAGGCCCGCCTTGCTCGCCGCGTAGGCGGGCGCCGTCGGCTCGCCGCGGAAAGCGCCGCGCGAGGAAACGCTGACGATCCTGCCGCCACCGCGCTCGGCCATCGTGCGCGCGGCGAAGTAAGAGAGGCAGGCGGGACCGAGGAGATTGAGCGCGAGGGTGCGTTGCCAGGCCGCGGTCCACCCCGCGTAATCGGTCGTGAGCGGCGGATGATCGGGGAAGATGCCGGCGTTGTTCACCAGCGCATCGACCGGGTGCTGCGCGGCCGCTGCCTGCCAGAGCCGCTCGACCGCCGCGGCGTCGCCGAGATCGGCCTGCAGCAGGCTGTGGCCCTCGCCCGCGAGCGAGCGCAGGGTCGCCTCCGCGGCGGCGCGGCCGGACCGATAGTGCAGCAGCAGCGTCATGCCGCGGGCGGCCAGCAGCCTGGCAATCGCCGCGCCGATCCCGCCGGAAGCTCCGGTGACGAGCGCACGAGTCATAGCCTGATCTCCTGTCCCATACCGCGCCGCAGCGCCGCTGCGTGCAGGGCGCGCGCGACGAAGAGGTCGAACAGCGCCATCCCGGCCGACTTGTAGACGGTGGTGCGGGCGACGTCGAGCGTGCGCCGGCCGGCCACGAGCTCGCCGATGGTGAATACATCCGCGGCGGCGAGAATGCCGCGCTCCACGGGCAAGACCGCCTCGCCCACCTCATGGCGCGCGAATTCCGAGTCGAGCACCAGATGGCCGGACAGGCGGAACACGCTGTCGGGCAGCTCGCGCATGTGGCGCTCGTAGGAACCGATCGCGATGAAGTGCCGGCCCTCGAGCAGAGACGGTTCGTCGGGCAGCACCGGCTCAGCCGAGGTGGTCGCCGTAACGATCACGGCGGTGCGCGCCAGGAGCTCGGCGGCACTCGCGCACGCCACCACGGACACTCCGGGCGCGTGCACGGCGAGCGCCTTCTCGAAGGACGCGAAGCTCGCGGCCGAGCGGCGCACGGCGAACACCGCGCGGATCGGCCGCAGCGTGCACGCCGAGATCGCCACCCAGCTGCCCTGGACGCCGGTACCGACGACCCCGAGCGACGACACGTCCGGTGGAGTCAGGTACTTCACGCCGAGCGCACCCACCGCGCCCGTCCTCACCGCCGTGAGCGCCGCCGCATTGAGAAGAGCGAGCGGCAGCCCGGTCTCGGCATCGCTCAGAACCAGGAGCCCGTTGGTCACGGGGAGCTCTCGCGCGGCGTTACCCGGCACTACCGAGACCAGCTTCACGGACATGGCGTCCGGTGCGATCGCGGGCATCGTGAGCAGCGTGCCGCGGGGCCAGCGCAGGTGCTGGCGCGCCGGCACGATGCACTGCCCGCCTCCCGCCGCGAGCGCCGCGGCCTCGACCAGGCCCACGGTGTCGGCCGGCTCAAGGAGCGTCAGGATGTCGGCCGCGTTGAGTGCGATCACGGCTCAGACTCGCACGGCGCGCCGGGCGCGAGCGCTGCCGATGACGTAGATCAGCGCCCCGCCCCCGAGCAGCACGGCAGTGAGCCCCCCGACCTTGAGGATCGCCAGGGCGGGATTGGACTCCTCCGGTGGCGGCAGAAACGCCAGCATCAGGGACGCCGCCGTGGTCGCGAAGCCGACCACCGCGAGCGCCGTGAGCGTCGCGCGGCCGCCCGCAACGCGCAGGCCGCCTCCCGCCGCCGCGCCCCTGGCAAGCCGGATGGTCGCAGCGAACAGCAGCAGGTACGGCAGCATCGAGGTCACCACCATCATCTCGATGAGCACATTGTAGGCGCCGCGCACCGAAGTGCCGCTCTGACCGATGATGACGAGCAGCGCGACGACGATCGCCTGTGTCCAGATGGCAACCACGGGCGAGCCGCGCGCGTCCAGCCGGGTGAAGCTGCGCGGCAGATGATGGTCGAAGCCGGCCGCGAGCGGTATGCGGGCCAGGGCGCCGATCCACAGGCAGGAGCTGCCGATGCGATCGAGCACCACACAGGCGGCACCGAGCGGAATCAGCCACGCAAGCCCGAGCCGCGCGGCCGCGGCACGAATCCCCTCCATCACGCCATAGACGCCGCTCGCGCGCTGCGGCGGAATCGCGAGCAGCAGGCTCGCGGTGCCGACGATGTAGATGGCCGCGATCATCGGCGCCGCGAGCGCCAGCGCGCGCGGTACGGTGCGGCGCGGCTCGCGGATCTCTCCGCCCATGTAGGAGGCGGCTTCGGGCCCGGTCCAGCAGAAGGCGAGCGTCGTCCAGAAGATGACGTCGGCGAGGCGGAATTCCGGGACGATGGTCCGGGCGTTGATCGCGGTCGCCGGCCCGAACCGCCACCAGCTCGCGAGCGCCAGCACCACGAGCAGCAGCGTGCCCAGCCAGCGGGCCACGGCACCGGCGCTGTTCAGCCACCTGGCGACCGCCATGCCGCGTACGTTGAGCGTCACGGCGAGCGCGAGCGCGGCGACCGAAAAGCCGATGAACCACGCCGGCGTGGCACTCGTGGCATCGCTGTCGACGGCCAGCAGCCGGGCGCTGCCGGCGCAGAAGTACAGCACGCTCGGCAGGAAGGCGAGCGTGCCGGTCCAGTAGGTCCAGCCGGTCATGAAGCCGGCGAAGGGCCCGAAGGCCCGCCCGGTCCAGGCGTACAGGCCTCCCTCGTCGGGATACCGCGAGGCGAGCCACACCACGCACACCGCGAGCGGCAGGAAGAACCCGAGTCCCCCGAGCATCCAGACGATGAGCGAGCTCGGTCCCGCCGCCGCCGCCACCGCGGTCCACTGCAGGCTCGAGCCCGCGGTGACCATGAACAGCGTGACATCCGCGAGCCCGAGCGAGCGCGGCGCCTGTGCGGCGGTTGAGCTCATCGGCCCCCTGCTTGTTATTCCCCGATAATATCGGAGGCCCGCCGACACGGCTCGGCAGATCGCGAGGAGTGGCTCCCATGACCGCAGGGTTCCCGAACACGCGCAACCGCCCGCCGGGCGCGGCGCTGGCCGCTCTCGTCCTCCTCGCCACCGCGAGGCTCGCGGCCGCGCAGACCGCCCCGTCCGCCTCCCTCGAGGCGCGGCTCGATGCGATCGTCGCCGCAGCGATGGCGCGGGAGCAGGCGCCGGCGATGACGGTCGCCGTGTCGAGCGCCGGGCGGATCGTATACTCGCAGGCCTTCGGCACCGCGGACCTCGAGAACTCCGTGCCGGCGACGCGCGAGACGCTCATCCGCACCGCCTCCGTCGCCAAGCCGATCGCCGCGGTGGCCGCCATGACGCTGGTCGAGTCGGGCAAGCTCGACCTGGATGCTCCGGTGCAGCGCTACTGCGCCCCCTTCCCGCCCAAGCAATGGCCGATCACGACGCGCGAGCTCCTCTCCCATACCTCCGGGATCCGGCACTACAACCCCGGCGAGATGGACAACACGCGCCATTACCGCTTCATGGCCGACGGCCTGGCGATCTTCGCCGCCGACCCGCTGCTCTTCAAGCCGGGAACCGGCTACCAGTACAGCACTTACGGCTACACCGTGGCGGGCTGCGTCATCGAAGGCGCGGCGGGCGAGCGGTTCCAGGATTACGTCGCCGCGCACGTGCTCGGGCCGGCCGGGATGACCCACACCTTCGTCGACGACGCCTTCGACATCGTCGCGCATCGCGCCCGCGGCTATCAGAAGCTCGACGGCCGGATAAAGAACGCGAACCTGATGGACAGCAGCTACAAGATCCCCGGCGGCGGCTACGTCTCGACCGCCGAGGACCTGGTGCGCTTCGCGCAGGCGCTGCTCGACGGCAAGCTGCTGAAGCCCGCCACGCTCGCGCAGATGTGGAGCGCGACGGCCGTGAGCGGCAAGGAGAGCTATGGCCTCGGTTTCCAGGTGCTCGAGGGCGGAAGATTCGTGATGCACGGCGGCGGACAGCCGGGCACGAGCACCCTGCTCCTCATCGTACCGCAGGCGCGCTGCGCGCTGGCGATAATGGCCAACCTGGAAGGCACACCGGTACGAGACCTGATTGCGCCGCTCACCGCGGCGCTGCAGGTACCGTCCCCCGATCCGGTACAGTAGCGCGCGGCCAGGCTCAGGCGGACCCGGAGGTCACACCCATGTCGATGCGCGTTGCTGCGACGCTGGCACTACTGGCGCTGCTGCAGACGGCGGCACCCGCGCAGGACCGGACCGGCATCGTCGACGGCGTCTTTCACGTCACCCCGGTGCGGCCCGTGGCCGAGCTGCTGCCGCTCGCCCTCGCCGCCACGCCGCCGGCGGAGAGCGGCGAGTTCCGCCCGGCCGATCTCGTCGAGCTGACCTCGCTCGACCCGACCATCAGGCTCGACATCCGCTACGCGAGCACGCGCAACTTTCTCGGCACGCCGCTCTACAGCCAGGCGCGCGCCTTCCTGCAGCGGCCGGCGGCGGAGGCGCTGGTGCGCGTGCAGCGCTCGCTCGCGGCCGAGGGCTACGGGCTGCTGGTGCACGATGCTTACCGGCCGTGGTACGTGACCAGGATCTTCTGGGATGCGATGCCTGCGGAGCTGCACCGCTACGTTGCCGATCCCGCCGAGGGCTCGCGCCACAACCGCGGCTGCGCGGTGGACCTCACGCTCTACGAGCTCAAGAGCGGCCGCGAGGTCGAGATGCCGAGCCTGTACGACGAGGCCACCGAACGGGCCTATCCAAGCTACGGCGGCGGCACCGCCGGTCAGCGGCGCATGCGCGACCTGCTGCGCCGGCACATGGAGGCCGAAGGCTTCGCGGTCTACGAGTTCGAATGGTGGCACTTCGATTACCGCGACTGGAAGTCGTACCGGATCGGCAACGTGCGCTTCGAGGACCTCGGCGCGAAGTAAGGTAATCGACTAGTTCTTGAGCTTGTAGCCCGTCCTGAAGATCCAGGCCACCGCCACGATGCACAGCGCGAGGAAACACAGCGTCGCCGCGGCGCTCGCCACCACGTTCACGTCCGCCGTGCCGTAGAAGCTCCAGCGGAAGCCGCTGATCAGGTACACCACCGGATTGAACAGCGTGATCTTCTGCCACAGCGGCGGCAGCATGCTGATGGAGTAGAAGGCACCGCCGAGGAAGGTGAGCGGCGTCAGGATCATGAGCGGCACCACCTGCAGCTGCTCGAAGCTGCCCGCCCATACGCCGAGGATGAAGCCGAGCAGGCTGAAGCTGACGGCCGTCAGGACGAGGAACGCGACCATCCACGCGGGATGCACGATCCCGTAAGGGACAAACACGCGCGCGGTCACGAGGATCAGCACTCCGAGCATCACCGACTTGGTGGCCGCGGCTCCCACGTAGCCGATCAGCACTTCGACGTAGGAGACGGGCGCCGACAGCAGCTCGAAGATGGTCCCTGACCACTTGGGCAGGTAGATGCCGAACGAGGCGTTCGAGACGCTCTCGGTGAGGATCGACAGCATGATGAGGCCCGGCACGATGAAGGAGCCGTAGCCGACGCCGTCGACCGTTCCCATGCGCGCGCCGATCGCGGCGCCGAACACCACGAAGTACAGCGCCGTCGACAGCACCGGAGCGGCGATGCTCTGCATCAGGGTGCGGAAGGTGCGCGCCATCTCGAAGCGATAGATCGCCCGGATCGCGTAGACGTTCACGGCCGCTCCCTCACCAGGCCGACGAAGATGTCCTCGAGCGAGCTCTCGCTGGAGTGCAGGTCTTTGAAGTCGATGCCGAGCTCGCCGAGGCGCTTGAGGAAGGCGGCAACGCCGGTCTCGCGCCGGTGGGCATCGAAGGTGAGCACCAGCGTCCCGCCATCGTCGGCGAGCTCGAGCGGATAGCCGGAGAGCTCCGCGGGAAGCGCCGCGAGCGGCTGCTGCAGGTGCAGGATGAGCTGCCGCTTGCCGAGCTTGTCCATGAGCAGCGCCTTGTCCTCTACCACGATCAGCGCTCCCTTGTGGATGACGCCGATGCGGTCGGCCATCTCCTCTGCCTCCTCGATGTAATGGGTGGTGAGGATGATGGTCACGCCGCTGTCACGCAGCCGGCGCACCAGCTGCCACATGTCGCGCCGCAGCTCCACATCGACTCCGGCGCTCGGCTCGTCGAGGAACAGGATGGTCGGCTCGTGTGCGAGCGCCTTGGCGATCAGCACGCGCCGCTTCATGCCCCCCGACAGCGTCATGATCTTTGCGTCGCGGCGGTCCCACAGCGACAGATCGCGCAGGATGCGCTCGCAGTAAGCGGGATCCGGGCCCCGGCCGAACAGGCCGCGGCTGAAGGTGACCGTGGACCAGACGCTCTCGAAGGTGTCGGTGTGCAGCTCCTGCGGCACCAGCCCGATCTTGCTGCGCGCCGCGCGATAGTCGCGCACGATGTCGTGCCCGTCGGCGAGCACAGTGCCCGCGCTCGCCGTGACGATGCCGCAGATGATGTTGATGAGGGTGGTCTTGCCGGCGCCATTCGGGCCGAGCAGCGCGAAGATCTCGCCGCGCCGGATCGTCAGCTCGATGTCGTGCAGCGCGATAAGACCGTTGGCATAGGTCTTGCGCACTCCCGCCACGGTCACGACAGCGGGCGAGCCGGCCGGGCCCGGCTGCGAGTGAAATCCGGGCACTTTTGCCCTAACCTTGCTCATCCAACACTGCCCCGTCACCCATGTCCACCGCCGAGCCCAGCGATCCGCAGCGCCCGCCTCCTTCGGTGTTCCTGAGCTACGCCTCGGAGGACCGCAAGGCGGCGCAGTCCCTCCGGGACGCTCTCGAGACGTACGGACTCGAGGTCTGGTACGACGAGAGCGGACTCGACGGAGGAGACGCGTGGGACCAGAAAATCCGCAGGCAGATACGCGAGTGCAATTTTTTCATGCCGCTCATATCTGCGCAAACCGACGCGCGCCCCGAGGGCTACTTCCGCAGGGAATGGCGCCTGGCGGTCGAGCGCACCCACGACATGGCGGACGATCACCCCTTTCTGCTGCCGATCGTCATCGATGACACCGCGCAGGCGCGCGCCCGCGTCCCGGAGAAGTTCCTCACGGTGCAGTGGACGCGGGCCCCGGGCGGGCAGGCCACCCCGTCACTCGAAGCGTTTTGCCGCCGGCTGCTCGGGGGCCCGGCCCCCGGGCCGGACTCCTACGGGGCCTCGCCGGAGCGCCCGGCAGCGGCCGGGGCGCGGCCGGCGGCGCGGCCAGCGGCGCGCGTCTATCCGGAGTTTCCGCGCGAGGAACCCGGGCAGCGGATACGGTTCTGGGCGCACGTCATCGGCTGGCTGCTGCAGGCGGCGTGGATATCCTTCCAATGGCTGCCGCGCTGGATCAGGTTGCTGGTGTGGATCTGGCTGGCGATCGCCATCATGGCGAAAGCCTGCCAGCCCTGGACCCGGGACGAGAGTGAGCCACCCGCCACGCCGAAGTTGCCAAGGGCCGACACGATCTCGCCGGCGGATGCGAAGAAGCTGCACGACATCGCTGACAGCTATCAGGGGAGCTCGAGCGACATCGCCAGGCTCGGCATGCAGATCGCGCAGAGCTTCGCCAACGCGGCCGACAAGGAGGTCGCCGCGACTCAGGCGGCTCCGGTGCTGGCGATCCCCTTCGGCGCACCCGCCGCTGATGCGACTGCCCGCAAGCTCGCCGACTCCACCTTCGCGCAGGTGTATGGCCGCATCGCCATTTCCCATCGCGGGCACGTAGCCCTCACGAACGAGCCGCTCGCCTCGCTCGACGCCGCGGCCGCCGTGGCGCAGGGGCGCGCCCACGAGGCGCAGCACGTTCTCTATGGCGCGGTCGACCCGCAGTCGCGCAGCCTCACGGTGAGGG
>DASQIP010000060.1:0-8731 GCA_035631515.1 Steroidobacteraceae bacterium
AGCACCATCGCGAGCGCGTTCCAGCGGATGTAGGCCTCGATGCGCCGCTCGAGCGCGCGGTTGCCCGGATACTCCGGCTCGCGCCCGCTCGGAATGCTGTTGACGTAGGCGGTGTTGGGCTTGAACGGCAGGTAGGCGCCGTTCCTGCGCGTGTAGTCGATGAGCCGCTCGAGCAGAAAGTGTGCGCGCTCCGGGCCATGGGTCTTCAGCACCGAGTCGATCGACTCGAGCCACTCCCGGGTCTCGACGGGATCCAGGTCTTCGAGCTTGGGCGGTTCGGTCATGTCATCTGCCTGGTGGCGATCGGCGCGCGCGCCTGACGCCCAAGTCCGACGGCGCGGTCCGCGGCTCTTCGTCGCAGGCGTGCTGTGCCGCGTTCGCGATAGAATGAGTGAGTAATGATGGCTAGCGCCCGCAGGTAAAGCAAGTGAGCTCCACGGGGACCGCCGCCGTGACGGCGCTCACCATCCGCAGGCCCGACGACTGGCATCTGCACCTGCGCGACGGGGCGGCACTCGCCGCGGTGTTGCCGTTCACCGCCGCGCGCTTTGCGCGCGCCATCGTCATGCCGAACCTGAGCCCCGCCGTCACCACCACGGCGCAGGCGCTCGAGTACCGGCGGCGCATTCTCGCGGCACTGCCGCAGCACCTGCCCTTCGAGCCGCTGATGACGCTCTATCTCACCGACGACACGGCCCCCGCCGAGGTCGAGCGCGCCCGGCGCAGCGGCTGCATCTTCGCCTTCAAGCTCTACCCGGCCGGCGCCACCACCCATTCCGAGAGCGGCGTGACCGACGTGCGGCGCATCGCGCCGGTGCTGGAGCGCATGGCGGAGCACGGCGTCGTCCTGCAGGTGCACGGCGAGGTCACCGACCCCGCCGTCGACGTCTTCGACCGCGAGGCGCGCTTCATCGAGCGCACGCTCGCACCGCTGGTCGAGCGCCTGCCGACACTGCGCATCGTGTTGGAGCACATCACGACCCGTGCGGCGGTGCAGTTCGTCCTGGCCGCGCGCAGCGGCGTGGCGGCGACCGTGACGCCGCAGCACCTGCTGATGAACCGCAATGCGCTGTTCGCGGGAGGGATCCGCCCGCACCATTACTGCGCCCCGGTACTGAAGGCCGAAGCCGACCGCGCGGCGTTGCTCGCCGCGGTCACCGGCGGCAGTCAGCGCTTCTTCCTCGGCACCGACAGCGCGCCGCACGCACGCCGCGCCAAGGAGTCGGCCTGCGGCTGCGCCGGGGTATTCTCCGCGCACGCGGGACTGGAGCTGTACGCCGAGGCCTTCGAAGCCGCCGGCGCCCTCGAGCGCCTCGAGGGATTCGCGGCCGTCCATGGCGCCGACTTCTACGGCCTGCCGCGCAACGCGGGGACCGTCACGCTGCTGCGCGAGTCCTGGGAGGTGCCGGACCACTACCCGTTCGGTGCCGACCAGCTGGTGCCGCTGCGCGCCGGCGAGCGCATCGCCTGGCGCCTGGGCGCGCCCTCTTCGCGGCCGGCAGCATGAGCGAGGCCGAGGCGAGCGCGCCGCGCCAGCCGCCCGCGGGCAGCGCGCTGATGGCGTCCCGCTTCCGCGGCTATCTGCCGGTCGTCGTCGACGTGGAGAGCGGCGGCTTTCATGCCGCGACCGATGCGCTGCTCGAGATCGCGGCCGTGCTGATCGACATCGATGCGGACGGGACGCTGCGGCGCGGCGCAACTCACCACTATCACGTGCAGCCGTTCGCGGGGGCGCGCCTCGACCCTGACTCGCTGTCGGTGACCGGCATCGATCCACACCACCCGCTGCGTCCGGCGATCCCCGAGCGCGACGCGCTGCAGAGGATCTTCCGCGAGGTGCGCCATGCGGTGCGCGCCTGCGGCTGCCGGCGCGCGATACTGGTCGGGCACAATGCCGCCTTCGACCTCGGCTTCCTCAACGCCGCGGTGGCGCGCGCCGACGTCAAGCGCAACCCCTTCCATCCTTTCTCGTGCTTCGACACCGCGACGCTCGCGGGCGCGGCGCTCGGGCAGACGGTGCTCGCCAAGGCGCTCACTGTCGCAGGGCTCGAGTGGGATGCCAGCAGCGCGCACAACGCGCGCTATGACGCCGAGCGCACCGCCGAGATCTTCTGCCTGGTGTGCAACCGGCTGCGGGAGAGTTTCGAGCGCGCGCGCGAGCGCGCCGCGGCGCTCGGCTGGCTCAACGCGCCGGCGGACGATGCGGCGGGCGAGGACCTGCCGCTCGAGGAGGCGATTACTGCGCCGCCCCCGCCTCGGTCATGAGCTTCTTCAGCTCGCCGCTCTTCAGCATCTCGAGCGCGATGTCGCAACCTCCTATCAGCTCGCCCTTCACATACAGCTGCGGATAGGTCGGCCAGTTGGAGTAGCGCTTGAGCGCCTCGCGTATCTCCGGCTCCTCGAAAATGTTGACGTAACGGAAGTTGGCGCCCACGGCGCGCAGCGCCGCGACCGTCTGCGCGGAAAACCCGCACTGCGGGAAGTCGGGCGTGCCCTTCATGAACAGCACCACGGGACCCGAGCCGAGCTCCGCCTTGATTCTCTCGACGACATCCATCGTAACTACCTCTGTTGGCTGCGGCGTTTGCCGAGCTCCGTGATCAGCTGCCACTGCTCTTCCGCGCTCATGGCGAGCCAGCGTCCGATCTCCGCCCCCGTTCGCAGGCACCCGATGCAGTACCCCTGCGCGTCCAGGGAGCAGACATTGATGCATGGTGAAGGCGGGCGCTCGGGTGGCGCCGCGCGCGCGGGCGCTTCAGTCACGCTCGAGTCCGCATGCGTTGAATTATGGGGGTGCCTCGCCTATTCTTCAAACGCTGCATTTTGGCCCCAGGTCAATCGAAACAATAACTTGGAGACCGAAGCAAATGAACCCCCTGAACAACCATCGACACTCCCTGATCCTCGGCGTCGTCATCGCGGTGGTGCTCGCCCTGCTGATCACCGGCTTCAGCGTCAACTTCTACGCACTGGGCCTGGCGCGCTGGTTCCACATCGTCGCCGGCGTGTTCTGGATCGGCCTCCTCTATTACTTCAACGTCGCGCAGACGCCCGCGCTCGCAGACGCGGCCGCCGACAAGGGCGGACCGGGCGGCGCCGGCATCACCAAGTACGTCGCGCCGCGCGCGCTGTTCTGGTTCCGCTGGGGCGCGCTGGCCACCTGGCTCGGTGGCGCCTGGCTCCTCGGGGCGAGCTTTCTCAGCGCCTTCACCTTCGGCGCGGTTGCCGATCCCAACGGACACTCACCCTACTACCTGCACACGATCGGTACCGGCGCCTGGCTCGGCACCATCATGCTGTTCAATGTGTGGGCGCTGATCTGGCCGAACCAAAAGAAGATCCTCGGGATGGTCTCCGCCACCGACGAGGAGAAGGCCCGGGCGCGCAAGACGGCGGGCATGGCCTCGCGCATCAACTTCGTGCTGTCGATCCCGATGATCATGTGCATGGCCGGGGCGAGCCACCTGATGCTCTTTGCTCCGCGCTAGGAGCCATGCGCGAGCCTCCGCGCGATCTCGCGAGCCAGGTCGAGGCGGCGCTGCGCGAGGACATCGGCAGCGGCGACGTGACGGCGGCGCTGGTGCCGGCGGCGCAGCGGGTACGCGGCAGCGTGATCACGCGCGAGAGCGCGGTGCTCGCAGGCCGGCCGTGGGTCGATGCGGTCTTCCGCCACCTCGATCCGCACGTGCAGCTCGTGTGGCATGCCAACGACGGCGGGCCGGTCGCGGCCAATCAGGTCATCTTCGATATCGCCGGCAGCGCCCGTGCCGTCCTGACCGGCGAGCGCACCGCGCTCAACTTCCTGCAGCTGCTGTCGGCGACCGCGACCGTGACGCGGCGCTTCGTCGAGGCGGTGAGCGGCACCGGCTGCGCCATCATCGACACCCGCAAGACCATCCCGGGCCTGCGCAGCGCGCAGAAGTATGCGGTGTTGTGCGGCGGCGGGCACAACCACCGCATGGGCCTCTACGACCGCATTCTCATCAAGGAGAATCACATCGCCGCCGCCGGTTCGCTCGGCGGCGCGATCCGCGCCGCGCGCAGCCACGCGCCCGGCATGACGGTCGAGGCCGAGGTCGAGTCGCTGAGCGAGCTCGAGGAAGCGCTCGCGGCCGCACCGGACATCGTGATGCTCGATGACTTCAGCCTCGCGGACCTGCGCGCCGCGGTCGCGCTCAACCGCGCGCGCGGCCAACCCGTGAAGCTCGAGGCCTCCGGCAGCGTGTCGCTCGAATCGGTGCGCGCAGTGGCGGAGACCGGCGTCGACTTCGTATCGGTCGGCTCGCTCACCAAGCACGTGCGCGCCGTCGATCTGTCCATGCGGCTGGAATTCAGCGCCGCCCGGCCCTGAGCGCGGGGAAATCTGTGCGAGAGCGTTCGGGTCGCCCCTGGATCCTGTGCGGGTCGCTGTTGGGCTTGTCACCGTTCACGATGCCCGCGGCGCTCGGCGCTGAGGCGGCGGCCGTGCCCGGCGCCTCGTCGCTGAGCGAGATCACCATCACCGCGACGCGGATTCCCGAGCCGGTCGAGCAGATTCCGGCCTCGGTTGCGACGGTGTCCGGCCAGGAGCTGCGGACGCGCGACTCCCGGGACATGGCTTCGGCGCTCGCCCTGGTGTCGGGGGTCGAGGCGCCGGCCGGGGGCGATGCGGGTCCGTCGAGCGCGGTGCCGGCCTTCTGGGGATTGCACGAATTCGATGCCTTTCTCCTCGTCATGGACCAGGTGCCCTGGGGAGGTGCCTTCAACCCGGCGATCAGCACCCTCAATCTGAACGACGTCGAGCGCATCGAGGTGCTGAAGGGCGCAGGTCCCGTCATGTACGGCGCGACCTCGTTCGTCGGCGTCGTGCAGGTGCTGCACTACCCCGCGGGCGAGGCGTCCGACGAGGCCTCGGCGGCGTTCGGAAGTTTCGGCTCGGCGCGCGGCGCCGCCGCCTTTGCGCTCCCGCAGCTCGGCGGTTACCGGCAGTCCTTCGCGGCGGACGGCGAACGCCTCGGGTTTGCGGACGGGCGCGAGAAGCTCTCCGACGGGCGGCTGCTCTATCGCGGCGCGCTCGATCTCGGCACGGGGGAGCTGCGCGTCGATGCGAACCTCGACCTGGTGCGCGACGTGCCGCCGAGCCCTGTGATCCGCGTGGGCAGCGCGCTCACCGCACTCACCCCGATCAACGCCAACTTCAACCCGGCGGATACCGCGCTCGATGTGGGTAAGTACCAGCTCGCCCTCGCCTACACGCGGCCGACGCCCTGGGGCACCTGGGAGACCCTGGCCTCCCTGTCCCGCTCCCACGTCGACGACATCCGTGCGTTCCTGCATCCGGACCTGAGCGGCACCGCCGACACGCAGAACCAGAATCGCACGCTGCTCGACGACTACTTCGACACGCACCTGGCGCGCGACCTCGACCCCGTGTCCCTCGTCGTCGGAGCCGACCTGCTCTATGGATACGGCCGGCAGGTCACGCTGAACGGCAACAGCGCCTACACCGTGCCCCTCGATGGCTCGGTAATGCCGCCGCCGACCACGCAGCTACCGGTGAACGAGGTGGGATTCGTCGCCGACAGACGGCTGTTCGCCGGGCAGTACCTGCAGCTCGACTGGAAGCCCGACACACGCTGGGACCTGCTGGTCGGTGTGCGGCTCAACGAGACCCGCGAGCACAAGCTCTCGAGTGATCTCACCCTGCCGCCCTTCACTCCGACGCCGGCGTACGACGTGCAGGGCGCGCGCCGCAACATCACGCGCCCCACCGAGACCGCCGGCGTCAGCTACCGTGCATGGAGAGAGGGCAGCGACGAGCTCATCGTGTACGCAGACTTTCGCAATGCCTTCAAACCGTCGGCGCTCGATTTCGGTCCCGACTACCAGCCGGCGGTGCTCCTGCCCGAGACCGCCAGGAGCTACGAGGCCGGCTTGAAGGGTGTCGCAGCCGACGGCCGGCTGACGTGGCAGGCGCAAGCCTTCCGCGTCGACTTCAGCAACCTCGTCGTGGCGACCGAGTCGGGGTCTTTGACCAACGCGGCCGGCGAGCGCCTCCAGGGTGCGGAGCTCGAGTCACGTTACGCGCTCACCCGGGATCTCACTCTCGCCGCCAATTACTCTTATCACGACGCGCATTTCACCCGGTACCAGTTCTTCGATGCCAACGCCGGCGCGTATGTCGACGTGGCGGGCAATGAGCTGCCACTCTCGCCGCGCCAGCTCGCCGCGGCGGGAGTCCTGTATCAGCCACCGCTCGGTCCCGGCGCGACGCTGGTTCTGACTTACGCAGGCCGTCGCTATCTCGACGAGGAGAACACAGCGCCGGCGGGCGGCTACACCAGGCTCGATGCGACGCTGGCCTATCGCTTCGGTCGCTGCGAGCTCGCGCTCGCCGGCACGAATCTCACCAACCGGCGTCCGCCGGTCAGTGCGAGCGAGTTCGGCAGCCAGGCCTTCTATCTGCTGAACGCGCGCACGCTGTGGCTGCGGCTCACCTACCACAAGGCCCGAGGGAGCCGGGACTAGGGCGTCGGCGTATGATCCGAGACCCGCGCGCCGCGCGCATTGAGGGGAGTTCGATGACCAGCCTTTCCCGAATTGCCGGCACCGCCGTGCTGGTACTGGCCGCCTGCGCCGCGCACGCACAGAGCACGCCGCGCCCCGAAGTCCCCGATGCCATCAAAGCCCCGGCCGGCGAGCAGGTCGTGTTCGTCGCCCACGCGGCGGGTTCGCAGATCTATACGTGCGGCAAGGGAGACGACGGCAAGCCGCAATGGGTGCTCAAAGGGCCGGAGGCGCAGCTGCGCGATCCGCGCGGCCGCCTGATCGGCCACCACGCCGCGGGACCCTCCTGGAGGCACGTCGACGGAAGCTCGGTGACGGGAAAGCTGGTCGCCGACGCACCCTCTCCGGATGCAGGCTCGATCCCCTGGCTGCTGCTCACTGTCGCGAGCCACCAGGGCAAGGGGAAGTTCGAGCACGTCACCAGCATCCAGCGCATCCACACCAAGGGAGGCCAGGCGCCGGCCCTCGATCGATGCGACGCATCGAAGCCGGGCGCCGAGACCTGGGTCCCCTACAGCGCCGACTATTATTTCTTCGCGCCGGCCGCGAAGTGAGGCTCCCAAAATGGCGGCAGCGGCCGATAGTTAGAAAACCATCTAATTTGCCCCGTTGAGCCCCTGAATCGGGCCTTGAGGGGCGTTACTTAGATGCTTTTCTACCTTTCCGGCTTGAAGTGCATTTCGAGGACCACCAGGAGCCCTCCTCCGCGAGCCCCCGAGCCCAACGGGCCTCAGGCCTCAGGCCTCAGGCCTCAGGCAGCGGCTGACTTGAGCACGCGCTGCGGCTGCGCGACGCCGTAGCCCTGCGCGTAGTCGACGCCGAGGCTGGTGAGCATCTGGATGATCTCGGCGTTCTCGGCGAACTCCGCGATCGTCTGCTTGCCGGTGAGATGCCCGATCTCGTTGATCGAGCGCACCATCTCGCGGTCGATGGGATCGCGCAGGATCTCGCGCACGAAGCTGCCGTCGATCTTGAGGTAATCGACCGGGAAGTGCTTGAGGTAGCCGAACGAGGACAGCCCGGTGCCGAAATCATCGAGCGCGAACTTGCAGCCCTGCTGCTTGAGCGCCTGGATGAAGCGGTTGGCCTGGGAGAAGCTGGCCACCGCCGCGGTCTCGGTGATCTCGAAGCAGATCTTCGAGGCGTCGAGCCCGCTGTGGCGCAGCTGCTCGATCACGAACGGCAGGAACTTGTCGTCGCCCAGGCTCTGGCCGGAGAGATTGATCGAGCACTGAAACAGGTTCTGCCGCTCGTCGGCCTCGGACACCAGCCAGCGGAAGGCGTTCTCGATCACCCAGCGGTCGATCGCCGGGGTGATGCCGTAGCGCTCGGCAGCGGCGATGAAGTCGTTCGGCGCCACGATGCGGCCGTTCTCGTCCTTCAGGCGCAGCAGCAGCTCATAGTGCGCGCCGGTCTCGACCCGCTGCAGCGGCTGGATCGCCATGCGGTACAGCTCGAAGCGGCCCTCTTCCAGCGCCGCGTTGATGCGTGCCGCCCACTGCATCTCGCGGCGGCGGCGCATCAGCTCGATGTCGTTCTCGGCGAAGCTGTGGACGCGGTTGCGCCCGCCTTCCTTGGCGGCGCTGCAGGCGCTGCCGGCAGCGGACAGCACCGAAGCCACGTCCTCGTTCTCGGCGGTGATCGGCACGACGCCGATCGAGGCACCGAGCCGGAACACGCGATCCTCCCAGGTGAAGCGGAAGTTGCGCACCGCTTCGCGCAGCGTCTCGGCGGTGTGCATCGCCTCATCGAGCGAGCAGCTCTCGAGGAGAATGCCGAACTCGTCGCCGCCGAGGCGCGAGAGCGTGTCGCGCCAGCGAATCTTGGACTTGAGCAGCGCGCCCACCTGGCCGAGCAGCGCATCTCCCGCCGAATGGCCGCAGGTGTCGTTGACGATCTTGAACTGGTCGATGTCGAGGTGGCAGAGCGCGTAGGAGGCCTCGCGCGCCTTGGCGCTCTTCAACGCCCGCTCGATGCGGCTCTCGAACTCGCGGCGGTTCACCAGTCCCGTGAGCAGGTCGTGGCTCGCATGATAGGAGAGCCGCCGGTTGAGCTCGCGCGACTCGCTGACGTCGTGGAACACCAGCACGCCGCCGGCGACGTGCCCCTGGCCGTCGCGGATCGGGGCGGCGGTGCTCTCGACGTAGAGCTCGTTGCCGTCGCGGCGGATGAGCAGCATCGGCCG
>DASQIP010000061.1:0-6005 GCA_035631515.1 Steroidobacteraceae bacterium
ATGGTGATGCCCGGGGACAACATCAAGATGACGATCGAGCTGATCAGCCCGATTGCGATGGACCAGGGGCTGCGCTTTGCGATCCGCGAGGGCGGCAAGACCGTCGGCGCCGGTGTCGTGGCGAAGATACTGAAGTAGGAGTGAGGTTCAGCGGCAGGCCCACCGGCTTGCCTCGCCGGCAAAAACCACGCTTTTTGCCGGCCGCTTGTTCGGAGTGATGAGTTTGTATCCGCTGAAATCGCCGCAGGCGATTTCAGCCAATGAACGAGAGTAGTATGGCGAACCAGAACATTCGTATCCGTTTGAAGGCGTTTGACCATCGCCTGATCGACACCTCCGCCCGCGAGATCGTCGAGACGGCCAAGCGCACCGGTGCGACGGTCAAGGGCCCGGTGCCGCTGCCGACCAAGATGGAGCGCTTCACGGTGCTCGTCTCCCCGCACGGCGACAAGGACGCGCGCGACCAGTTCGAGCTGCGCACCCACAAGCGCCTCATGGACATCATGAATCCGACCGACAAGACGGTGGATGCACTCATGAAGCTCGAGCTGCCGGCCGGAGTCGACGTTCAGATCAAGCTGAACTAGTTAATTGGGCGAAATCGCCGCGGCGATTTCGCCGGACATTACTTCGTCGACCGCCGCTGCGCAGCGGGGTGCGACCATAGCTGGGTCCATGGTAGCCGTTCCCGCCACATCCGACACCGACGGCGCCGCCATAGCGGAGCTGCAGCAACGCTTCAGCGCGCATCGGCAGGCCTTCCTGCGTCATCCGTTCCCCGAAGCGCGCGAGCGGCGCGCGCATCTGTACGCGCTCGCCCAGGCGCTGCTCGATAACCGCGGGCGCATGCGCGAGGCTCTCCGCGCCGACTTCACCGTGCACCCGGACGCCACCGCCGACCTCGTCGACATCGGCGGGCCGCTGAGCCGGGCCCTGTCGGCGGCACGGCAAGTCGGACGCTGGATGCGGCCCGAGCGCCGCAGCGTGGAGCGGCTCTCCTTCGGTACCAGCAGGGCCTGGGTCTCCTGGCAGCCCAAGGGCGTCGCGGGCATCGTCGTGCCGTGGAACTTCCCGTTCGACCTCTCGCTCGGGCCGCTCACCGACATGCTGGCCGCGGGCAACCGCGTCATCATCAAGATGTCGGAATACACCCCGGCCTGCGGGCAGCTCGCGCAGGAGATCATCGCGCGCACCTTCGCCGCCGATCACGTCACCGTTGTGAATGGCGGCGTCGAGCTGGCGCGCGCCTTCACGGCGCTGCGCTGGGACCATCTGCTGTTCACCGGCAATCCGGAGGTGGGGCGCCAGGTGGCGCTGGCGGCGGCAGGCAATCTGGTGCCGGTGACACTCGAGCTCGGCGGCAAGAACCCCGCGATTTTCGCCCCCGATGCCGTCACGGCCGATCACGTGAGCCTCGCCCTCGGCGTGAAGCTCGTCAACGGCGGCCAGATGTGCGTGTCGATGGATCATTGTTTCGTGCCGCGGGCGCAGCTCGAGCAGTTCGTGGCGCTCGCGCGTGCCCATTTCGGGCGCACGCTGCGGGACTACTCGCGCACCCCGCATTGCACCGGCATCATCAGCCCGAGGCATTTCGACAGGCAGCTGCAGCTCATAGAAGAGGCGCGCCGCGCCGGCGCGCGCATCATCCAGCTCGATGCCGACGGCGCGGTCGACGGCGCCACCCGCCGCCTGCCGGTATCCCTGGTGATCGATCCCGATCCGAAGCTGCGGCTGATGCAGGAGGAGATCTTCGGGCCGCTCTTGCCCGTGATTCCCTACGATTCCACGGATGCGGTCATAGATCTGCTCAACCGTGGCGAGCGGCCGCTCGCACTCTACCTTTATACGGGTGATGCGGCGCTGGTGGAGCGCTTTCGGCGCGAGACCTTCTCGGGAGGCTACGCGGTGAATGCGAGCGGCGCCCAGGCCGCACTCGATGATCTGGGATTTGGCGGCATCGGGCGCAGCGGCAGTGGCCGCTACCACGGGCACGACGGCTTCCGCGAGTTCTCGAATCCGCGCGGGATGTTCGTCAGGGGGCGCGGCGGGGGCTTCAGGACCTTCCTGCCGCCGTACGGCCCCGGCAAGCTCCGCCAGATCGATCGACTGTTTGCCGTGCGGCGGGTGCAGCTGCGCCTCGCGCGGATGTTCCATCGGACGTAAGGCGCGCGCCACTTCGTTTCAGACCCCGAGGGCGGCGCGGCGCCGCCCACCCAGGGTTGATTGACGCCTCGCGCGCGCCTATACTGCGCGCCCTTTTGGGCCCCCGGTTTCCGGAGGCCCAGTCGCGTAGCGGCATCGGGCGAGGTTGGGGCTTCAGTCCTTTCGGACCCTTGGGCTCCAAGACCACTCGAGACCAGCGGAGCCTCAGGCTTTCGCAAATCTCCTGTTGTCTCAATAACTTAGCTCATGCTTCGTGGGCTTTGAGGGCGGCGTTGCGGCGCCCCGGCGTGGTGAGAGGACTGAAATGGCTATCGGACTCGTCGGCCGCAAGGCCGGCATGACGCGCGTGTTCACGGCCGCCGGCGAGACTGTGCCGGTCACCGTGATCGAGGTTCTGCCGAACCGCGTCAGGCAGGTGAAGTCGGAGGAGAAGGACGGCTACCGCGCCGTGCAGGTCACCTACGGCACACGCCGTCCGCAGCTCTATTCCAAGGCGGTTGCCGGGCACTATGCGAAGGCCGGCGTCGCACCGGGCCGCGCGCTGGTCGAGTTCCGTCTCGCCGCGGCCGAGAAGAGCGACCTCAAGGCCGGCGCCGAGATCAAGGCCGACCTCTTCAAGGAGGGCGAGAAGGTGGACGTCACGGGCACCACCATGGGTAAGGGCTTCGCCGGCACGATGAAGCGCCATAACTTCGCCGGCGGCTATGCGAGCCACGGCAACTCGCTCTCGCACCGCGCCCCGGGCTCGATCGGCCAGCGCCAGACGCCGGGCCGCGTGTTCAAGGGCCGCCGCATGTCGGGCCACATGGGCGTCGGCCGCCGGACCAACGAGAACCTGCGGGTCGTGCAGGTCGATGTGGAGAGAAACCTGCTGCTGATCCGCGGGGCGGTCCCCGGAGTCGAGGGCGGCCAGGTGATCGTGCGCCCCTCGCTCAAGGCTGCGCGGCGGGCGAGCCGCAAGACTCTGGCTCCGCTCAAGGCCGGCACCGGTCCCTCGAAGGACCCGGCCAAGCAGGGAAAGAAATAAGCCATGAAGCTCAAGTCAGTGTCCGGCGGGACGACGGTGCAGGTGTCCGAGGCCGCCTTCGGCCACAAGTTCAACGAGGCTCTGGTGCACCAGGTGCTCACCGCCTACCGCAACGCGGGCCGCGCCGGCACCAAGGCGCAGAAGTCGCGCGCCGAAGTGCGTGGCGGCGGCCGCAAGCCCTATGCGCAGAAGGGCACGGGTCAGGCGCGCGCCGGCTCGAGCCGCTCGCCCATCTGGGTCGGCGGCGGCAAGACCTTCGCCGCCAAGCCGCGCAGCTTCGAGCAGAAGGTGAACCGCAAGATGTATCGCGGCGCGCTGCGCTCGATGCTCTCGGAGCTCGCACGCACCGAGCGGCTGCTGGTAACCGACGGCATTCAGCTGAGTGAGCCGAAGACCAGGCTGCTCGCGAATCAGCTGAAGGAGTGGTCGCTCCCCTCGGTGCTGATCGTGGTCGAGGCGCAGGACCAGAAACTGGCGCTCGCCGCGCGCAATCTCCCCCACGTCGAGGTGCTCGAGGTGGGGGCGCTCAACCCGGTCTCCCTCGCCGCCTACGACAAGGTGCTGATGACGGTCGGCGCCGTGAAGCTCATCGAGGAGCGCCTCCAGTGATTTCTACTCTTAGCTTCATGTACGCGGCTCGCTGCGCGAGCCGCGTAGCTGTTGGCGGAACGCCATGACCAGAGAGCAGCTGATGAGCGTGCTGATCGCTCCGCACGTGACCGAGAAGACCTCGCTCGCCATGCAGAACCACAACCAGTACACCTTCCGCGTGCGCCGCGACGCGACCAAGACCGACATCAGGAAGGCCGTCGAGCTCATGTTCGACGTCAAGGTCGCGGGCGTTCAGGTGGTCAACGAGCCGGGCAAGCAGCGCCGCTTCGGCCGTATCGCCGGTCGTACCCAGGACTGGAAGAAGGCCTACGTGAGCCTCACGCCCGGCCAGACCATCGACTACGAAGCGCGCGCCAAGGCCTGACAGGACGCACCGCTATGGCTCTCATCAAGTACAAGCCCCGCACTCCCGGCACGCGCGCGGTCGTCAAGGTCGACCGCTCGCACCTCCACAAGGGCGGGCCGCGCATGGAGCTCACCGCCCACCAGTACAAGACCGGAGGACGCAACCACTTCGGCCGCATCACCACGCGCCACAAGGGCGGCGGCTCGGGGCAGAAGTACCGCCTCATCGACTTCAAGCGCGACAAGGACGGGATCACCGGGGTCATCGAGCGGCTCGAGTACGATCCGAACCGCACCAGCCACATCGCCCTCATCAAGTACCCGGACGGCGAGTGGCGCTACATCCTCGCGCCGAAGGGCGCGAAGCCCGGCGACGAGGTGCGCTCGGGCGCCGATGCGCCGATCAAGCCGGGCAACGCCATGTCGCTGCGCCATGTTCCGGTCGGCTCGATCATCCACAACGTGGAGCTCAAGCCCGGCCGCGGCGGCCAGCTGGCCCGCAGCGCCGGCAGCTCGGTCTCGTTCACGGCCCGCGAGGGGATTTACGCCTATGTCCGCCTCAAGTCAGGCGAGACGCGCAAGGTGCACATCGACTGCCGCGCGACGATCGGCGAGGTGGGGAACGACGAGCACAACCTGCGCAGCTACGGCAAGGCCGGCGCGAAACGCTGGCGCGGCATCCGCCCGACGGTGCGCGGCCTCGCCATGAACCCGGTCGATCACCCGCACGGCGGCGGCGAGGGCAAGTCCGGCCAGGGCAACCCGCATCCGGTATCGCCGTGGGGCTGGAATACCAAGGGGCTCAAGACCCGCCACAACAAGCGCACGGACAACATGATCGTCCAGCGCCGCAAGAACCGCATCCGCTGATCGGAGCGCTCAAGTCATGCCACGTTCAACGAAGAAGGGACCGTTCGTCGACCTGCACCTCGCCAAGAAGGTGCAGACGGCGTCCGCCAGGAACGACCGCAAGCCGATCAAGACCTGGTCGCGCCGCTCGATGATCATTCCGGAGATGGTGGGACTCACCATCGCCGTGCACAACGGCCGCCAGCACGTGCCGGTGCTGGTCACCGAGAACATGGTGGGCCACAAGCTCGGCGAGTTCTCGCCCACCCGTACCTTCAAGGCGCACTCGGGCGACCGCAAGGTCGAGGCGGCGCCGGCGCCGACGACCTAAAAGCCGCATCGCGCAGGCAAGCAAACCATGCAAGTCACCTCCAAACTCCGCTACGCGCGCATCTCGCCGCAGAAGTGCCGGCTGGTCGCCGACGTGGTGCGCGGCAAGCCGGTCGGCAATGCGATCGCTACCCTGAAGTTCATGCCCAAGAAGGGCGCCAGGCTCGTGCGCAAGGTGCTCGAGTCCGCGGTCGCCAATGCCGAGCACAACCACGGCGCCGACATCGACCTCCTCAAGGTGTCGCTCATCCACGTGGACGCGGCCCCGCAGCTCAAGCGCTTCGCGGCACGTGCCAAGGGACGCGGCACGCGCATCATCAAGCGCAACAGCCACATCACCGTCGGCGTGAGCGACGGCAACAAGGACTAACGCATGGGTCAGAAGGTCAATCCGCTCGGCATACGCCTCGGGATCACCCGCGACTGGACCAGCCGCTGGTATGCCGGCAAGAAGCTGTTCCCGGCACAGGTGCACACCGACTTCCGCGTGCGTGAGTTCCTCGAGCAGAAGCTGAAGGAGGCGTCCGTCAGCCGCATTCAGATCGAGCGCGCCGCCAAGAAGGTCAACATCACCATCCAGACCGCGCGCCCCGGCATCGTGATCGGCAAGAAGGGCGAGGACATCGAGAAGCTGCGCCAGGAAACGGCGGCGCTGCTCGGCATGGCGGTCACCGACGTG
>DASQIP010000062.1:0-6425 GCA_035631515.1 Steroidobacteraceae bacterium
CCCCTCCGCGCATCTCGCGGCGCGCCAGTCTGACCCGACCTGAGCCTGCAATGCGTCGGGGCGGGTGCGGCGCGTTGCGCCCTCAGGGCGTCTGGACGTAGCGCGGATCGTGGGGCGTGCGCGCGAAGATCCGCCGCACCATCGGCTCGAACGTGGCCAAGGGCTCGCTCGGGTAGTCGGGATCGAAGGAGCACTGGTCCCAGGCGGCACAGAAGTGCGCGCAGGCCTCGTACCAGGGGTGATCGCGGAAGCGCTCGCGGGCGTTGCGATCGCCGCCGAGATGATGCACGTAGTAGTAGTTCTGAAACAGCCCGTGCTGCGCGACGATCCAGGTCACTTCCGGGCGCACGTAGGGACGGAGGATGGCGGCGGCAAACTCGGCGTGGTTGTAGGGCGCGAGCTCGTCGCCGATGTCGTGCAGCAGCGCCGCGGCCACCACCTCCTCGTCCGCTCCGTCGCGGGTGGCGCGCGTCGCGGCCTGGAGTGAATGGGCGAGCCGGGTGAGCGGATAGCCCTCGAGCGAGTGATCGAGCCTGAGGAGGCTCTCGAGCACCCGGTCGGCGAGGCCCCGGGCGTAGAGGCGCTCGGACTCATCGAGCAGCAGGTAGTCCTCGCGCGTCCCGTCCTGCATCGCACGGAAGCTGACGGTGCGGGTCATGCGCTGCATGACCTGAAGTCTAGCGTCGGCCATTCGGCAGTGTCCACGCTTCGGCCTACCGCGCTCCTCTTGTCGCCGGGGGCGCGCATCGTCCAGCATAGACCTCGCCCCTGAGTCCCACCCGGAGCACCGCCATGAGCCTGAACCGCCGCGACCTCCTCACCGCCTCCGCGTTGCTGCTTGCGGGGCCTGGGTTCGCCATGCGGGCCGCCGGGCGGGAATCGGCCGCGGCCGGACTCAACAACCCCGTCATTCTGTGCTGGAACGAGAATCCCTACGGGCCCTCTCCCGCCGCCCGCGCAGCCGCGAGCCAGGCGATCGCCGCCAGCTGCCGCTACCCCGACGATGAGCTCGAGCCCCTGGTCAAAATGCTCGCCACGCGCGAGGGCGTGAGCACCGATGCCATCGTGACCGGCACGGGATCGGGCGAGCTGTTGCGCGCGCTCGGCATGCTCGCCGCGCGCGATGGCGGGGAGATCGTCGCCGCCCAGCCCACCTACCTGGAGCTCACGCGCTATGCCGAAGGCTGCGGCGCGCAGATCCGCTTCGTCCCGGTCGACAGCCACCTGCGGCACGACCTGTCGGCCATGCACGCGGCGGTCTCGCCGCGCACGCGCGCCGTCTATGTCTGTAATCCCAACAACCCCACCGGCACGACGCTCCCGGCCGCCGACATCCGCGCCTTCGTCGCCGCGCTTCCGGCTTCCGTCACGGCCATCGTCGATGAGGCCTACATGGACTTTGCCGTCGGGACGGAGATCGGCTCGGTGGCGGATCTCACCCACGGCGAGCGGCGGGTGGTGGTGCTGCGCACCTTCTCCAAGATCCACGGCATGGCAGGCATCCGCTGCGGCTATGCCATCGCACGAGCGGACGTGGCCAAGGAGCTCGCGGCCGCGCGCATGACGACGCCGAACGTATTTGCGGTGCGCGCTGCGCGCGCCAGCCTCGGCGATCAGGCGTTCCTCGCCGACTGCCGCCGGCGCATCCTCGCGAGCCGGCTGCGCATCACCACCGAGCTCACGCGCCTCAAGCTCCGCTACGCCGAGCCCCAGGGCAACTTCGTCTTCTTCGACACCGGCATGCCGCTCGAGCGCTTCACCGAGCTCATGCGGGCGCGGAACATCCTGGTGGGACGGCGCTTCGCGCCCTACGACAACTGGTGCCGCATCACCATCGGGACCGAGCCCGAGGTGGACGCCTTCCTCGCGGCGCTGCCTGCGGTCATCGGACACGCCTGAAGCGGCACGAGCCCCGGGCACGGGGGTGTACCCGCCGCCAAGGCCCGGGCAGGACGCCCGGTTGCGGCGCTGCATGCTAGCCGAGTATCAGGCTCATGCAGGTGAGGGCCGCCTCGGCCTTCTGCAGCTCGCTCACATCGAGCGCACGCGTGGCGACTCCCACCGCCCGCAGCCGCTCCCCGGTGCGCGGGAACGCGGCGCTCATGAGCGTTACGCCCTGCACGGTGAGCGTGTTGGCCGCGAAGGCCTCGTCCGCGTCTACCTCCACCAGCGTACCCACGTCGAACGATTTCCGATCCACCCACGCCGGGTTCATGAGCAGGATGTCGGGCGGAATGAAGGTGCAGGCACTCTTCAGGTGCAGGCAGTCACGCATGGCGACGCCCGCGACGCGGTAGCCGAAGGGCGCGAGCGCAAGCCGCAGCTGCTCGATCCCGGCTGCGTTGCTGCGGCCCGAGAGCCCGACGTAGAGGTGGCGGCCGATGCGCACCACGTCGCCGCCCTCGAGCGTGCCGAGTGCTGCGATGCGCCGCAGCGGACGATGGGGCGCGAGGCCGGCCGCGACGCTCTCGACCTCGCCACGGCGCGAGGCGACGCCCGGCCGGGTGATGACCGCCACCTCCGGCAGCACCACGGCGGTGTCTTCGACGAACACGGCGTCGGCATGGGCAGGAAGCGGTGCCAGCCATTCGATACTGCAGCCGAGCGCACTCAGCTCGGCGGCGTAGTGAGCGTGCTGCGCGCGCGCGCGTTCGACATCGATCGCAACGCGCTCGAGGAAGCTCAGCTCGCAGGCGGCGAGACCCGGGCTCACTTCACGAAGGAAAGCGATCATCGCGGCGCGAGCATAGCCCAACGGGCGAGGCACGCACGCGGCGCGCGCGCCGGGGAGCCCGCCGTCACTTGCGCACCTCCCTGCCCGCGACCCGCAGGCACTCGAGCAGCGCCGCCGCCGCCGGCGGCAGCGTGCCCGGCGCGCGCAGGATGGCGCCCACCGGACCCTCGATCGACTTGAGTTTCACCGGCAGGATGGCCAGCAACCCCTGCTCGACGTCATCGAGCGCCACGTGATAGGGCATCACGCCGACGCAGTCGGACTTGCGCAGCAGCGCCCGGTTGGTGAGGATGGACACGGACTCGATCACGTTGCGTGGCAGCGGCGCGCCCGCTTCGAGGAAGGCCCGCTCGATCTGGCGCCGCAAGGCCGTCTCGGGCAGCGGCAGCAGCCACGCCTCGTTGGCGAGATCGCGCAACGAGAGCCGACGCTTGCGCGCCAGCGGATGCCCGCGGCGCGTCACGACGCAGATCGGCTCGGCGTAGAACTCCTCGTACACCAGCGCGCGGCTGCGGCCCTCCTCCGGCAGCCGGCCGAGCACCATGTCGAGATCCCCGGCGAGCAGCGCCGGCATGAGGATGTCGTAGGTGCCGACGACCACGCTGATGGCGACGCCGGGGCGCTGCTTCTTCAGCAGCGCGATGGCGTCGGGGAGGATACTGGCGGACGCGGCGAGCAGCGTCCCCACGGTGACCCTGCCGCTGTAGCCCGCACGCAGGCCCTCGAGCTCCTCGGCCGCGTGCCGCAGCTGCGCGAGCACGATCTTGGCGTGACGCGCGAAGATCTCGCCATAGGGTGTCGGCTCGAGCCCGCGGTTGCTGCGCTCGAAGAGCCGGACGCCGAGCGTCGATTCCACGTCCTGCAGTGCCTTGGTCACCGTGGGCTGGGTGAGGCTCAGGCGTTTGGAAGCCTTGAGGATGCTGCGGCAGTCGGAGAGCTCGGCGATCAGCTCGAGATGCCGCAGACGGAACTTACGGGTGATCCAGCGCTCGAGCCGGGTCGAGGTCATGACCCCGGATCATAGCGGGTTGGCCGCCGTCAGACGCTCAGGCGTGCGCCGGTGCCGGCGTGGGCCGGCCGCCCGGTCTCGATGCCGAAGAAGGCGGCGGCATTGGCGTGCAGCAGCTTGTAGCGGGTCGCCGGAGCGAGCGCGGGGTGTGAGCGCACCAGGTTGCCGACGTGCTGCTCGCCGAGCGGATAGGGATAGTCGGACCCGAGCATCACCCGATCCTCGCCCATGGTGCGCACCAGGAACTCGAGCGCCGCCTCGCTGAACACCGCGCCGTCGACCGAGAAGCGGTCGAGGTAGGACGAGGGCGGGTGCGGGCAGTCCTCGCGCACGATGTCGCGGTTGCGCCAGGCGTTGTCGACGCGCCCGAGCAGGTACGGGAAGCTGCCGCCGCCGTGCGCGAAACACAGCTTCAGCGAGCGCGGCAGCCGCTCGAATGCCCCCGAGAGGATCAGCCACAGGATCGACAGCTGCGTCTCCGCCGGCATCGACACCAGCCACGGCAGCTGATACTTCGCCATGCGCTCCTGCGCCATCATGTCCCAGGGATGCACGAACACCGCCGCACCCTCCTCGGCGCAGTGCCTGAGAAAAGTGAGGATGCCCGCGTCGTTCATCTCACGCCCGCCGACGTGGTTGCCGATGTGCACGCCGATGTGGCCGTCGTCCATCGCGCGGCTCAACTCGCGGCAGGCGAGCTCGGTGTCCTGCAGCGGTACCTGACACAGTGACTTGAGCCGCCGCGGTGCGTGCGCGCAGATCCCGAGCGCCGCATCGTTGAAGATGCGCGCGCACTCGAGCGCGTGCGCCGCGGGGCGCTGGTACGCGAACAGCAGCGGCGTCGCGCACATGATCTGCACCTCGACGCCGTCGCGGTCCATGTGCTCGAGACGCAGCCGCGCGTCCCAGCAGGCCGGGCTCACCGGGCGGAACTCGCGCTCGCCCACCATGAGCATTGCCTTGCCACCCGGGCCGTGACGCATCCACGGCCAGTCGGGAGTGCCGAAGCGCGCCGCGAGGTCCGGCCAGGTGCGCGGCAGGAAGTGCGTATGGATGTCGATGGTCACGGCTCGATGCCTCCTCGAACGACGCTCAGGTGCCGCCGCGCGGGCGCCACGCGACTGCCTTGATCTCGATCAGCAGATGCGGGTGCGGCAGAGCGGCTACCGCCACCGTGGTGCGCGCCGGCCCCTCATAGCCGAAGAACTCGCCGTACACCTCGTTGTAACCCCTGAAGTCGTCCATGCTGACGAGGAACGTGCTCACCTCGACCACGTCGGCGAGGCTGGCGCCGGCGGCGGCGAGAATGTCGCGGATGTTCTCGATGACGCTGCGGGTCTGTGCGCGGATGTCGAGCCGCGGCGTGCCGTCCCCGGCCGGCTCGGCGCCGGCGATCGAATCATCGGCGCGCCGCGCGCTCGTGCCGGAAACGAAGATGAGATCCCCGGCGCGGCGAAAGTGCGGGAAGGTGCCGCGCGGCCGCGCCTTGCCCGCGAGTACCGCGCTGTCGGGTGCCGGGCTCACAGCTTCACGCAGATGTTCATCGGCTCGGAGAAGAAGCCGAGCGAGTGCATGCCGCCCTCGCGTCCGATGCCGGAGAGCTTCGCGCCGCCGAACGGGGTGCGCAGATCGCGCAGATACCAGTCGTTCACCCAGGTGATGCCGACTTCCATCGCTCGCGCCACGCGGTGGGCACGCTGCAGGTTCGAGGTCCACACCGCGGCGCACAGCCCGTAGCGCGTGTCGTTCGCCATCTGCACCGCCTGCTCTTCGCTATCGAACGGCGCCACGTGGCACACCGGGCCGAAGATCTCCTCGCGCACGCAGCGCGAGTGCTCGGGGAGGCCGCGCACGATGGTCGGCTCGATGAATGCGCCCTGATCGCGCTCGTCCCCGAGCTGCGGCACGCCGCCCCCGCAGACGATCTCGCCGCCCTCCTCGCGCGCCAGGCGGTAATAGGACAGCACCTTGTCGCGATGCGCCCGCGAGATGAGCGGGCCGATATCGGCGCCCTCGTACGGTCCGCCGATCTTGAGCGCGCGGGCGCGCGCGGCGAGCGCCTCGAGGAAGCGCTCGAAGATCGGCCGCTCGACGTAGACGCGCTCGGAGCACAGGCACACCTGCCCGCAGTTCGAGAACACCGAGCGCATCGTGCCGGCGACAGCCGCATCGAAATCGGCATCCGCGAACACCAGTGCCGCGTTCTTGCCCCCGAGCTCGAAGGACAGCGCCTTCACCGTCGGCGCGGCACTTTTCATTATGGCCGCTCCGGTCGCGGTCTCGCCGGTGAAGGCGATGGCGGCGACGTCGGGGTGGCTCACCAGCGCCTCGCCCGTCGATGAGGGCCCGAAGCCGTGCACCAGGTTGAAGACGCCGGCGGGGATGCCCGCCTCCTCCATCACCTGCGCCAGCAGCACCGCGGACGAAGGTGTCTCTTCGGAGGGTTTGGCGACCACGGTGTTGCCGCACATCAGCGCCGGCGCCACCTTCCAGGTGAGCAGCAGGAACGGGAAGTTCCACGGCGCGATGGCGGCCACCACGCCGACCGGCTTGTGCACGGTGTAGTTGAGCGCGCCGCGGCCGTCGGGGGTCGCCATCTCGTAGCACTCGGAGGCGCGTGCCAGCGCGAGATCGGCGTACGAGCGGAAATTGGCGGCACCGCGCGGGATGTCGAGCGCCTTC
>DASQIP010000063.1:0-7985 GCA_035631515.1 Steroidobacteraceae bacterium
GCAGTGGGCGAAAGGCGCGACTTTCGCCCACGGCCCGCCACCTTCGGCGGCGGGCACATCCATGTGCCTCGACAGAACTCAGGCACGCTCGTACTCGATCGACACGATCACGTAGCTGCGTGCGCCGGCCGGGGTTTCGACCATCACCTCATCGTCGAGGCCCTTGCGCAGCAGCGCCCTTCCTAAGGGCGAGTCCATGCTGATGTAGCCCGGCGCCATGTCGAACTCGTCCGGCCCCACGATGCGGTAGCGCGACCGGCGGCCGTCCTGCGCCTCGAGCAGCACCCAGGCGCCGAAGAACACCCTGGATGGGTCCGCCGGCGGCTGGTCGACCACGACCATACGATCGAGCCGGCGGCGCAGGTGCCGCACGCGCCGGTCGATCTCGCGCAGCCGGCGCTTGCCGTAGGTGTACTCGGCGTTCTCCGAGCGATCGCCCTGGGCCGCCGCGGCGGCGACCGCCTGGGTGACCCGCGGCCGCTCGCTGCGCCACAGCACCTCGAGCTCTGCACGCAGCCGCTCCACCCCCTGCGGGGTGATGTACTTGGAACCCGCGGCCTCCCGCGGGGGCACGCGTCCCATTGCGGAGAATCCTGTGAAATGTGTCGCACGCCTTTTTACAGAAGTCAGGGGTTCTGTGGAACATCTCACGGACGGGAGCCGCCGGACGCTACTACCCTCTGAGGCGTGGCTACCAAGTACTACACGCACTTCGTAACCGGCACCAGCAAGGCGCGCAGCGTCGCCGGCAACGAGTGGAGCGGTGTAGTGGAGCTCAGGGAGCCGCTTACGCAGGGGCGCGCCAACCGCGAGCTGCGCTCGCTCCTGGCACAGAGTTTCGACCTGGACACGGACGAGATCCGTATCCTGCACTGGGCCCGACTGCACTGAATCCCCTGGCGGACTTCCTTCCCTTCATCGAAGGTCCGCCCTTCCAGACCCCAGGCCTCAAAACCTGGGGTCTTTTTTGCCCTTGATCGACGCACCTTCGGCCCCATGTGACAATCCGCACCCCCCCGGATCCCCCGGGCCGGATCCGTTCGTCGAGGAGAATCCGATGCGTGCGTGGATGGTCGCGTTGCTCAGCGCCGCGGTGCTGGCATTGTCGGGCTGCGGGTACAACACCCTGCAGCAGCAGGATGAGAGCGTGAAGGCTGCCTGGTCGGAGGTCGTCAACCAGTACCAGCGCCGGGCAGACCTGATCCCGAATCTCGTCGAGGTCGTGAAGGGTTACGCCGCCCAGGAGCAGAAGGTGCTGATCGGGGTCACCGAGGCGCGCGCCCGCGCCAACTCCATCCAGGTGACGCCCCAGGTGCTCAACAACCCGGAGCTCTTTCAGAAGTACCAGGCCGCACAGGGTGAGCTCACCCAGGCCCTGAGCCACCTGATGGCGCTCACCGAGAACTATCCGCAGCTGAAATCCGACCAGAGGTTCGCCGACCTGCAGTCGCAGCTCGAGGGCACCGAAAACCGCATCACGGTCGCGCGCAACCGCTACATCCAGGCGGTGCAGCAGTACAACGTCACGGTGCGCTCGTTCCCGGTGAATCTCACGGCCAAGATGTTCGACTTCCAGGTGAAACCGAACTTCACGGTCGCCAACGAGCAGCAGATTGCGACGGCGCCGAAGGTCAGCTTCGACACGACGGTCCCCGCCAGCCCCGCACCGGGCGCGCCGGCGGCCGCGGGCCAGCCCGCCAAATAATGACGCGATGACCCGGTTTGCGCTTCGGGCCCTGCGCCCGGCGTGCGTCGCGCTGGCGCTCCTCCTCGGCGTGAGCCTGGCGGCGGACGCGCAGGATGTGCAGCCGATCCCGAAGCTCGGCGCGCGCGTCACCGATCTCACCGGCACGCTCACCGCCGGGCAGCAGAACGCGCTCGAGCAGAAGCTGGCGGCGTTCGAGGCGGCCAAGGGCTCACAGCTCGCCGTGCTGATCGTGCCCACCACCGAGCCCGAGGACATCTTTCAATACTCCTTCCGTGTGGCGGACACCTGGAAGCTCGGCCGCAAGCAGGCCGGCGGACAGCGCGTGGACGACGGCGCGTTGCTGGTAGTTGCAAAGAACGACCGTAAGCTCTTCATTCAGGTCGGCTACGGCCTGGAGGGAGTACTGACCGACGCCATCTGCAGCCGCATAATCTCCGAGACGCTGCGGCCGGCGTTCCGCCAGGGCAACTACTACGCAGGCATCGACGCGGCGCTCGACCAGATGATCAAACTCATCCAGGGCGAGGCGTTGCCGCCGGCCGAGGAGAAATGGCAGCCGGGACGTCACGGGCGCGGCGGCGGCGCGTTGCCGTTCATCCTGTTTGCGGTGCTGGCAGGCTCGGTCGTGCTGCGCGGCGTCTTCGGGCGCACCGTGGGCTCGCTGCTCACGGGCGCCGGGGCCGCGCTCCTCACTCTGGTCGCAGGTTACGCGCTCGCGCTCGTGGCGCTCGCCGCAATCGGCGGCTTCCTGTTTACGCTGCTCGGTGGCCTCGGCCGCGGCAGCGGCTGGTCGAGCGGCGGCTTCCGAGGCGGCTGGGGCGGCTTCGGCGGGGGCCTGGGAGGGGGCTTGGGCGGCGGCTTCGGGGGCGGCGGATTCAGCGGGGGCGGTGGCGGCTTCGGCGGCGGCGGCGCCGGCGGCAGCTGGTAGAGGGCCTTAGAGATGAGACTCAGCCGACTCCTCCGTCACCTCGCCAGCACGCGCTACCTGACGCGGCGGCATTTCCCGCCGCCCGTGCGCGCGGCGATCGAGCAGGCAATCAGGGAATGCGAGCAGCGCCACGCGGGCGAGATCCGCTTCGCCGTGGAGACGGCGTTCGACCTGCCGGAGCTGTGGCACGACCTCGCGCCGCGTCAGCGTGCGCTGCAGCTGTTCGGACAGCTCGGGGTGTGGGACACGGCCCACAACAATGGCGTGCTGATCTACGTGCTGATGGCCGATCGGGTGGTCGAGATCGTCGCCGACCGCGGCATCGCGGCGCGCGTACCGCAGGCCGAATGGGCGGCCGTTTGCCGCCAGATGGAGCACCACTATCGGGAAGGGCGCTTCCGCGAGGGCTCGGTCGCCGGGATTCTGGGCGTGGGTGCACTTCTCGGGCGGCATTTTCCCGGGAAGGCGAGCGGTGGCCATGAGCTGCCCAACCAGCCCGTGCTGCTGTAGCGCTTTCGCGACGGCCGGGACCCCGCGACATCGGTCATAATGTCTGACTTATGAAGATCGTTCGGGTGCGCGCGGCCCTTGCAGCGCTCGGCTGCTGCTGCCTGCTCGCCGCCTGCTCGCTGTTCGGTTCGCTGCACCGCGCCGCAAAACCACCCCCGCCGCCGTCGGCGCCGCCCGCACCGTCGCTGCCGCTGCCCGCCGCGACCGAGCGCTTCGAGCTCGAGCCCGGACAGACGGTCGTGGGCGAGGTGCAGATCATCACCGCCGGCAAGGACGACACCCTCACCGACATTGCGCGCCGCTTCAACGTCGGCTACGAGGAGATCCTGCGCGCCAATCCCAAGGTGGACCCGTGGCTGCCGGGCGAGGGACACGAGCTCGTCGTGCCGACGCAGTACATCCTGCCGAACGCTCCCTTCACCGGCGTCGTGATCAACATCGCCGCGATGCGCATCTACTACTTCCCGCCCGTGAAGCGCGGCGAGCGCGCCGTGGTGCTGACGCATCCGATCGGCATCGGCAAGGTGGGCTGGCGCACCCCGGAGGGGGTCACCAGGATCGTGCGCCGGCAGAAGGATCCCACCTGGCGCGTGCCGGTATCGGTGCTCAAGGAGCACCACGAAAACGGCGAGGATCTCGATCCGGTGATCGGTCCGGGCCCGGACAACCCGCTCGGCAAGTTCGCCTTCTACCTGCAGTGGCCGAGCTATCTGATCCATGGCACCAACAAGCCGGCGGGCGTCGGGCTGCGCTCGAGCCATGGCTGCATCCGCCTCTACCCCGAAGACATCGAGCAGTTCTTCAACATGGTGCCGGTCGGAACCGAGGTACGGGTGGTGAATCAGCCGTTCCTCTTCGGCTGGAGCAATGGCCAGCTCTACCTGCAGCCCCTCGACGTGCTGGAAGACGATGCACGCGACTGGAGCAAGGCACAGCGCAAGCTCCTCAGCAAGTCGCTGGCGAAGACGCTGCAGCAGGAGCTCAAGACTCACCACCAGCAGATCGACTGGGATCTGGTGGCCTCGCTCACCCGTAACCCGCGCGGCATTCCGGTTCCGATCTCGACCGCGGATGCGAGCCTCGATCAGGTGCTCGCTGCTGCACCGCGGGTGCAGAACGTGCTTCCGCTCGGCTCGACCTGGGATGGCACCTCCGACCTGCCGATGGACGAGGCGTCCTTCAGGCAGATGTTCTCGGAGATCGAGCCGGGTACCGACGCGCCGGCCGCCGCGCCCGCTTCCCCCGCTCCGGGTCCCGCCCCTCGGGGTTCCGCGAGTACGACCGGAGGCAAGACGCCCCCGCCCCCCAAGGACGGCGGCTGATGGCGGGTGAGGCGCCGCCGCGCGCACCGTCCGGATCAGATGCGCCGGTCCCGCCGCTATCGCGGTCCGAGTCGCCTGCTCCGGCGCTATCGGGGTCGGAGTCGCCTGCTCCGGCGCTGTCGGGGTCGGAGTCGCCTGCTCCGGCCCTATCGTTCTGGCTGCAGTTGATGCTGGCGGAGATCGCCGCCCGGCGTGAGGCACTCGAGCGCGCCCGTGCCGAGGAAGCGCAGCGCCGTGCCGAGCGCGCTGCGGAGAGCGCCGACTCTCGCGGCGGCGCACACCTTTAGTTAAGTCGCGACGCTTCGAAGTGCCTCACGGCGGCGATCCGCTGTGCTAGAGTTCCGCGGGCACAATACTAAGAGGCGTTGAGTGGCCAACAGCCCCGCGTCCGGCGCGCTTGCTCAACAGAGTCGTGACTCTCCTGCCGTCAACGGAGTGGCTACCGGAATCGCCGCCTTCGTCGGCCGCACGCTCAAGGGCCCGGTTTCCCGACCGCTCACCGTAAAGAGCTTCTCCGAGTTCCAGCGGCACTTCGGCGGGCTGTGGCAGCCCTCGACGCTCTCGTACGCCGTCGAGCAATTCTTCGACAACGGCGGCCGCGAGGCGCGCATCGTGCGCGTGGTGAACGGCGCCCGTCCGCCGACCCTGACCCTGCCGGCCGCCGGCGGCCGGCTCACGCTGATCGCGGTGAATCCCGGCTCGCGCGAGTATCTGCGCGCTTCGGTCGACTACGACGGACTCTCGGCCGTCGACACGGACCGCTTCAACCTGGTCGTGCAACGCGTGCGCACCGCCGGCTCGGAGCTGGTGGAGGACCAGGAGATCTACCGGCGTGTATCGGTCAGGGCGGACGCCCCGGGCTTCGTCACCGACGTACTGCTGCAATCGAGCCTGGTGCGCGTGCACGGCGCAGTGCCCGAGCACCGCCCGGATCGCTCGGGCGGCGCGCCCGGCGGCGTCGCGGTCGGCTATACCCTGTCCAATCCCGACGGCGACGATGGCGCCGCGCTCACCGATTACGACGTGATCGGCTCGCGCGTGCGCGGCACCGGCCTGTTTGCGCTCGCAGGCACCGCCCGTTTCAATCTGTTGTGCATTCCGCCGCTGCGCCGTGACCGGGACGTGGGGCTGTCGACGCTGCTGGTCGCGGCGCGCATCTGCCGCGAGCGCTGCGCGCTGCTCGTGATCGATCCGCCCGCCTCATGGATCAGCGCCCCGGCGGCGCTCGAGGCGCTGCGCGCCTGGCCGTTCCGCAGCGACTGCGCCGTGATGTACTACCCGCGTATCCAGGCCTTCGACCGGCTGCGCGGACGTATCGAGACCTTCGGATCGAGCGCCGCGGCGGTCGGCATGATTGCCCGCTCGGACGAGAGCTGGCCGGTCTGGACGGCCACCGAGCCCGAGGAGGCGGCACTGCGCCCGGGGCTGCGTCCCGCGGTAACGGTCTCGGACGCGGACCGTGTCCGCCTCACACAGGCGGGCGTCAACACGCTGCTCGCCGTTCGCTCCGCCGGGCGCACGGGCTTCGGTTCGCGCACGCTCGCCGCCGGCGGCAGCGGCACGTCGGACTGGCGCTACCTGTCGGCGCGGCGTCTCGCGCTGTTCATCGCCGCCAGCATCGAGCAGGGCACGCGCTGGGTGCTGCTCGAGCACAACGGGCCGGCAACCTGGGGGCGCGCCCGCGCGTGTGCCGCGGAATTTCTCGACGCGCTCGCCACGCAGGGCGCCTTCGCCGGTGCGACCGCGCGCGACAGCCACTTCGTATTCTGCGACGCGCGGGTCAACGGCGAGCAAAGCGTCGCCGAGGGCAAATTCAATCTGCTGTTCGGCTTCGCCACCACCAAACCCGGCGAGTTCGACACGTGGCTCGTCACGCATCGCCCCGGCGAGAGCCGGGTGCGCCCGGTGTCGGTCAACCGCTCGGCCACCGCTCGGCAGCGGGTCGAGTGGGAGATTCAGACGTCGATACTGCGCGGGGGGATGCACGGCTAACCGAAGCCGCCGCCGCCCGGGGTGAGAATGGTGAGCTCGTCCCCGGGCATCACATCGAAGCGCGCGGTCGCCGCGAGCGTCTCCACGGTACCGGTGGCCCGCCGGATGTGCGCCTCGCCGCGCGCGCCCGGCTGTCCGCCCTCGAGGCCGAAGGGCGCGATGCGGCGGTGATTCGCGAGCAGCGCCCCGGACAAGCGGGCGCGAAACTCGATCCGCCGCACCACGCCGTCGCCGCCGCGATGGCGGCCGGCGCCCCCGGAGCCGCGCCGGATGGCGAACTCGCGCACCAGCACCGGAAACTTCGCCTCGAGAATCTCGGGGTCAGTGAGCCGCGAGTTGGTCATGTGGGTGTGGACCGCGTCGCAGCCGTCGAAGTCCGGTCCGGCACCGGCCCCGCCGGCGATGGTCTCGTAATACTGCAGCTGCTCATCGCCGAAGGTCAGGTTGTTCATGGTGCCCTGGGAGGCGGCGAGTATCCCGAGCGCTCCGTATAGCGCATCCACTATGCATTGCGAGGTCTCGACGTTGCCCGCCGCGACCGCCGCCGGCGGCTGCGGGTCGAGCATCGAGCCCGGCGGGATGACGATCTCGAGCGGCTCGAGGCAGCCTTCATTCAGCGGAATCGGCCGCTCGATCAGCGTGCGGAACACGTACAGCACCGCCGCCAGGCACACCGCACGCGGCGCGTTGAAATTGTGTGCACCCTGCCTGGACGTGCCGGTGAAGTCGACGCGCGCGCGGCGCGCGCTGCGGTCGATGTCGATGCGCACCACGATCGCCTGCCCGCCGTCCATCTCGTAGCGGAATTGCCCGCTGCGCTGCTCGCGGATCGCGTTGCGCACCGAGAGCGCGGCATTGTCCTGCACTTCGCGCATGCGCTGGTGCAGGCTCTCGAGCCCGTAGCGCGCTACGGCGCGGCGAACCTCAGCGATACCGCGGGCGTTGGCGGCGAGCTGCGCGCGCAGGTCGGCCAGGTTCTGCCCGGGCTGGCGCGCCGGCCAGGGCCCGCGGGCGAGCGCGGCGCGCAGCTCGCGCTCCCTGAGGGTCGAGCCGCCGACCAGCTGGAAGCACTCGAACAGCGCTCCTTCCTCTTCTATGTCCCGGCTGAAGGGGGGCATGGAGCCGGGCGTCATCCCGCCGATATCGGCGTGGTGAGCGCGCGAGGCGACGAAGAAGTCCGCCCGCTCCCCGCCGCCGATGAACACCGGCGTCACGACGGTCATGTCGGGCAGGTGGGTGCCGCCGTGGTACGGGCTGTTGAGGAGCCAGGAGTCGCCCGGACGGAGCTTCCCTTGCTGCGCCTCGATGACCGCCCGCACGCTTGCGCCCATTGAGCCAAGGTGCACCGGCATATGGGGCGCGTTGGCGCCCAGTCCGCCGCGCGCGTCGAACAGCGCGCACGAGTAGTCCAATCGCTCGCGGATGTTTACCGACTGCGCCGTCGCCCTGAGCACTTCTCCCATCTGCTCGGCGATGTGCATGAAGAGGTTGTTCGATATCTCGATCCGGGCGGGGTCGGCCGCGG
>DASQIP010000064.1:0-24890 GCA_035631515.1 Steroidobacteraceae bacterium
CAGCAGGTGATCCGCTGGAACGTGCTTATCGAGGTTGAACGAATAGAAGAGTCGGTCCTGATCGCCGCCCTTTGTTCCCATCATCAGGAAGTGCTCCCAGACACTGCCTGGGTCGTTAGCATCTCAGAAAACGATGGCACAATGAGGGTGTTTTTCAACAGAATCGGCCGAACAGAGTCCTCCGCGGTTGACCCTGAGCTGGCCGGATGAGTCTCCATTACAATGACCCACGGCCAGGCCTCAGGAGCCGTCGAATGATTAGAACAATCAAGCGCTGCGCAGGGGTACTCACTGCCCTCGCATTTGGCGGCGTTCTTTTCGCGGCCCGCGCTAGCGAGCACAAACCCACCACCAGGCCCCACGATCTGCTGGTATGGGCGGGCGACCGAGCCGGCAAAGGCAACGACTTCTTAATCGTCATCAATGCAGACCCCGCATCACCTGATTACGGTCACATGGTAACGACTCTGACGACAGACCAGCAGACCGTACGCGTTCATCACACTGAATACACGATGCCGGCAAGCGGCATGCTGTTCGCAAACGATCACGACGTCGGGCGCACTTTCATCTTCGATGTGCGAAATCCCCTACAGCCGAAAATCGCCGCGTCTTTCTACGATCTGGCCGGCTACATGCATCCTCATTCATACCTCCGTCTTCCCAACGGGCATGTGCTTGCCACTTTCCAGCACGTTCACCACAGCGCGATGTCAGGGGATTTCGGCAGGACTGGCGGGTTGGTGGAAATCAACGACGCCGGTGAGGCGGTCCGTGCCGCCGGCAACGCGGACCCGGCCTTTCCAAAGGCGCTGCTGATGCCATACGGGCTGGTTGTTATTCCAGAGATTGACCGTGTCGTGTCAACAAACTCCTCGATGCACGAGCCCGACATCTTTAGTGGCGTGACGTATCAGATATGGCGTTTGTCCGACCTCACGTTACTCAAGACCGCCAATTTCGATGTCGGGGACAATCTGTATGCTCACATCAGTCCTGAGGAACCTCGCCTCGGGCCTGATGGATCTGTATTCGTTCAGACGCTTGGATGCGGGCTTGAGCGCATTACCGGAATCGATACGGCAGAGCCAAAATCAAAGCTCGTTTACACCTTTCCCGGCAACTGGTGCGGGGTTCCGACGATCGTCGGCCATTACTTTGTGCAGAGTGTCCTCGCTGTGCATGGCTTGATTGTTCTCAGCATCGCGGACCCAGCGATGCCGGTCGAAGTATCGCGGCTAAAACTGAGCGATAAGTACTTTCCGCACTGGACTGGCTGGGATCCCGCGACGCGGCGTCTTGTAGTGACTTCGAGCAAGACGCCCGAGGAACGAATGTACCTATTGCATCTTGACGAGAAGACCGGTGGACTGAGTGTGGATCGATCCTTCCGCGATACAGATGGCCAACCGGGCTTCAGCTTCAACGAGAGAGACTGGCCACACGGATGGCGTGGAGCCGCGACGCCGCACGGTGCCGTCTTCACACGGTGATTTAGCACCGTGTGTGCATGATGTCGGGCATGCATGAGTGACCGCTAAGCGGAAAAAGTCAGTCGCGCCACCTATGACCGGTCGTGGCCGACTCCAGACGAATCTGTCCCGCGCGCGGACAGTAGGTTAGGTCGCCAACGTTGACTCCAGCTCCTCGGGGCATTCTGGCTCGGCCGTACCCGCTCGCGAGTGAATGACCGGATCTGCGCGACGATGGCCGCGATGAATAAGCCTCGGGCTGCTTGATGAGCGCCGTAGGCCTCGGGAGACCGTAATGCCCCATCATCATGGGAGCGAGCTATGGCGGCTATGCAGCGCTCGCCGGAGTGAGTCTCGATCCCGGCGTCTACCGGTGCGCCGTATCGATCGCCGGACCGTCGGATCTGAAGCGCATGCTGCAACGAGCCGAGCAACCGGGCGGCAACCGGGCACAAAGGTACTGGGATCGGTTCATGGGCGTGACAGGCTCCGATGATCCTGTGCTGGACACAATCTCCCCTGTAAAACATGTGGACGCAGTGAATGTCCCCGTGCTTCTCATCCACGGGCGCGACGACGCCATCGTCCCATTCGAGCAAAGCAGCCTCATGTTCGAAGCCCTGAAGAGGGCGCGGAGGAACGTGCAGTTGGTGGCGCTGAAGCACGAAGACCATTGGCTCTCACGGAGCGAAACGCGCTTACAGATGCTGCAGGCTTCAATCGCTTTCCTGCACGCGAACAACCCACCGGACTGAGCCCGCCGGGGGCTTCACCGCCGCCCGCGTGGGGCCGAGTGCCAGCTCTTGGGAGCGCTGCCGTGCCGGCCGGAGCCGGGGTGGCGATGGGCACTGCGCGGCCGCTCCGCGTAGGCGCCGTTCGTGTGTCCGTTGCGGGCCCCGCGTGGCGCAACCGGCCCCGGGGTCGCTCCGCGGTTCGGTGCGGCCGTGCCCGGTGCCGGCAGCGGATAGGCGGGCAGGGGCGAGACCGGCAGACTGCGCTTAAGGAGCCGTTCGATGTCCTTGAGCTGCGGCGCCTCATCCGGCGAGACGAGCGAGACTGCACGCCCCGAAGCCCCGGCGCGCGCCGTGCGCCCGATGCGGTGAATGTAGTCCTCGGGCACATTGGGAAGCTCGTAATTGACGACCTGCGGCAGCTCCCGGATATCCAGTCCGCGCGCCGCGACCTCGGTAGCGACCAGCGCCGTTACCCGGTTCGCCTTGAAGTCCGACAGCGCGCGCGTTCGTGCGCCCTGACTCTTGTTGCCATGAATCGCCGCCGTGCGGATGCCGCTCGCCTCGAGCTGCTGCGCGAGGCGGTTCGCGCCGTGCTTGGTGCGCGTGAAGACCAGCACCTGATGCCAGTTACCGTCCTCGATGAGGTGCGCGAGCAGGTGACGCTTGTGGTCCTTGGGAACGCGATAAACGTGCTGCTCGACACGCTCGGCGGCGGCATTACGCGCAGCGACCTCGATCGCCACGGGATCGGCCAGCAACGACTGGGCGAGCTCGCGCATGGGCTCATCGTAGGTGGCCGAGAACAGCAGGTTCTGGCGTCGCGGCGGCAGGAGTTTCAGCACCCGGCGGATGTCGCGAATGAAGCCCATGTCGAGCATGCGATCGGCCTCATCGAGCACCAGATGCCGGACCGCATCGAACCGCACGGCGCGCTGCCCGGCCAGATCGAGCAGGCGGCCCGGCGTTGCGACCAGGATATCGCAGCCGCCGTGCAGCTCGGCGATCTGCGGATTGATGCTCACCCCGCCGAAGACGACCGACACCCGGATAGGAGTGTACTTGCCGTAGCTGCGCGCGCTGTCGGCGACCTGCGCGGCCAGCTCCCGGGTCGGCGCCAGCACCAGGACGCGCGGGTTGCGGCCCGGTGATTGCGCCGAGCGCAGCAGATCGAGCAGCGGCAGCACGAAGGCGGCCGTCTTGCCGGTGCCGGTCTGGGCGCCTGCGAGTACGTCGCGCCCCGCGAGCACGGCGGGGATCGCCTTGAGCTGGATGGGGGTTGGTTGCGCGTAGGACTTATCGGCCAGCGCACGCAGCAGCTCGGGCGACAGCCCGAGATTCTCAAATGACATATGACAAAAAACCTTTTGGGTGACTCGCACGGGGCGCATGCGCCGCCGCGGTCAGAAGCGAGGGGTAAATCGGAGAAACGAAGCCGGAACAGAGCCGGACTGCGAGCCGGTGAGGCGCTGACCGCGCTGTCCTTGACCGGCGGCGCGCACTCTACCGTGATCATGCGCCGCAGGCAACGTAATTCCGGACTTTCAGCCCCCGGGTGGTTGTCGTCGTGCCACCTCGATGATCCGGCTCTCGTTTTCCTGCGAGAGGCCGAGCTCGCACAGCTGGCGAAACATTCGCTGCGCGAGCGCGCCGAAGGCACTCCCGACACCCAAATGCGCGGCGAGTTTCAAGGCGTACTCGACGTCCTTCAAGCGCAGTTGCGGTGTGAAAGCCGGATGGCCGTGATCATCCGCCGCAATGCGCCGGGTATTGCGCACCACCTGGGGACTCGCGGCCTGCCCGCTCGCCAGCGCGTCCGCGACGACGTCGAGATCCAACCCGGCCCTTTCGGCTATCGCCATCGTCTCGGCTGCCGAGGCGATCTGTACGGCGCCCAGCAGGTTCACGAGCAGCTTGTAGATGGTGCCGGTGCCCACCGGTCCGAAGTGGATGGCCCGCGAAGAGAACGCATCCAGGACGCTGCGGCTGGCACGCAAATCGTCGGGATCTGCGCCAACGAGCAGCGTGAGAGCGCCGGAGGCCGCGTCCTCGGGAAGCCCGGTTACCGGGGCGTCGATGTAGCGATAGGCGCGCGCGCGAGCTTCTTCGCTCAATCGCATCACCCAGTCGTAAGACAAGGTCGAGCACTCGATGATCGCGGCGCCGGGTTTGAGAGCCGCGGCCAGAGCTCCCTGTGGACCGAGCCAGACCGCTTGCGACGCCGAGTCGTCCGCAACCATCGCCACCACTGCATCGGCGCCGTCACCCGCCTCACGTGGCGTGTCGAATGGGCGAGCTCCGAGCGCGGCAAGTCGAGCGCTGCGGGAAGCCGTGCGGTTGAATACGCGCACCTCGTGGCCGGCCTGCAGCAGACGAGCGGCCATGCCGCAGCCCATCCGGCCGAGGCCGAGAAAAGCTACACGAGACATCGCATGACTCGGCGGCGGATCCGCCGTCGATACCCGTTCACGCCCGGGCCATCCCGGTAAGCCCGGGCGGTACCGTCAGAACGGTCTTCGCGGTCGCCGTTTGATGGGTGTGGCATGATCTTTTGGCGCAAAGCCCCGGCGCTGCCCGAGAAGCGCCTCGCCATCGATGCGGTCGGCGAGATTGTCGATATCCGCGCCCGTGACTCCGCACGATTCGAAGTGACTCTTCCATCCGTCCACCACCGCGATGATCTCGAGCACCGCCTGAGCGGCCTCATCGTTCGACAGCCCGAATAACGCGCACTGCGACATCGCATTCCGCAGGGTCGACTCGCGGCCTTCGGTCCCCACGGTAAATTCCTGATGTCCCTGACCTGAATTGGTGGGGAGCACATCGTAGGCGGGAGCCAGGTGCAGCTTGCCCGCACGCGAGGCGGGCAGGTAGAGGAGCGAGTGGTTCTTCTCGTGATCATCCGTGTTATCGATCAGGATGTTGAACACCATGCGCCGGAAGAGCTCGCGCATCTGCCGGTCGTTCACCCCATCCGCCGTCTCCCCGAAGCGCCGCAGGGCCTGGGCGAGGGCGGGATAGCCTAGATCAGGGTGCTGCCGGGGTGAGAGCGCGCGCAATACCGTGCTCGCCGAGAGCGAGTGCAGGCGAGCCTTGCCCTCCCGGTCGAAGCGACGCACGACGACCGCATGCTCGCCGGCGAGGTCCACCACCCGGGTTTCGGCGGCGCGGATACCGGCCTTGAGAGCGAGCGTCATGGAGGCGTGTTCGATGAGCGGCCGGTCGATCGGCTCGCCGGCAAAGAACTTGATGACCCACTCCTCGCCATCGATCGAGATGAGCGCCTTGGGTTTGGCTCCCCCGAGACTGCCGCCAGCCTGAGCAATCGCCCGCTCCTGCGTGCTCAGGGTCTCCTTCGCGGAGATCTTGCGCACCACGTCGCTCAGGGCCTGCGCGGCCTCGAGTCGCGGCAGCGCAGTCGTGGCGCGCGGCAGATACTCATCGGGAGAGCTCGAGACCCCGAGCGCCCCGAAGCGGTCATCGCCCGCGAAATAGAGGTACTCCATGAGCGAGAGCCGCGCGGGACGGTAGACGAACTGGATCACCCGCTCGCCCCAGCGATCCGGGCGCGCATCGTCCACGGCGCCCGCCGCGCGTCCGGGCTCTCGCGGGGAAGCTTCGTTCATCGTGAGCGGCAGGTCCTCGCTGAGACGAAAGCCCGTCGCGAGCCAGCCCGCCGCATAGGTGAGCGACACGCCGCGACTGACCTGCAGGTACTTCAGTTCCCCGATGTGGCGCGGCGTCGCCGGGTCACCGAGGAAGAAGAGCCAGAGATTGTCGAAGCGCGACGGATTGCTTTTCACGAGCCGCCGCCCCTCCGGCGCTGCCGTCTCGTCTCGGCCGCGGTGCGCGCATCCCGCGCGCGAGCCCGTCCCAGCTCCACGGCCTCGCGCACGTCGAGCTCGATCGCACCCGTGTCGTGCTCGGGCGCGGCGAGCTCTCCGACGCCGAGGTCCTTGCCGATCAGCCACAGCGCCGTCAGATAGATGCCCATGCTGACCGAGGGCTCGCCCGCCTCCATGTTCATGAGAGTCGGCACGGTGACCCCCATGCGTGCGGCCCAGGAGGCGAGTGACTCGCGCCGGCGAAGCCGGGCGACGGCAAGATCGGCACCGAGCTTTGCCAGGGCGTCGAGGCTCGCCGGGGGTAGCCGGTCGGCTGCAGCTGATTTCATAAAATATACTATATCAATATACGCCTATATGTACAAATATATTTTATTATATGGTGCAAACCGCAGCAGGTTTCCGTGACTATTCGGTGACATCCGTCCCGATGACGCACGGTTAAGCTGCCGGAATGCACCAGGTCGGTGTCGTAGGCCTGTCGTACCGTCACGCGGGCGTCGAGGAGGTCGCGCGCTTCGCCGTGCCGCGCGCGGAGATCGCGGCACGCCTGCCGCAGCTGCGCGCACGCCTCAACGCCGCCGAGATCCTCTACGTCGGAACCTGCAATCGCGTCGAGGTCGTCTACGCCACGCACGACGGCAGCCCGGCCGGCGATTCCCGCCCGGACGTGTTTGCTTTCCTGACCGGGCGCGATTCGCAGCCCGGCGAGGCGGCGCGCAGCCTGCGTGCCTGGACCGGCGAAGCGGCGGTCGAGCACCTGTTCCTGCTCGCCTGCGGGCTCGACTCGGCGCAGACCGGCGAGCAGGAGATTGCCGCACAGCTGCGCGATGCGTGGGAGGAGTCGCGCGCCGCGCGCACCTGCGGCCCGCTGCTCGATCGCCTGATCGGCGAGGCGCTCGGGATGGCGCGGCGCGTGCAGCGCATGACGGCCCGCGTCCGCACTCCTTCGCTCGGCGACCTCGCGGCTGAGCGCGTGCTGAAGCACCTCGAGGGCGCACCCGGCGCCACCGCGCTCCTCGGCGTCTCGCCCATGACGCGGCGCTGCGCCGCACTGCTGCACGCCGCGCACGTCCCGCTCACCATCGTCAATCGCACCGCCGGCACCGCGCGCGAGCTGGCGCAGTCGGTCTCCGGCACGCTGCTGTCGCTCGATGAGTTCCGCAAGGACCCACCGCCGCTCAGCGCGCTGGTGCTGGCGGCGGGCGGCAGCGGTCCGCTGCTCGATGGAGAGACGCTCGAGCGGCTGCGCGCCGCCGCCGCCCGCGCTGCGACCGGCCGGCCGCCGCTGCTGGTCGATTTCGGTGTGCCGCCCAATGTCGACGCGGCAGCCGCCCGGCACGCGGGGCTCGAGCGCGTCGGCATGGAGCAGCTCATCGAGACCGCACAGGGGCAGCGCCTCGCGCAGCTGCTGCGCCTGGCGCCGGTGCGTGCGGCGATCGACGAGCGTCTCGCACACCTGCGCTCCGAGCTCGCCACGCGCGCGCTCGGCCCGCGGCTGCAGGACCTGCGCGTGCGCTTCGAGGAGATCGCCGCCGCAGAGGTGGCGCGGGCGCTGCGCCACGAGCTGCGCACGCTCGACGAGCAGCAGCGCGCACAGCTCGAGCGCCTGGGATGCGCGGTGGCGCACCGGCTCGCGCACCTGCCGCTCGCCGGGCTGCGCGCCGCCGCGGTACACGCCAGCGCCGACGCCGTGGATGCCTTCTTCGAGGCGGCCAAGCCCGGCCGCGCCGCCGCCATGAAAGACGAGTCATGACCTCAGCCGAACGCTCCGCCGAACTGTACGAGCGCGCCTGCCGCGTGATCCCGGGCGGAGTGAGCTCACCGGTCCGCGCGTTCCGTGCCGTGGGGGGCACGCCGCTCTTCATCGCGCGCGGCTACGGCGCCCGGGTGACGGACGCCGACGGGCGCACCTTCCTCGATCTCGTCTGCTCGTGGGGCCCGCTGATCGCCGGCCATGCGCACCCGGCGGTGGTCGCCGCCATCCGTGCGGCGCTCGAGCGCGGCACGACCTTCGGCGCGCCCTGCGAGGCGGAGGTCGCCCTGGCCGAGCGCGTCTCGGCCGCCTACCCGGCCGCCGAGCAGGTGCGCTTCGTGTCCTCGGGGACCGAAGCCGTGATGAGCGCGATCCGCGTGGCGCGCGCCTTTACCGGGCGCGACCTGATCGTGAAGTTCGCCGGCTGCTACCACGGGCATGCGGATCATCTCCTGGTCGCGGCGGGCTCGGGGCTCGCGACCCTCGGCCGGCCCTCGTCCGCCGGCGTGCCGCAGGCCTTCACCGGCTGCACGCGCGTGCTGCCGCTCGACGACGAGGCGGCGCTCGCGGCGCTGTTCGCGGCCGACGGCGCGCGTATCGCCGCCGTCATCATCGAGCCGGTGCCCGCCAATCACGGGCTGCTGCCGCAGCGGCGCGCGTTCCTCGAGGCGCTGCGGCGCACGACGCACGCGCACGGCGCGCTCCTCATCTTCGATGAGGTGATCTCGGGGTTTCGCCTGGCGCGTGGCGGCGCCGCCGAGCTCCTCGGCATCCGCCCGGATCTCGCGACCTTCGGCAAGGTGATCGGCGGCGGCATGCCGGTCGGCGCCTTCGGCGGCGAGCGCCGCATCATGGCGCGCCTCGCCCCGGACGGCGATACCTACCAGGCGGGCACGCTGTCGGGCAATCCGGTCGCCATGGCGGCGGGGCTCGCGACGCTCGACGTCCTCGAGCGCGAGTCCGGCTGGCAGCGGCTCGAGGCCTGCGGCGCCGAGCTCGAGCGGTTGCTCGCGCCGGTGCTGGCGGGCGCGCCCTGGCCGGTGCATCTGGTGCGGGTCGGGTCGCTGTTCTGGATGTCGTTGCACGAGCAGGGCGCACCGCGTACCGCAGCAGCGCTCGGCGAGCGCGAGTCGCGGCGCTTCGCCGCGCTGTTTCACGCCATGCTCGAGCGCGGCGTGTATCTGCCGCCCTCGGCCTACGAGGCCTGCTTCCTGTCGCTCGCGCACTCGCGGGCGGACCTCGAGGAATTCGCCGCGGCGCTCGCCGCCGCCCTGGCGGCGAGCGCATGAGCGCTCCGCCATGAAGGCCATCCGTGTCTTTCAGCTCACCGCGCTCGTGCTGCTGGTGGTGTCGGCGGTACAGGTGAGCTACTGGCTCTTCGATCAGCGCGCTTACACGATCGAGAGGGTGGACGCCGCGCGCGCCGCCTATGCGGAGCAGGCGGCCGCCGCGCAGGCGCTGCTCGATGGCGGGGTGAGTGCCGCGCGCGTCCAGGAGCTGCTGCCGCAGATCGTCGTCGATGGCGGCCGCGCTGCGGTCGCTCCGGCGCTCGAGGCGATGCTGAGCGCCGAGCAGCACCAGCGCTACAACCGCTACGCATGGGAGGGATCTTTCTTCCTGCTGGCGCTCGGGGTGTGCATGTTCGTGATCGCGCGCGCGCTGCGCGCCGAGGCGCTGGTACTGGAACAGCAGGGGAACTTCCTCGCGCTGGTATCGCACCAGTTCAAGACCCCGCTCGCGAGCCTGCAGCTGTCGCTCGAGACCATGGCGCTGCGCACGCTGTCGCCCGAGCAGTCGCGCACCCTCACCGAGCGCATGCTCGCGGATCTGGCGCGCATGGAGGCGATGGTGACCCAGATTCTCGAGAGCGCCCGTCTCGAGCGCGGCCGCGTCGACTTCAAGTCCGAGCCGGTGGAGCTGCGCGGCGCGGTGGCCCGCGTGGTGGCGGCGCTGGAAGAGCGCGCGCGCTCGCAGCGCGTCGCCATCTCGAGCGATGTCGCCCCGGGGCTCTACGCGCTCACCGATCCGCTCGCCCTCGATGTCATCGTGCGCAACGTGCTGGAGAACGCACTCGCGGCGGTCGCACCGGTGGGCGGTGGCCGCATCGCCGTCACCGCACGCGCCGGCAACGGCGAGGTGGAGCTGGCGGTCAAAGACAGCGGGGTCGGCTTCAACCCGGCCGACGGCGCGCGGCTGTTCGAGAAGTTCACGCGGCTGCACCCGGGCGGGGGCAGCAGCGCTTACGGCACCGGGCTCGGGCTCTACATCGTGCGCCGTCTGATGCAGCTCGCGGAGGGCCGGGTCACGGCCGAGAGCGAGGGCTTGGGCCAGGGCGCGCGCTTCGTGCTCACCTGGCCGGCGGCTCCGGTGGGTGAGTCATGAGCGCCAGCGCCGAGGGCGCGAACCGCGTGCTGGTGGTGGAGGACGATCCGCACCTCGCGGCCGGCGTCCTGGAGAACCTGCGCGCCGAGGGCTATGAAGTGGCGGCGGCGGGCGACGGCGAGCAGGCGCTCGAGTGGCTGCGCGTCAACCGCTGCGCGCTCGTGGTGCTCGATGTCATGCTTCCCGGTATCGACGGTCTCGCCGTTTGCCGCACAATGCGCGACCAGGGCAACGCTACGCCGGTGCTGTTCCTCACGGCGCGCGGCGATCCGGCCGACCGGGTGCGGGGCCTCGAGGCGGGCGGCGACGATTACCTCTCTAAGCCCTTTCATCTGCAGGAATTCCTGCTGCGGGTGCGCGCCATTCTGCGCCGCTGGGACTGGTACCGCAGCGCCTCGGCGACCGCCGCCACCGCGGTGCTGCGCTTCGGCGGCAACGAGGTCGATTTCCGTGCCTTCCGCGCCCGTGCCTGGAACGGCGAGGCGCAGGAGCTCACCGAGAAGGAGGCGATGATCCTCAAGGTGTTGGCGGAGCATGCCGGCCAGATCGTCTCGCGCGAAGATCTGCTCGAGCGGGTGTGGGGCTACGACGTCTTTCCCTCGACCCGCACCGTCGACAATTTCATTCTGCGGCTGCGCAAGCGCTTCGAGCGCGATCCCGCCAACCCGCGGCATTTCCTCACGGTGTGGGGAGTCGGCTACCGTTTCCTGGCGGAGGGCGAGCCGTGAGCGCCCGAGCGCTGCGCATCGGCACGCGCGCCTCGGCACTCGCGCTCTGGCAGGCGCGGCACGTCGAGGCGCTGCTGAGGGAGCGCCCCGGGGCGCCGCCGCTCGAGCTGGTGCACATCCGCACCAGCGGTGACGCCCAGCGCGAGGTGCCGCTGTGGCAGACGGAGGGCCGCGCGTTCTTCACGCGCGAGATCGATGAAGCGCTCTCCCGGGGCACGATCGACGTCGCCGTCCACAGCCTCAAGGACCTGCCGACCGCGCTCGCGCCGGGCCTCACGCTGGCCGCGACGCTCGCGCGCGAGGACCCGCGTGATGCGCTGCTCACGCGCACCGGGGTCGCGCTTAAGGAGCTGCCGCCGGGCGCGCGCATCGGCACGAGCAGTCTGCGGCGCCGCGCGTTCCTTGCGCGCCAGCGCCGCGACGCGCTGCCGGTGGAGCTGCGCGGCAACGTGCCGACGCGCATCGAGCGCCTGAAGGGCGGCGATTACGACGCGATCATCCTCGCGTCCGCCGGCCTCGCCCGCCTCGGGCTCGCGCAGCACGTGACCGAGCATCTGTCGCCGGAGGAGTTCCCGCCGGCCGTGTCGCAGGGCGTGATCGGGGTGTGCGCGCGCGCCGACGATGCGGCGACGCTCGGCCTGCTACGCGCGCTCGACGACCGTGGCGCGCGGCTCGCGGTGAGCGCCGAGCGGGCGCTTCTCAGGCGCCTCGAGGGCGGCTGCCAGGTGCCGCTCGGCGCGCTCGCCGAGCTGCGCGGCGACACCCTCATCCTGCAGGCCGCCGTGTGCGCGCTCGACGGGTCTCGCGAGCTGCGTGCACGCGGCACGGCGACGGCCACGCGCGCTGCCGCACTCACCGCCGCCGAGGCGGAGGCGCTGGGGGAGCGGATCGCGGACGAGCTGCTCGCGGCGGGCGCTGCCGCCCTCATCGCCGAGGATCGCGCGTCGCTTGCGGTGACGGCCCCATGAGCGGCGCAGCGGCGCTGCGGCCCGTCGTGGTGACCCGCGCGGAAAGCGCCGACGGGCCGTTGAGCCGCGAGCTCCGGAGTCTCGGGCTCGAGGTGCTGTCCTGGCCGGCGGTGAGCGTCACGGCGTCGGATTCCAAGGCGCTCGAAGAGGCGCTGGCGCGCCTCGCGTCCTTCGCCTGGATCGTATTCGCGAGCCGGCACGCCGTGGCGGCGGTGCTGGCGCGCGTCCCTAAACCGCCCGCAGAGCTGCGCGTGGCCGCGGTCGGACGCGCGACCGCGCTCACGCTCACGCAGCGCGGCTGGCCGGTGAACCTGACGCCCGAGGACGCGAGTGCGGCGACCCTGATCGATGCCTTCGCGGCCCAATGGCACGGCGCCAACAACGGCACCCGTGTACTCTATCCGGCGAGCTCGCGGGCGCTGCCGACCATCGCCGCGGGGCTGCGGGAGCTCGGCGCCGAGGTGACGCAGGTCGAGGCCTACCGGACCGATGCCGCCACACTCGACGTGGCGGAATGCCGTGCGTGGATCGAGCGCGGCGGACTCGGCGCGGTGACCTTCGCCAGCCCCTCCGCCGTGGTCGAGCTCGCGCAGGCACTCGGCGAGGCGGACTTCGCGCGCCTCCTCGACCGCGCCCCGCCGGTCGCGATCGGCCGCACGACCGCGCGGGCGCTGGCGGCGCACGGGCGCAACGCGACACTCGCCGAGACCGCGACCCTCCACGGGCTCGCGCTCGCCACCTACCGTCTCATGCAAGAGAAAGCCTGAAGAGAGAGCCGCCCAATGCCATTCCCACAGGAAAGACCGCGGCGCACCCGGCAGTCGGCCGCCTGGCGGCGCATGGTGCGCGAGACGCGCCTGACGCCCGATACCCTCATCTATCCCCTGTTCGTCGTGCCCGGACGCGCGCTGCGCAATCCCGTCGCGAGCATGCCGGGGATCTCGCAGCTGTCGGTGGACGAGGCGGTGAAGGAGGCGAAGGCGGCGGCCAGCGCCGGGGTGCCGGCGGTGCTCATCTTCGCCGCGCCCGCGGACAAGGACGCACGCGCGAGTGCCGCCCGCGATCCGCGCGGCCTCGCCGCCCAGGCGATCTCCGCCCTCAAGGAGGCCTGCCCCGAGCTCCTCGTCTGGGCGGACGTGTGCCTGTGCGGCGCGACCGATCACGGGCACTGCGGCCACGTGCTCGCGAACGGCACGATCGACAACGACTCTTCCGTCGAGACGCTGGCCGAAGTCGCCCTCAACTACGCGCGCGCCGGAGCGGATGCGGTGGCGCCGAGCGACATGATGGACGGGCGGGTGCAGGCGATCCGCGCGCTGCTCGACCGCGAGGGCCGCGCCGCGACGCCGATCGTCTCCTACGCCGCCAAGTACGCGTCCGCTTTCTACGGCCCGTTCCGCGAGGCGGCCGAGTCCGCCCCGGCATTCGGCGATCGCCGCTCCTATCAGATGGATCCGGCGAATGCGCGCGAGGCGCTGCGCGAGGTGCTGGCCGACGTCGAGGAGGGTGCCGACATGGTCATGGTGAAGCCCGCCGGGCCCTATCTCGACGTGATCCGCCAGGTGCGCGATGCCGTGCGGGTGCCGGTGGTGGCCTATCAGGTGTCGGGGGAGTTCAGCCTCATCAAGGCGGCGGCGCAGCGCGGCTGGATCGATGAGCGCGCCGCGGTGCTCGAGACGCTGACCGGGATCGCGCGCGCCGGCGCCGACCTCATCATCAGCTACTTTGCGCCCGAGGTCGCGCGGTGGCTGCGCACATGAGCGCGCGCGCCAAGTACACGCAGGCGCCGCAGAGCGCTTTCCTCGCGGCCTGCCGCCGCCAGAGTGTGCCGCATCGGCCCATCTGGATCATGCGGCAGGCGGGGCGCTACCTTCCCGAGTACCGCGAGGTGCGCTCGAAGGTCGACTTCGAGACGCTCACCCGCACGCCCGAGCTCGCAGCCGAGGTGACCCTGCAGCCGCTGCGGCGCTTCGAGCTCGATGCGGCCATCCTCTTCAGCGACATCATGACGCCTCTGCAGGGGATGGGAGTCAAGCTCACCTTCGAGCCCGGGCCGGTGGTGAGCGAGCCGATCCGCACGGCGGCGCAGATCGCGGCGCTTCCGCCGCTCGAGCCCGCGCGCGACGTGCCCTTCGTGCTCGAGACGATCCGCCAGGTGCGCCGGGGCGTGCCGCGCGCGGTGCCGCTCATCGGCTTCGCCGGCGCGCCGTTCACGCTCCTCTGCTACCTGGTCTGCGGCCGGCCCTCGAAGGAGTTTGCGCCCGCGCGCACCTTCCTCTATGCCGAGCCGCAGCAAGCCGAGCGGCTGCTGACGCACCTCGCGGATGCCATGGCGGCGTACCTGGCCGCCCAGGCCGCGGCCGGTGCGCAGGCGCTCATGCTGTTCGAGTCGTGGGCGGGGCTGCTCGGGGTGCCCGAGTTCGCGCGTTTCGCGCTGCCGGCCGTGCGGCGCACGCTCGCGGCGCTCCGGCCCCTCGGTGTGCCACTCATCTATTATCTGAACCAGGGCAGCGCTCTGATGGCGACGGTAGCCGGGCTCGACGTGGACGTGGTCGGCGTCGACTGGCGCGCGCCGCTCTCGGAAGTGCGGCGGGTGCTCGGGCCCGGCAAGGCGGTACAGGGCAATCTCGATCCCGCAGCGCTGTTCGCGCCTCCCGCGGAGCTCAAACGGGCGGCGGCGGCCGTGCTCGCGGAGGCGGGCAGCGCGCCGGGGCACATCTTCAATCTCGGGCACGGCATCTGGCCGGACACCGATCCGGATGCGGTGGCGCGGCTCGTGGACTTCGTGCATGAGCACCCCTGACGGCACGGCGGGCGAGACGGGTGCCGGCGGGTTCGCCGCCACCGCCGCCGGCTACTTCCGCGATCTGCAGGCGCGTTTCTGCGCCGCCTTCGAGGCCTTCGAGCCTGAGAGCCGCTTCGAGACGCGCGCCTGGCGCAAGCCCGAGGGTCACCGCCTGCGCGGGGGCGGCGAGTCGCGCCTCATGCGCGGCGCGGTCTTCGAGAAGGTGGGCGTGAACGTGAGCCACGTCTGGGGCGTGCTCGCCCCCGAAGCACGCCCGCAGGTGGCCGGAGCCGCGGAGGCCGAGGGCCGCTTCACCGCCTGCGGCATCTCGCTCGTCGCCCACATGACGAACCCCTACGTGCCGGCCATGCACATGAACCTGCGCTACCTCGCCACGAGCCGTGCCTGGTTCGGCGGCGGGTCGGATCTCACCCCCACGTTCCCCATCGCCGCGGACACCGCGGATTTCCATGCGGCGCTGGCCGCGGCGTGCGCGAGCTACCGCCCCGGCGCCTACGAGGAATACAAGGCGTGGTGCGACCGGTATTTCTACCTGCCGCACCGCCAGGAACCGCGCGGAGTCGGGGGAGTCTTCTTCGACGATCTCGCGGCGGGGGCGGAGGGCCGCGAGTTCGCCTTCGTACGGGCGGTCGGTGAGGCCGTGCTCGGCGTCTACCCGCGGATCGTCGCGCGGCGCAAGGACACGCCTTACGACGAGGCGGCGCGCGAGCAGCTGTTCGTGAAGAGAGGGCGCTACGTCGAGTTCAATCTGGTCTACGACCGGGGCACGCGCTTCGGCTTCAGTACCGACGCGGACCCGGACGCGTACCTGATGAGTCTTCCGCCGGTGGTGAAGTGGTGACGGGGGGGCGCAGCCGCTGCGCCTCCAGCCAGCTGACCGGAGTCGACCAGAAGAGCCGCACGGTGCTCTCGCGCGCCCTGCGCCAGTGCTCGCTCAGCGCCGAGCCGATGGAGTCGAGATCCCACACTTGCCGCATCGCCGCACTGCCTTCCCGCGCCCTGGAGTCCTGTTAGAGGAGGACAGTGTGACCGAGTTCCGGGAAAACCTGTTGCCCATCAGCGACGTGCCGCATTTAAACCGCGACCAGCCGATGCGCCTCTAACTCACCGATGACACTCGCGCAGGTCGAGGACTCGCCGATCGACTGGGAGGGGGCGCTGATAGAGCGGGCCCGTGCCGGGGATACCCGCGCCTTCGAGCGGCTCTACCGCGAGCACACCGGCCGGGTGTACGGCCTGTGCCTGCGCATGACACGCGAGCCGCATGCGGCGGAGGATTGTACGCAGGAGACCTTCATCAACGCCTGGCGCGCGCTCGCCCAGTTCGAGACGCGCAGCTCCTTCGCTACCTGGCTGCACCGCATCGCCGTCAACGTGGCGCTCGCCCGGCGCCGCAAGGCGGCCCGCGACGAGCCGCTGGCGGCGGACGCGGAGGTCGAGGAAGAGGGCGTCGAGCGCGATTGGACACTCGAGACACCGGTGGAAGTCGAGGAGATCGAGGCCGCGATCGGGACGCTGCCGCAGGGTGCGCGGGATGCGCTGGTGCTGCACGCCCTGTACGGCTACTCGCATACGGAAGCGGCGCAGATGCTCGGCGTGGCGGAAGGCACGTGCAAGGCACAGCTGCACCGCGCCCGAGCGCTGCTGCGCCAGCGGTTAAACGTGGAGGTGGGCTGACATGACAGAGCGGGGTGCAAAGGACCGCGTGACCACGCTGCGCGACCTGCCACAGGGCATCGAGCCCGGGCGGGACCTGTGGCCACAGATCGAGGCGCAGATCGCGGGGCGCCCCGCCGGCTCGTCCGCAGACGTTGCGCGGGAAGCCGCGCGCCGCGGCGCAACGGCGCCGCGCGCGTACCTCGCGGCGGCGGCCATGGCGGGCTGCCTCGCGGTCGGCTTGTGGATCGGACGCAGCGTGCTGCCGGGGGCGGGATCGGCGCCGCCGCTCGCGCAGAGCCCGCGCCCGGTAGCGGCAGCGGTGCCGACGGCATGGGTGAGCGATCCGCGCTACCAGCGCGCGCACGAGGAGCTGATGCGCTCCCTGAGCGCGCAGCTCGCCTCGCTCCCGCCCGCGAGCCGCGCCAAGGTTATGGCCAGCCTCGCGACCATTCATCAGGCCAAGCAGGAGCTCGAGGGTGCGCTCGGCAAGGACCCGGGCAATGCACTGTTGCAGGAGCTGCTCGTGAACACTTACCAGGATGAGATGCGCGTCCTCACGGACGTGCGCGAGGCCAGCGAGGCTGGCAAGGGGATCTGAACATGGCTTTGACTTACCGTTTGCTGCCCGCCGCGGTGGCGCTCATCGCGAGCGCTGCGGCTTGGGGGAGCGATGCGCCCGGGACCTTCGAGCGCGAGGTGCCCGCGCCCGCCCGCGGTGTCGTCGAGATTTCCAGTACCACCGGCACGGTCGATGTGACCGCCTGGGACCGTGCGGCCGTCGCCGTCAAGGCGGAGCTCGCCTCCGACGTCGACCGCGTGGAGGTCACGAGCTCGGGCGATCACACCGTCGTACGCGTGGTCCAGCATCACTCGGGCCTCTCGTTCTCCGGGCACGAGGAGACCCACCTGCGCGTGCAGGTGCCGAAGGACAGCGAGGTCGACGTCTCGACCGTGAGCGCCAACACGACCTCCACCGGCGTCCTCGGCGCCCAGCGCCTGAAGAGCGTGAGCGGCGACATCACGGCCGACATCGGCCCGGCGGACATCGAAGTGAAGTCCGTGAGCGGGAGCCTGAAGCTGCGCGGCAAGGGACAACCGGCCAAGCTGCATATCAGCACGGTGAGCGGCGATCTCGAGCTCAAGCACGCCGCCGGGGACCTCGAGGCGACCACGGTGAGCGGTGAGGCCACGGTCGAGCTCGATCCCGCGCACTCGGTGCGGCTGCGCAGCACTTCCGGTGACATTCATTTCGAAGGCCGTCTCACGCGCGGCGCGGATTTCGACGGACAGACGGTGAGCGGCGATCTCAAGGTGCGCGCCGGGTTCGAGGACGGCCTCACGTTCGAGGCGGCGACCGTGACCGGCGACATCAACGACTGCTTCAACGTCGAGGCCGAGCACAGCAGCAAATACGGGCCCGGGCACAAGCTGAACGGCGCGCGCGGCGGCGGCAGCGCACACGTGCGCCTGAAGAGCATGAGCGGCGAGATCGACCTGTGCGATCGCAAGTGACGGGCGGCCGGGAGCGGTGCGCCTGACGGCGCGCGGGGACGGTAGAATCTGCCGCGTGCCCGCTGCCCGAGCCTCGAACGAAGCGTCTCCCCTCGCCGCGCCGCTCCTTGAGTGGCACGCGCGCGCCGGCAGGCACGACCTGCCGTGGCAGTCCGACCGCACCCCCTATCGGGTGTGGGTGTCGGAGATCATGCTGCAGCAGACCCAGGTCAGCACCGTCAGGCCTTACTATGAGCGCTTCATGCAGCGCTTTCCCGACGTGCGCACGCTCGCGGCCGCGGGTGTCGACGAGGTGCTGCACCTGTGGTCCGGGCTCGGCTACTACGCGCGGGCCCGCAACCTGCACCGCGCGGCGGGCCTGATCTGCGCGGAGCACGGCGGCGAGCTGCCGCGCAGCTTCGCAGAGCTCTCGCGGCTGCCGGGCGTCGGGCGCTCGACCGCCGGGGCGATCCTCGCCCTGAGCGCCGGGGAGCGCTTCCCCATACTCGACGGCAATGTCCGGCGAGTGCTGGCGCGCTACTTCGGCGTCGCGGCCGGCCAGGCCACCGGTGCGGGCGTCAAGCGCCTGTGGGAGTTATCGGATCGCTGTACGCCGTTTAAGCGCGTCGCGGACTACACCCAGGCGATCATGGACCTCGGGGCCACCGTCTGCGTCCGCTCACGCCCGCCGTGCGAGGCCTGTCCGCTCGCGGCCGGCTGCAGCGCGCGGCGCACGGGCCGCCAGCACGAGCTGCCGGCGCCGCGGCCGGCCCCCGCACGTCCTACCCGCTCGGTGTTCATGGTCGTGGCGCTCAACGAAGACGGCAGCGTACTCCTCGAGCGGCGGCCGCAGAGCGGCGTGTGGGGCGGGCTGTGGTGCCTGCCGGAGTTCGCCACGGCGGCTGGGGCGCAGGCGTTCATCCGCCATTCGCTCGCGACGAGTGCCGCCGGGCCGCAGCCCTTGGGCAACATCGAGCACGCCTTCACTCACTTCAAGCTGATCATCAGGCCGCTGCTGGTGCAGTGTGGCGGCTCAGCCGCGGTCATGGAGGAGGGTGCGTGCCTCTGGTATAACGTCCGCGCGCCGGCGCGCATCGGCCTGCCGGCGCCGATCACGGCGCTGCTCGACCGCCTCGCACGCGGGTCGATAGCGGATGCGGCGGTAGCGCGCGCCTAGCGGGGACGGATGTCGCGAATGGTCCAGTGTGTGCTGCTGAAGCGCGAGGCCCCCGGCCTCGAGCGCCCGCCTTATCCCGGCGATCTCGGGCGGCGCGTCTACGAGAGCGTGTCGCGCGAGGCCTGGGCGCACTGGCTCAAGCACCAGACCATGCTGATCAACGAATACCGCCTGACGCCGATCGAGCCCAAGGCGCGCAAGTTCCTCGAAGCCGAGATGGAGAAGTTCTTCTTCGGCGCGGGCTCAAAGGCGCCCGAGGGCTACCAGCCGCCGAAGCCCGGCTCCTGATCCGCGCGGAGCGGCGCAGTCTGCGGCCGGCGTCTGACTCATTCCCGTGCGGCTCTGGACCCTTCACCCGAAGTACCTCGATGCACGCGGCCTCGTGGCGCTGTGGCGCGAGGGTCTGCTGGCGCGGGCGGTCCTCAGGGGCGAAACCCGCGGCTACCGGCATCATCCGCAGCTCGAGCGCTTTCGCAGGCACGCCGTGCCGCGCGCCGCGATCAACACCTATCTCAGGGCCGTCGTGGCCGAGGCCGACGCGCGCGGCTATGCGTTCGACTCGCGCAAGCTCGGCCCGCGGCGCCACGGGCTCGAGCTCACCGCCACGCACGGACAGCTCCGGTACGAGTGGCGCCACCTGCTGCGCAAGCTGGCCCACAGGAGCCCGCGCGTGTATGAGCGCTGGCGGCGGGAAAAGGCACCCGAGCCGCACCCGCTCTTCAGGATCGTGCGCGGAAACATCGAGCCGTGGGAGCGGCGCCCCGGGCCGGCGCGCGCGCGGCGGCGGCCGCGCAGGACCGCCTTCTAGAGGTGGATCAGACCGCGCTTGTGCGCGACCGCGACGGCTTCCGTGCGGCTGATCGCATCGAGCTTGGTGAGGATTGCCTTGACGTGGGTCTTGGCGGTGCCCTCGGTGATCGACAGCCGCCGCGCGATGTCCTTGTTGCTGCGACCCTCGGCGACCAGCTGCAGGACGTCGAGCTCGCGCTGCGTCAGGCTCGGCTTCCCCATGCGCTGCAGCGCCTTGGCGGCCACGGTCGTCGAGGTGTAAGGACGATCCTCGCTCACGGCGCGGATCGCCGACAGGATCTCCTGGCGGGGCGCGTCCTTCAGCAGATAACCCTTCGCCCCCTGCGACAGGCACTGGAAGATGTCCTCATCGCCGTCGTAGGTGGTCATGATGAGGATGCGCGCCTTGGGGTTGATCTCGAGCACGCGCTGCACCACCGCGACGCCGTCGCGCTTCGGCATGCGCAGGTCGAGCACCAGCACGTCGGGATGATGCCGCTCGTAGCAGGCGATCGCCTCGTCGCCGTCGCCGGCCTCGGCGACCACTTCCATGTCGGCCTGCTGGTTGACCATGGCGGCGAGCCCGTCGCGCACCACCGGATGATCGTCGGCGAGGACGACGCTGATGCGATGGGTCTTCAGTTCCGCGGCCATCAGGCCACCCGCTTCGCCATGCGCACGCTGATGCGCGTGCCCTCGCCCGGCTGGCTCTCGATCTGCCACTCGCCGCCGATCGCCCCGGCACGCTGGCGCATGCTGGAGAGCCCGAAGCCCTGCCGCGCATAGAGCTCGGGGCGCTGCTCCATGCCGACGCCGTCATCAGCGATCGACATGGTCCAGTGCGAGGGCTCCTCGGTGGTGGCGATGCGCACGTTGCGCGGCCGCGCGTGGCGCACGGCATTGCTCACCGCCTCCTGCGCGATGCGCAGCAGCTCATGCTCGTGCTCCGGACGCAGCCCCGTGATCACACCGCCGCCGTCGAACGTGCAGGTGACGCCGTTCGGCACGGTGGAGCGCTCGGCCAGCTGGCGCAACGCCAGCTCGAGTCCCGCGCGCCGCGTCTGATCGAGGCGCAGCGCCATCACCGAGCGGCGCGCCTCGGCCAGCCCGTCGCGCGCCAGATCGCGGATGCGCGACAGCGTGACCCCGAGCTCGGAGTTGCGTTTCTTGCAGGAGGGAAATTCCTCGACGGCTCCGAGCTGCATCAGGATGCCGGTGAAGGCCTGCGCGAGGCCGTCGTGGATCTCCTGCCCGATACGCGTACGCTCCATCAGCACCGCCGCCTCCTTGGCGGAGTAGGCGAGCCGGGTGAGCTGCACGGCGAGCGTCGCCTGCTGCGCGAGCGCGACCAGCAGGCCGCTGCGTGGCACGTCGCGGGCGTCGCGCCCGAAAGTGAGGATGAAGAAGCCGACGCTGCGGGCGCCGAACACCAGCGGATAAACCACCACGCCGACCGCGCCCTCGCTGCGGTGAAAGGCGCGCACGCCGGGCCAGATCTCCTCGGTCTGGGTGGCGTAGTCCACGTAGTGCGGCTCGCGCAGCTGCCCGAACTTCTCGGTAAAGGTCGAGCCTGCGACCGGCACCTTGGTCGGGTAGGAGGGCTCGGCGAGCTGCTCCTCGCGCACGTGGGCGATGATGCGCCACTCCTGCAGCGAGTCCTTGAGGACGACGACGGCGCCCGAGATCGCGTCGAACTGGCGGGTGGCCTCGAGCAGCATGTGACCCATGAAGCTGTGCAGATCGGTCTCGCCGGCGAGCCTCTCGAGGTTGCCGCGGATGACGGCATTCGCCTTGGCGAGCTCGGCGAAGCGCTCTTCGGCCGCGCGCTCGCGCTCGTGGCGCACGTCATCGACCAGCTGCTCGCGATGCAGCGCGGCGCCGATCACGCCGGCGGCGGTCTCGAGCGCCGCGAGCTCCGCGGCATCGATGGCGCGGTGCTGGCGGGTATTGTCGAAGCTCACGACGCCGATGAACTCGCCGGCCACGAAGATGGGCACGATCGCCTTGGTGCGCGTGCCGATGCCCTCGATGCCGGACGTGCCGTCGCTGCCGTGGATCTCCGCCGGGCTGAGGCAGACGCTGCGCCCGGCGCGCAGCTCCGCGCACACCCAGGAGATGTTGCGCTCATCGCAGGAGAAGCTGCCGGCCTCCTGCATGTGCGAGGACACGCCATCGGCGGTCCACTCGCCCGTCATGACGAGCAGCGGCTCGCCCAGGGGGCCGGTGCGCGACTGCAGCACATTGACGCGATCGACATGGGCGGCCTCGCCGATCAGCCGGAGCACCTGCGGAATCGCGGCGCGCACATCCGCCGCCTCGAGCAGCAGGCGGCTGGCCCGGGCGGTGGCGGCGAGCAAGCGCTCGCGCCCCTGCAGGGACTGGTTGATCGCCATGAGCGTCTCGGCGCACGGGGCGGCTTCGCCTTGGGGCTCCAGGAGGGCGACGTTGGCATTCATGGCGGCGGTGACTCGTACGGGCGTGAGAGGGTGATCGGGAAGTTTACCGCGCCGCGCGCGGGATCTCCCGTGACCGACCCGACTCTCTATCTTAAGGGGGAGCGCCCGGCGCTCCTCCGGGGCCGCCCGGGGGGCGTCTGCGAGCTGCGGTCCTGCGAAGCCGGCTAAAGGCGGGTGAATCAAGGGCGTAGCCTCCTGCCTGATGAACCTGCCGCGGCAGGGGGGTCATTTCCCATCCACCCCCCAGAGACTTGTAGACCGCGATCAGGCTGGTCGCCGCATCGGTCCGGGACCGGGCGAGCCGGTCCTCCGCCGCGAGCTGGGTGCGCTCGGCGTCGAGCACCGCCAGAAAATCCACCACGCCCCCCTGGTAGCGGGTGCGCGCCAGCTGGGCCGCCTTGAGGCTCGCCTGAGCCGCATCGGCGGCATCTTTCAGGCTCTCGCGCGTGCGCGCGTGCGTCACCAGCGCATCCTCGGTCTCCTCCAGCGCACGCAGCACGGTCTGCTCGTAGGTGGCGAGCGCGACGTCGGAGCGCGCGCGGGCGCCTGCGACCTCGGCCCGCACCCGCCCGAGGTCGAAGGCAGCCCAGGAGATCGAAGGCCCCACGACATAACCGCGGCTCGCGCTGTTGCCGAGCGCGTTGGTTTCCGCAGCCGAGTAGCTGAAGCTGCCGTTGAAGGTCACCTTGGGGAAGAGATCCCCGATGGCCACCCCGACCCGCGCATTGGAGGCAGCCAGCTCCCGCTCGGCGACACGGATGTCCGGGCGGCGACGCAACAGCCCCGCCGGGTCGCCAATCGCCGTAATGCGCGGCAGATCGGGCAGCTCGCGCGGCGCGCCGAGCTCCCCGGTGAGCGCGTTGGGCTCGCGCCCGGTGAGCACGCTCAAGCGGTGGATGGAGCGTGCGACGGCCGCCTCGAGCGGACCGATGGTGGCGAGCGTGGTGGACAGCTGGGCCTGCGCTCGCGAGGTATCGAGCTCGGTGCCGCTGCCGGCCTCGAGACGCGCCCCGGTTAGCTCGAGTGTCTGGCGCTCGTTGTCGACGTTGCCGCGCGCGACCGCGAGCTGCAACTGCTCGCCGCGCAGCTCGAAGTAGGTGCGCGCCACCTCGGCGGTGACCGAGACCTGCGCGTCGCGCAGCCCGGCCTCGGCCGACTGCAGTTCCGCGCTCTGCGCCTCGACGTTGCGGCGCACGCGTCCGAACAAATCGAGCTCCCAGAACGCATCGAAACCGGCGTCGTAGAGATGGGCGTCAAAGGGGGCGAGCGTCGGGCTCTCGACGGCGGAGAGCCGTTCGCGCGTGTAGCCGCCGGCGGCGGTGACGGTCGGCGCGAGATCGAATTGCGCCTGGCGCCGCGCCGCGCGCGCCTCGACCAGGTGCCCGAGAGCGATGCGCAGGTCGTGATTGGCTGCGAGCGCCTCATCGACCAGACGGTCGAGCGTCGCATCGCCGAACTGCGTCCAGAACCCCGCCTGGGCATCCTCGGTCGAATACGGGCCGCCCTCGCCGCCGGCGAACTCAGGCGCCACCGCCGTAGCCGGCTTCACGTAGTTCGGGCCGACCGCGCAGCCCGCGGCGGCCGCCGCCAGGGCGATGAGAAGGAGCGGAACGAGGAGCCGCGGCGTGCGGGTGCCTCGCCGGGCGTTACTCTCAATCATGGGAAGGCTCCGCGGCCGGCAGCAGCGCCGGCGAGTCGGCCGCGGTGTGGTGCGCCGCGCGGCGCACGAACACGTAGAACACCGGTGTCAGCAGCAGGCCGAACAGGGTGACGCCGATCATGCCGGCGAACACGGTCACGCCGAGCGCATGGCGCACCTCGGCCCCGGCGCCGAAGGCGAGCACCAGCGGCACGACGCCCATGACGAAGGCCATCGACGTCATGAGAATCGGGCGCAGCCGCAGATGCGCGGCTTCGAGCACGGCGGTCTTCGCGTCCCGGCCGTGCTCCTCCTGCAGGTGCTTGGCGAACTCGACGATCAGGATGGCGTTCTTGCATGCGAGTCCCACCAGCACCAGGAGCCCGATCTGCATGAAGATATTGTTGTCGCCGTGATCGAGCTTGACCGCGGTGACCGCGGGCAGCAGGCACATCGGCACGATCAGGATGATCGCGAGCGGGAGCGACAGGCTCTCGTACTGCGCCGCCAGCACCAGATACACGAACAGTACGCACAGCGGAAACACCAGGAGCCCCGTGTTGCCGGACACGAGCTGCTGGTAGGCGAGGTCGGTCCACTCGTAGGACATGCCGCGCGGCAGCGTCGCATCGAGGATCTTCGACATCGCCGCCTGCGCCTGCCCGGAGCTGAACCCCGGTGCCGGTCCGCCGTTGATGTCCGCCGCGGTGTAGGCGTTGTAGCGCTGCACGACGTCGGGTCCGAAGGAGCGCGACACGTTGATCACCGAGCCGAGCGGCACCATCCCACCGGCGCTGTTGCGGGTCTTGAGCGGCATGACGTCATCGAGCTGGCCGCGGAACGGCGCATCCGCCTGCGCCACGACCTGATAGGTGCGTCCGAAGCGGTTGAAGTCGTTCACGTAGAGCGAGCCGAGGTACACCTGCAGCGTCTCGAACACGTCTGAGAGGCGCACGTTCTCCCGCTTCGCCTTGACGCGATCGACGTCGAT
>DASQIP010000065.1:0-48260 GCA_035631515.1 Steroidobacteraceae bacterium
GCATCCCGGCGCGCGCGCGCGTGACGATGCGCTGTCGCGGGCGCGCTTCGATTTCCGCTGGCAGGACCAGTTCAACCTCTCGCTCGACCCCGATACCGCGTGCGCCTTCCATGACGCAACGCTGCCGAAGGAGGGCCACAAGGTCGCGCACTTCTGCTCGATGTGCGGCCCGAAGTTCTGCTCGATGAGGATCTCGCACGAGGTGCGCGCCGAGGCGCGCGCACAGGGCATGCGCGAGATGGCCGAGAAGTTCCGCGCCGGCGGCTCGGAACTGTACGTGCCGGCCGCGAAGGAAGGCTGAAAGCCGTGCGGGTGACGGTGCGGGGTGCGGGGGTCGCCGGGCTCGCCTGTGCGGTGGAGCTCGCCGAGCGCTCGGTGAGCGTCGAGGTGCTGGAGCGCGCGGCGGCGCTCGCGGGGGCCGGCAGCTCCTGGTTCGCCGGCGGGATGCTCGCTCCCTGGTGCGAGCTCGAAAGCTCCGCTCCCCTCATCGCACGTCTCGGCGAGGAGGGGATATCGTGGTGGCGACGCCGCTTCCCGGCGACCGTGCAGCAGGGGACGCTGGTCGTCGCCCACGGCCGCGATGCCGGTGAGCTGGTGCAGTTCGCACGCCGCACCGAGCGCTTCGAGACCCTGGACGCCGGGGCCGTGGCGGCCCTCGAGCCCGAGCTCGCGGGCCGCTTCCGCAGCGCGCTGCACTTCGCGGGCGAAGCGCACCTCGACCCGCGCGCCGCGCTCGGCGCGTTGCTGGCGCGCGCGCTCGAGCTCGGCGTCACGGTGCGCTTCGGGGTCGACGCGCAAGCGGCGCCGCCCGCCGGGCACGAGGTGCTCGACTGCACCGGGCTCGCGGCCCGCGACACGCTCGCGGATCTGCGCGGCGTCAGAGGCGAGATGCTGCTGGTGCGCGCGCCGGACGTCTCGCTCACGCGCCCGGTGCGGGTCCTGCATCCGCGCATCCCGGTGTACGTGGTGCCGCGGGGCGGGCACGTGTACATGATCGGCGCCACCATGATCGAGAGCGACGGCGCGCAGCGCATCAGCGCGCGCTCGCTGCTCGAGCTGCTGTCGGCGGCGTATGCGCTGCATCCGGCCTTCGGCGAGGCCGAGATCCTCGAGACCGGCGTCGGACTGCGCCCCGCCTTTCCCGACAATCTGCCGCGCCTGCGCCGCGTCGGCGGCGCGCTCCATGTAAACGGCCTCTATCGGCATGGCTTCCTGCTCGCGCCGGCGCTCGCGCGCCGCGCCGCGCTCACGCTCCTCGAGGGGCAGCATTTTGCGGAGGTGACGGATGCGGATCCTCGTCAACGGCGTCTGGCGTGAGACCGCAGGTCCCGGGCTCGCGGCGCTGCTCGAGGAGCTCGGCTACGGTGGCCGCATAGTCTCGACCGCGGTCAACGGCGAGTTCGTTGCGGTCGCGGAGCGCGCGCGCACCGCGCTCACCGAGGGCGATCGGCTCGAAGTGCTGGCCCCGATGCAGGGAGGCTGAATGCTCGAGCTCTACGGAACTAAGCTCGCTTCGCGGCTGCTGCTCGGCACCGCACGCTATCCCTCGCCCGCGGTCCTGACGGACGCGATACGCGCGGCGCACGCCGAGGTGGTCACCGTATCGTTGCGGCGCGAGGCCGCGGGCGAGCGCGCCGGCCAGGGCTTCTGGTCGATCATCCGCGGGCTCGAGGTGCGCGTGCTGCCCAACACCGCCGGCTGCCACACGGTGAAGGAGGCGGTCACCACCGCGCACATGGCGCGCGAGGTGTTCGCCACCCCGTGGGTCAAGCTCGAGGTCATCGGCGAAGACGACACGCTGCAACCCGACGTGTTCGCCCTCACCGAGGCGGCGCGCATCCTGTGCGCCGAGGGCTTCGAGGTGTTTCCCTACACCACCGAGGACCTGGTGGTCGCCGAGCGGCTGATCGCGGCCGGTTGCCGCGTGCTGATGCCCTGGGGAGCGCCGATCGGCTCGGGACGCGGCCTCAACAACCTGTTCGCCCTCACGGCGCTGCGCGCGCATTTCCCCGAAGTGCCGCTCATCATCGACGCCGGGCTCGGCGTCCCTTCGCACGCGGCGCAGGCGATGGAGCTCGGCTTCGATGCCGTGCTCGTCAACACCGCGGTCGCTCAGGCGACCGACCCGGTGGCGATGGCCGGCGCATTTGCGCAGGCGGTCGCTGCCGGGCATGCCGCACGGCGCGCGGGCCCCATCGAGCCGCGGGATTTCGCCGTGCCCTCGACGCCCGTGGTCGGCCAGGCGTTCCGCGGATGAAGCTGGCGCGCGTCTATCCGATCGTCGACAGCGCCGCCTGGATCTCCCGGCTCGCGCCGCTCGGAGTGCGTCTGGTGCAGCTGCGGATCAAGGAGCGCGCCGCGGACGAGCTGCGGGCCGAGGTGCGCGCAGCGCGCTCGCTGTGCAGGGCCGCCGGCCTGCAGCTGGTCGTCAACGACTACTGGGAGATCGCGCTCGCGGAGAGCTGCGACTTCGTGCACCTCGGGCAGGGCGATCTCGCCGGCGCGGACCTCGCGGCGCTGCGCCGCGCCGGAGTCCGGCTCGGCATCAGCACCCACGACCACGAGGAGCTCGAGCGCGCGCTGCGCGCCGCTCCCGACTACGTGGCACTCGGTCCCATCTACCCGACGCTGCTCAAAGTGATGCCGTGGCGACCCCAGGGCCTCGAGCGCATCCGCGAATGGAAGGAGCGCCTCGGTGCGATTCCGCTGGTCGCCATCGGCGGTCTCACGCTCGAGCGCCTCGCGGGAGTATTCGCCGCCGGCGCCGACGTGGCCGCGGTCGTCACCGACATCATTCGCGACCGCGACCCGGAGGCGCGCACGCGCGGGTGGCTGGCGGCGGCGAGAGCGGCTTGAGGATCGGCGGGGCTCTCACGTGAGCGATCGCTACTCGCGTCAGGTCGTGTTGCCCGAGGTGGGCGCCGGCGGTCAGGCGCGCCTCGCGGCCGCCTCGGTCGCGGTCGTCGGCGCCGGCGGGCTCGGCTGCGCGGTGCTCGGGTACCTGACGGCGGCGGGCGTTGGACGGCTGACGATCGTCGATCACGATACGGTCGAGGAATCGAATCTCCACCGCCAGCCGCTCTATCGCATGAGCGACCTGGGCAGCCTCAAAGTCGAGGCCGCGCGCGCCGCCCTCGGCGCCCTGAACCCCGGGGTGCGGGTCGATGCGCTCGCCGGGCGGCTGACGCCGGCCAACGCGCCGGCGCTCGCCGCTGCCGCCGACCTCGTGGTCGACGCCGCCGACAGCTTCGCCGTGACGTACGTCCTGAGCGATGCCTGCCAGCGTGCGGGCAAGCCGCTGGTGAGCGCCTCGGTACTCGGCTTGAGCGGCTACGTCGGCGCTTTCTGCGGTGGTGCGCCGAGCTACCGCGCGGTCTTTCCGGAGCTGCCGCGCCAGGCGGGCTCGTGCGCCGAGTCCGGGGTGCTCGGAACCGCGGTCGGAGTGCTCGGGACGCTGCAGGCGCACCTGGCGCTGGCGCTGCTGCTCGGGCTCGAGCCGACCGTGCTCGGACGGCTGATCAGCGTCGATCTGCGTACGCTGCACCTCGGCGGCTTCTCCTTCGCCGCAGCGCGCGAGCCGGCCGAAGCGCTCGCCTTCATTGCGCCCGAGGACGTCGTGCCGTCCGACCTGGTGATCGACCTGCGCAGCCGGACGGAAGCACCGCTGTCGCCGTTTGCGACGGCGTGGCGCGTGGATGTCGAGGCGCTGGAGCAGGGCGGGCAGGCGCTGCCGCCCGCGCCGCGCATCGTGCTCTGCTGCCGTACCGGAGTGCGCGCCTGGCGCGCGGCGCGCGCCCTCGCGGCCCGGGGACACCGCAATCTCGCGCTGCTCGCGTTCGGCGGGTGACGGCGGTCCTGGTCATCGCCGGGACGGACTCGAGCGGCGGGGCGGGACTCGCGCGCGATGTCGCGACGCTGACGCGCCTTGGAGCCCCCGCGCTCGTAGCCGTGACCGCGGTAACCGCGCAGACCGACAGCGAGGTGCGCGCGGTCGAGCTGCTGCCGCCGGCGTTGGTACGGGCGCAGATCGGCGCGGCGCTCGCGACGCGCCGTGCCGCCGCCATCAAGACCGGCATGCTCGGCAATGGCGCCATCGTCGCCGCGGTCGCGGCCGCCATCCCCCCGCGGGAGCTCGTACCGCTGGTGCTCGATCCGGTGCTCGCCGCCAGCTCGGGCGGCACGCTGCTCGATGAGGCGGGACGCGCGGCGCTCGCGGCGCTGCTGCTGCCGCGCGCGACGCTCCTGACTCCCAACATTCCCGAGGCGGCGCTGCTGCTCGGCGCCGCGCCGGCCGCGTCCGCCGCGGAGATGATCGAACAGGGGCGCGCGCTCTGTGCGCGCGGCGCCGCGGCGGTGCTCGTCAAGGGCGGGCATGCGTCCGCAGCGCTCGCCATCGACTGGCTGGTCACGCGCGAGGGGAGCGTGCAGCGGCTGGCCGCACCGCGGGTTGCAGCCGCGCGGCGCGGCACGGGGTGCGCGCTGGCCTCGGCCATCGCCGCCGGGCTCGCAGCCCGATTGCCCCTCGAGGCTGCGTGCCAGCGGGCCAAGGAGCACGTGACCGGGTTGTTACAAGAATCTGCCTGAGCTCTCCGCGTCGTCCTCACGTCGCCGGAATGCGACGTCGCCATCCGCTGCGAGCCGCGTGCGCGGGTGCCGGCGCGTCAACCAACTTCGATCTCGATCGCTTTAGTCCCTCGACGGACCTGGCAAATGCCCGGCCTGAAACCGAACAGAGGGATAAGCACATGGAGCCCATTATGTCGCGGCGCCTCCTGCTGAGCGCGCTGGGTACAGGTCTCGCCGCGCTGCTGAGTGCCTGCGGCGGCGGTGGTTCGGCTGCGAGCAACGGGATGCAGACCGGACAGCTGCAGATGCTGATCGGCGATGCCTCCTCCGAGGACTGGTCCGAGATCGGCGTCAGAGTGCTCGGCATCGCGCTCATCCCGCAGGACGGCGGTGCCGACATCACGGTATGGACGGCGCCGTCTCCGGCGCCGATGGTGAATCTCGAGGAGCTCGATCAGCTCGGTGAGCTGCTCGGGCAGGCGGCTATTCCGGCCGGCGCCTACAGCGGTGCGGTGCTCACCATCGCGGGCAATCCGGGCGATGTGGCGCTGGTGGTCGCACCGAATCCCGAGTCGGGCTTCGCCGGCACGCCCGGCGCGACCATTCCCGCGAGCCAGATCCAGATCCAGGGCACGCAGGGTGCGAGCGGCAACCTCACGGTGCCCGTCACCGTGAGCTTCGCCACTCCACTCGTCATCTCGGCGAGCGGCAGCAACGTGCTGTACCTCGACTTCGACCTCGGCCATCCGGCCTTCATCGTGGCGCACAACCCGCCGGCCGCCGCCGGCGCGACGATCTGGGCGGTGAACTTCCGCGGGCCGGTGCGGCGCCACAGGGTCGGCGACCTGCGCTGGCTCGTGCTGCGCCATTCCTACGGCACGGTGCAGACGGTCGGCACGACCTCGTTCACCATGCTGAAGGACTTCCCCGTAGAGCCCGCCAGCAACCCGGAAGGGGAGATCACGAGCTCGGTTGAGCTCACCATCAACGCCGACGCGGTGAACGGCACCATCGTCTACGACGCCGACAACGGCGACGCACGCACGGTGGTCAAGGACTTCTCCGGCGAGAGCTCGCTCGCCGGCAAATACGTGCGCGTCGCCGCGCGCTATCAGAGCGACGGCTCGCTGGTCGCGGTGCGCGTCTGGGCGAGCACCACCTTCGCACGCGTGTGGTTGAGCCCCGAGGGCCACGTGCTGAGCGTCGATGACACGAACGGCGTGATGACGGTCGAGACCGAGGCGGGCACGGGCATGCCAGTCACCATCGGACCCGACACGCTGTTCTACTTCCGCGCTCCGCAGGACGCCCAGGCGGATGCGGCCCCGATCGGCCAGGGCCCCGGCTTCCTTGCGAGCGGCAGCCTGGTGCGCGGCTTCAAGGTGCACGTGAGCCCCGTGGATGCACTGGCCAATCCGCTGGTCGCCGACAGCGTCGATATCGAGACCGCGGCCTACAGCGGCACGATCTCCAACGCCAGCACCACCGGCTTCACCTACACGCGCCACTTCGTGCGTGCCGCCGACGACTACACCGTGAACCTCGGCTACATCCCGGCCACGGCCGCCAACACCGACCCGAGCGGCGATGCGATCATGGGATTCGACTGGTGGAACTTTGCCTTCCCGACCCTCGCCGACACCGGCGCCGGCGCGGTCGCCGACTTCGTGTCGGCGAGCAGCGGCTCGGTGAGCTTCGGCGGCACGGTCGGCGCGGTGCGCGCCTGGGGCGCCTCGTACGCCCTCTGGTCCGCGACCGCTCCGGTGGGCTGGCAGGTGCCGATGGCGGTGCTCGAGCCTGCGCCGCTGCCGCTCGGCGCGGTGGTCACGGGCCTCTCGGCCGGCGGCTCGTTCACCCTGTCGGTGGCCGGCGGGGCGACGCCGGCGGCCGTCGACGTCGATACCACGGCGGGCTCGGCGACCCTGGTCTACCAGGTCGACCGCAGCAACGGCGTGGTGAGCGTGAGTCCCATCGACGTGAGCACGCCGCAGGGTCTCACGACGCTCACCAACAGCCTGACGGCCGGTACGCCGCTGAAGGTGTGGGGCATCCCGCAGCCCGCTCCGACCAGCGCGCTCAAGGCCTACGTGATCTTCTACTTCACCGGGATCGCGCCGGCGAGCTGATCAGTTGGCGGGAGCGGCACGCCGCTGTGCCGCGTATCATCCCGGGATGTCACCCGCAAATGACCGGCGGGATGAGCTGGTCGCGATCGCACGGCGCGCCATGCGCGAGCACGGGCTCGAGCCGGACTTCCCGCCCGCCGCGCTCGCGCAGCTGCGCACCATCGGCGGCGCCGCGGCGGCGGCGGGCGGCGAGGTCCGCGACCTGCGCACGCTCCTGTGGTGCTCGATCGACAACGACGAGTCGCGCGACCTCGACCAGCTCTCGGTCGCCGAAGCGCTGCCGGGCGATGCCACGCGCGTGCTCGTCGCCATCGCCGACGTCGACGCCACGGTGACGGCGGGCTCGCCGCTCGACGCCCACGCCAGCGCCAACACGACCAGCGTCTATACCGCCGCGCAGGTGTTTCCGATGCTGCCGGAACGGCTCTCGACCGACCTGACCTCGCTGGCCGCGGGGCAGGAGCGCACCAGCCTCGTCGTCGAGATGAGCGTGACGTCCGACGGGGCGGTGAGCGCTTCCGACGTCTACCGGGCACGGGTCGTCAATCGCGCCAAGCTCGCCTACAACAGCGTGGCGGCCTGGCTCGACGGCAAGGGGCCCGAGCCGGGCGCGATCGCCGCGGTCGCCGGGATGGATGAGCAGCTGCGCCTCCAGGACCGGGCTGCGCAGGCCCTGAAGCGCGTACGCAAGGCGCAGGGGGCGCTCGGCCTCACCACGCTCGAGGCCCAGGCGGTCTACCAGGGCGGAGCGCTCATGGACCTGAGGCCCGACGAGGACAACCGCGCCAAGGAGCTCATCGAGTATTTCATGATCGCCGCCAACGGCGTGGTGGCGCAGTTCCTGGAAGCGCGCCGCTCGCCCTCGCTGCGCCGCGTGCTGCGCGTGCCCGAGCGCTGGGGACGCATCGTGGCGCTCGCCGCGACGGTCGGCGGTACGCTCCCCGCAACGCCCGATGCGCGCGCGCTGAGCGCCTTTCTCGTGGGCTGCCAGCGCAAGGCCCCGGAGCGCTTCGCCGATCTGTCGCTTGCCGTAGTGAAGCTGCTGGGCGCCGGGGAGTACGTGCTGAAGCGCCCCGGCGAGCCCGCCGAGGGGCACTTCGGCCTCGCGGTGGACGACTACACGCACGCGACCGCACCGAACCGGCGCTTTCCGGATCTCATCTCCCAGCGGCTCGTCAAGGCGGCCCTGGCCGGCCACAGCGCGCCCTATGACGACGCGACGCTGCGCGGGCTGGCCGGGCACTGCACCGAGCAGGAAGGCAATGCCGCCAAGGTGGAGCGCCAGGTGCGCAAGTCCGCCGCCGCAATGCTGCTCAGCGCCCGCATCGGCGCCCAATTCGACGCCATGGTCACCGGCGTCAATTCGGGGGGCACCTGGGTGCGCATCGCGCATCCCCTCGCCGAGGGCAAGCTGGTGCAGGGCTTCCAGGGGCTCGATGTCGGGGACAGCCTACGCGTACAGCTCACGTACGCCGACATCGAGCGCGGCTTCATCGACTTCGTACGCGCCAGATGAAGACGCGCCGTCCTGGTCCCGTATCGACGCCAATGAGCGACATATTGCCGTTAGCCGACACGTTGCCGGATCGCCGGCACCGGTCCTAAATTCCCGCACGGCCCGAACGCTCGATCTTCCCGCGCGGAGGCCGGCGGACACGGAGGTGCGCCCCTCCGCGCGCGGAAGCCCGCAGGGAATGCGGCTTCGCGAGCGCCGGTAACCCCACGTGCTCCCTTCGCGCACGGGCCCCCGCCAACAACGGAGGTTGTCATGAAACGGATTGCTTTCCCCTTGCTGGCCGCAATCGCGGTCACGCTCGCGCCGCTCAGCTACGCTCAGTCCGGCCCGCAGTCGCAGATGCAGCCCGCTCCGCAGACCGAGTCGCCGCCCGCACCTGCGACGGATCCTCCCGCTGCGGCGGAGACCCAGGCGGCGTCCCCGGCCTCCGGAAACACGCGGCTCGCCGCGCTCGTGCCCACGGGCCTCACGCCCGAGGATGCCTGCCGGGGCTTCAAGGATATGAGCGAGTGCTCGGCGGCGCTGCACGTCGCACAGAATCTCAATATCCCGTTCGCGGATCTCAAGGACCGGATGACTTCCGGACAGTCACTCCCCACGGCGATCCGCGCCCTCAAGCCCAAGGCCGACTCGCGCCGTGAGGCCAAGCGCGCCGAGGAGCAGGCACGCCAGGATCTGCGCTCGCAGGGCTGACCGGTCCGCTGACGCCGCAGCGGAGCGGCCTGCCGCGGGCCGCACCTCCGGGCGCGCGGGCGGATGCACGTGTTGGCATCCGCACCGCCGCGTTCGGGGGTGCGGACCGGCAAGCACTCCTCAGTTCCAGACGCCGCCGAGCGCGCGCACCAGCAGCACGGTGGCGCCGATGCGCCGGGTCGCGATGTCGACCGCGGCCAGGCGCGCGGCGAGCGCCGCGTTCTCCGTCGACACGACCTCGAGATAGGTGACCACGCCAGCCTGGTAGCGGAACCTGGCCTGCTCGAGCGCTCCCTGGGTCGCGCTCACCGCCGCCGCCTGACTCACGTCCTCGAGCTCGAGCTGGCGCAGTGCCGCCAGATTGTCCTCCACCTCCTGGTAGGCGGTGAGCACGGTGGCCCGGTAGTTGGCGACCTGCTCGTCGTAGGCGGCATGCGCGGCCGCCGACTGCGCGGCATGCAGGCCGGCATCGAACACCGTGAGCACCCCCTGCGGCCCGACGGACCAGAAGCGGCTCGGTGCGCTCAGCCAGTTGCCGCTCTGGGTGCTCTCCTGGCCGGCGGCGGCCGCGAGAGTGAACAGCGGGAAGTACGCCGCGCGCGCCACGCCGATGGCGGCGTTGGCGGCGGCGACGCGCCGCTCGGCCGCCGCGACGTCCGGGCGCCGTTCGAGCAGCTCGGACGGCAGCCCCGGGTTGACGCGGGGAATCGCCGCATCGGGCTGCAGAGGGCGCGCCTCGAGGTGAAACTGACTGGCGACGGCACCCACCAGCACGGCGATCGCATGCTCGGTCTGTGCGCGCCGCAGCCGCGTGTCCTGCGCCTGGGTGCGCGCCGTCTCGAGCTGGGCCTGAGCCTCCTGGACGTCGGAGAGCGCCGCGGCACCGCCCGCATAGAGATGGTGCGTGAGCTCGAGCGCCCTGGCGTAGTCGGCGACGGTCTGGTCGAGGAGCTGCTGCTGGGCGTCGAGGCCGCGCAGCGCGAAATAGTCCGTGGCGAGCTCGGCGTGCACGCTGAGGTCGAGCGCTTGCGTGTCGCCGGCGCTCGCCTGCTCGGTCGCGCGCGCGCCGCTGACGGTGTTGCGGATGCGCCCGAACACATCGATCTCGTAGGAGAGGTCGCCCCCGAGCACGAAGGTGTCGTAGACCGGGCTGGCGCCGGCGGCGTACGCCGGCGCATGGGTCGAGATACGCTGGCGGGTCGCGCCGGCAGCGGCGCTGATCAGCGGGAAGAAGGCGGCGCGCGCGATGCGCGTCTGTGCCCGGGCCTCCTCGAGCCGGGCGAGCGCGGCCTTGAGACTCTGGTTGGCCGCGCTGACCTCGGCCTCGAGCCCGTCGAGCTCCTGGTCCTGAAACAGCGTCCACCAGGCGCCGCGCGCGGCGGTGTCGGCCGGCACCGCCACCTTCCAGTCGCCGAGCTCCTTGTAGACCGCCGGCGGCGCAGCGGTCGCGGGACGCTGATAGCGGGGCGCGAGCGAGCAGGCGGCCAGCGCGCAGCCGGCCGCGACCGCGACCGCGACCGGGGGGCGCATCAGCCGTGTCCGGGAGGCGCCGTGCCCGCGGCGGGCGCCGCGATACGCACCGGGAGCCCCTCGCTGATCGAGTCGGGCGGATTGACGATCAGGGTATCGTCGGGGCCGACACCACTCAGCACCTCGATCTCCCTGCCGAAGTCCCGCCCCTGCGTGATCGGGCGCAGGTGCGCGTGCCCGGTCGCGTCGACGGTCGCAACCAGCAGCCCCTGGGCGCGGAACAGCACGGCATTCACGGGAATCCGCAGCGTAGTGCTCGCGGCGTGCAGCTCGAAGTGCACTTGCGCGTACGAGCCGGGCAGCAGCTGCGCGCCGCTGTTGTCGATCTGCAGCTCCACCTGCAGGGTGCGCGAGGCGGCATCGAGGGCGCGCGCCGTCGAGACCACCGCGGCCTGGTAGCGCTGGCCCGGTCGGTCCGCAAACACCAGGCCCGCAGTCACTCCGGGGCCGATGTCGCCCGCATAGCTCTGCGGCACCGACACGTAGATGCGCAGGCGATGCGTATCGGCCACGCGGAACAGGGCGCTGCCGGGGGTCTCGCCGGCATTGATCAAGGCGCCGACATCGGTGTTGCGCTGGGTCACGACCCCGTCGAAGGGCGCGAGCACGCGCTTGAATGACTCGAGCTCCTTCAGGCGCGCGAGGTTCGCCGCCGCGGACTGTACGGCGGCCGCTTTGGCGGCGGCGTCTCCGGCGCGCTGGTCCGCGTCCTGCTGGGAGACCGATTGGGTCGCGAGCAGCCCCTGCCAGCGCTCGTTGGTGGTGCGCGCGAGCTCGTAGTTCGCCTGTGCGGTGGCGAGATCGGCCTGCGCCTGGCGTAACTGCTGGTCGACCTCCGGAGCGTCGATCTGCGCGAGCAGCTGCCCCTTCCTGACGCTCGCGCCGATGTCCGTGTGCCAGACCCGCAGGTAGCCGGCGGTGCGCGCGTAGATCGGCGCCTCGTAGAAGGCCTGCACGGTGCCGGGCAGCACCAGCACATCGGAGCCGGCTGCGCGGCTCGGGTGTGTCGTCGCCACGGTGACGACCCCCGCCTGGGTGGCCGCACGCTCGAGCGCTATGCGGGCGCTCAGGCGGCTCAGGATCCCCCAGGCCGCGAGCACCAGCGCCACCCCGAGCGCGATCAGCACGTAGCGCCGCACGCGTGGATCCGCTGCAGAGGTGGAGGAGGGCGGCACGTCAGGCATCGGCGGCTCCCGGCGCGCCGCCGGAGGCGAGCCGTCCATGGATCAGTGTAAAGACTGTCGGCACGAAGAACAGGGTCGCCACGGTGGCGAACACCAGACCGCCGATCACGGCCCGGCCGAGCGGCGCGTTCTGCTCGCCCCCCTCCCCGAGGCCGAGCGCCATCGGGACCATGCCGATGATCATGGCGAGGGCCGTCATCAGTACCGGGCGGAAGCGCATGACGCCCGCCTGCAGCGCCGCGTGCCGCGCATCGTCGCCGGCGTTCATGCGCCCGCGCGCAAAGCTCACCACCAGCACGCTGTTGGCGGTGGCGACGCCCATGCACATGATGGCGCCGGTGAGCGCCGGCACGCTCACCGGCGTGTGCGTGAGGAACAGCATCCAGACGATTCCGGCGAGCGCCGCCGGCAGGGCCGTGATGATGATGAAGGGATCGAGCCACGACTGGAAATTGATCACGATCAGGAGGTACACGAGCACGACCGCGCCCGCGAGGCCGAGCAGCAGCCCGTTGAACGAGTCGGTCATGGTCTGCACCTGCCCGCGCACCGTGACCTGCGAGCCGCGCGGCAGCTCGGCGCGGGTCGCGGCGACGAGCTGGCCGATCTGCTCCGACATGAAGCCGAGGTCGGTGCCCTGCAGGGAGCCGTAGATGTCGATGACCGGTGTGGCGTCGTAGTGGCTCACCACCGCGGGCCCCGCGCTGCGGTGAAAGCTGGCGACGTTGGCGAGCAGCTGCGAGCGGCCGGCGGCGCCGGTGATCGGCGTGGTAGCGAGATCGGGGAGCGATGCGAGGCGGTACTGGGGAGTCTGCGTGGCGACGTTGTACTGGGTGCCGTTCTGCGGATCGATCCAGAAGGAAGGTGTGGTCTGGAAGCTTCCCGAGAGCGACACGAGGAGGTTGGAGGCCACGTCCTGCTCGGTGAGGCCGAGCAGCGCCGCCTTGCTGCGATCGACCACCACGTCGAGCTGCGGGTAGTCGAAGGCCTGCTGGATGCGCAGGTCGACCGCGCCCGGAATGCTGTGCATGCGCGCGAGCAGAGCGTTCGCGTAGGCGCGGTTGCCCTCGACGTCGAAGCCCGAGATCTGCACATCGAGCGGCGCCGGCAGGCCGAAATTCAGGATCTGACTCACCATGTCGGCGGGCAGGAAGGCGAAGCTGACGCCCGGATACCCGAGCGCCAGCCGCTCACGCAGCTCGCGCACGTACCCGGCGGTGGGCCGGTGATCCGGGCTGAGATTCACGAAGATATCGGCGTCCCCGGGGCCTACGGGAGCCGAAGTCGAGTAGGAGAGGTTGATGCCGCTGTAGGGCACGCCGACGTCGTCGACCAGGCTGGCGATCTCCGGCGCCGGAATCAGCTGCCGTACGGTGGCCTCGACGCGATCGCAGAGCGCCGCGGTCTCGTCGATGCGGATGCCGGTGGGGCCGCGCAGGTGCAACAGGATCTGTCCGGCATCGACGCTCGGAAAGAAGTCCTGGCCGAGGCCCGGGAGATAGCGCCCGAAGGGAAAGGCGAGCAGCGCGGTCGCCGCCATCGCCGCGAGGAACAGCAGCGCGAAGCGCGGTCCGGCAGCGAGCGCGCGCTCGAGCAGCGCACGGTAGTGCGCGCGCAGCCGCTCGAAGCGCTGCGCGAAGCCCGCCTGCAGACGCGCCAGCGACCCCGGGCCGTGCGCACGGGCGTGCGGCTCGTGCCGCTGCAGCCAGTACTTCGCGAGCGTCGGCACCAGCGTCCGCGACAGCAGGTAGGAGGCCAGCATCGCGAACACGACCGCTTCGGCGAGCGGGATGAACAGGAACCTGGCGATGCCGACCAGCATGAACATCGGCACGAACACGATGCAGATCGCGAGCGTCGAGACCAGCGCCGGCAGGGCGATCTCATGGGCACCGGTGAGGATCGCGCCCTCGACCTCCATACCCTGCTCGAGGTGCCAGTTGATGTTCTCGATCGTCACCGTGGCGTCGTCCACCAGGATGCCGACCGCGAGCGCGAGTCCCCCGAGCGTCATGATGTTGATCGTCTCCCCGAGCGCCGCCAGGCACACGATCGAGGCGAGGATCGAGAGCGGAATCGAGATCGCGATCATGAGCGTGCTGCGCCAGCTGCCGAGGAACAGCAGGATCATGAGCGCCGTGAGCGCCGCCGCGATCACCGCCTCGCGCACCACACCGGCGATGGCGGCGCGCACGAACAGCGATTGATCGCCCAGCAGATCGATGTGGAAATCGGGCGGCAGAGCGGCGCGGATCGCCGGCAGCCGCTCCTTGATGCTCCTGATGATATCGAGCGTCGAGGCGGCGCCGGTCTTCAGCACGCTCATCAGTACGCCGCGGTGCCCGTCGCGGCGCACGATGTTGGTCTGCGGCGGGTAACCGTCGCGCACGTGCGCCACGTCGCGCACGTAGATCACGCTGCCGTTGCGGGTCGTGACCGGCAGGTTGTTGAGCTCGTCGATGGTCTTCGGGCTGGAGTTGACCTCGACGACGTACTCGCGGTCGCCGATCTTCTGCGTGCCCGCCGGCAGGATCAGGTTCTGATTGGCGATCGCACTGGTTACATCGTTGCCCGAGAGCCCCTGGGCGCGCAGCGCGTCCGGGTCGAGATCCACCTGCACCTGCCGCTGCAGTCCACCGTAGGGCCAGGGCATCGAGGCGCCGTTAACGGTGGCGAGCCCGGTGCGGATGATGCTGTTGCCGAGGTCGAAGAGCTCGGCCTCCGAGAGGCTCGGGCTCGAGAGCGCCAGCTGCAGGATCGGGACCGAGGAGGCGTTGTAGGCAAGGATGTACGGCGGGTTGGTGCCGGGCGGCGCAAAGCGCAGCGCCGACTGCGAGACGGCCGTGATCTGCGCGAACGACATCTCCTCCTTGACGCCCGGCTGGAAGAAGTACTTGACCACCGCGGTCCCGGAGAGCGACTGCGATTCGGTGTGCGCGACGTCGTTGACGGTGGTCTGGGCGGTGCGCTCGGAGCCGAGGACCAGGCGCGTCGCCATCTCCTCCGGCGAGAGCCCGGTGTAGCGCCAGATGACGGCGACCACCGGAATCCTGATGTTCGGGAAGATGTCGGTGGGCGTGCGCAGGATCGCGAACACCCCGAGCAGCAGGATCGCGATCGCGAGGACGATGAAGGTGTAAGGGCGCCGCAGCGCCAGCTGGACGATCCACATCGGCCGAGCACACTACCCCACGGCGACTCGTGCGCACCATACCCCTTGAGGGCAGGGCGCCCTGCGGCCTCCGTGCTCGGCAGGGCGCTTACACTCCCTTGCGGGTACTAAGCGACAACCCCGCTTCCCGGGTCACACACTCTCAGCGGGTGTCGCCTGCCGCCCGCAGGATCGCCGCCAGGCTCATCTCGACGTCGGCATCGGTCGTCGACCAGTTGCTGACGCTGATGCGCATGGCGGTGCGCCCCTTCCACACCGTGCCACCGCACCAGCAGGTGCCCTCCTGCTGCACGGCCGCGACCACGCGCCGGGTGCGCTCGGCGTCGCCGAAGGCGACCACCACCTGGTTGAGAACCACGTCGTTCAGCACCTCGTGGCCGGCCGCCGCGAGGCCCTGCGCGAAGCGCCGCGCCTGGCGGCAGTTACGCTCGACGAGCTCACCGAGCCCCGCCCGCCCCAGCGCGCGCAGCAGCGCGTAGACCGGGACTGCGCGGGCCCGGCGCGACTCCTCCGGCACGAACTCATGCGGGTCGCGCAGTCGGGTGCTGGTCGCGAGGTAGGGCGCGGCCTGCGCGGGTGCCGCAAGGCTCATCGCGCTGCGGTGTGCGGCCTCGTCCGCGCAGAAGACGATGCCGCAGTCGTAGGGGACATTGAGCCACTTGTGGCCATCGGTGGCGATCGAGTCCGCGTGGTCGATGCCGCGCACCAGGTGCGCACGTGCGGGCGCGGCAGCTGCCCACAGCCCGAAAGCGCCGTCGACGTGCAGCCAGCCCCGGGAGCGGTGCGTCAGGGACGCGATCTCCTCGAGGGGATCGAAGGCGCCACTGTTCACGTTGCCGGCCTGTGCGCACACGATGCAGGGACCCCTGACGGACTCGAGCATCGAGCCGAGGGCAGCGGCGCGCATGCGGCCCTGGCCGTCCGTGGGCACGCGCTTCAGGCGGGTGCCGCCGAGGCCGAGCAGCCGCAGAGCCATGAAGATCGTGTAGTGGGCCTCGTCACCGACCAGGACCTCGATCGGGGGCGCACCGAACAGGCCGTCCGCTTCGACGTCCCAGCCGGCGCTGTGCAGTACCCGGTGGCGTGCGGCCGCGAGCGCGGTGAAGCTCGCCATCTGACAGCCAGTGACGAAACCGACCGTCATCGAGGAGGGGAGGCCGGCGAGCTCGCGCAGCCAGCCGGCCGTGACCTCCTCGACGGCGGACACCAGCGGCGAGGTAGCGTACAGCCCGGCATTCTGATCCCAGGCCGATACCAGCCAATCCGCGGCGAGCGCCGCCGGGGTGCTGCCGCCGATGACAAAGCCGAAATAGCGCGGCCCGGCACTCGCAACGCTCCCCTCGGCACCGATCCGTGCCAGAGCCTGTATGACCTCCGCCGGACTCTCGCCGTCGTCTCGCAGCGGGACCTCGAGCGCGCGCTGCAGCTCCGCCGCGCTCATGAGCGAGTGCACCGGGCGCTCGCTCAGGGATTCGCGGTAGTGGGCGGCGAGCCGTGCCGTGCTCTCGAGCAGCTCTCGCGTCGACGTGTCGCTCATGCTCATGCGCCTCCTTTGAGGGGTGTGCATCGGGGTGACAGGAATACGTTGGGCACACGCGGGCCACCATGCACGGCGTACCACACCGCGCGCAAACTGTGCGCGCACCGGCCCGGTACGCCGCCGGCCGCGAGCCCCTGGCCCTCAGGCGCGGTAGTCGGCGGCTACCGTCGCGTCCGCTACCGGCTGGCGGCCGCGAACCGCCTGGATGACGAGCGTCAGTACCACCGCCACCGCCAGATTGAGCAGCAGCGTGTAGAAGGCGGTGTAGCCCGGGAGGGTCCAGTCGCCGAGCTTGAGCGGGTAGGCGGGCTTGAGATCCTCGGCAATCGCCATGGCCGTACCGGCGCAGGTGCCGATCGCCCAGCCGGCGAGCAGCGCCCAGTCGTTGAGCCAGCGCGTATACACACCTATCACCAGCGCCGGCAGCGTCTGGATGATCCAGATGCCCCCGAGCAGCTGCAGGTAGATCGCGAATTTCGTCGGCACGAACAGGATGAACACCAGCGCGCCGGCCTTGACGATCAGGGATGCCCATTTCGCGAGCTGTGCCTCCTGCCTGGGCGTCGGATTGCGATTGAGAAACTCGCCATGGATGTTGCGGGTGTAAAGGTTGGCGGCAGCGATCGACATGATCGCCGCGGGCACCAGGGCACCGATACCGATCGCGGCGAAGGCGATGCCGACGAACCAGTCCGGGAAGCTGTGCAGGAACAGCGCCGGCACGGCGAAGTTGTTGCCGAACTCCCTGAAGCCGGCGGCGAATTCCGGGAGCCTGGCGACGCCCGCGCCGAGCGCAATGAAGCCGAGCAGCGCGAGCAGGCCCAGCATGAACGAGTAGCCCGGCAGCAGCGCCGCGTTGCGCCGGATGGCCCGGCCGCTGCTCGCGCTCAGGATCGCGGTAAGCGAGTGGGGATAGAGCAGCAGGGCGAGCGCCGAGCCGAGCGCCAGCGTCGCATAGGCGCCGTAGGCCCCGGTGGTGTTGGCCCCGGGCACGGCCAGCAGCAGCTTCTCGTGCGGCACGGCCGCGAAGATGCGGCGGAAGCCGCCGAGCTGGATCGGAATGACGATCGCGGCCGCAAACGCGGTGACGTAGATGAGCAGGTCCTTGACGATGGCGATCGAGGCCGGCGCGCGCAGGCCGCTCGAATAAGTGAAGGCCGCGAGGATCAGGAACGCGACGATGAGCGGCAGGTCGGCCGCGAAGCCGGTGCCGTGGATGCCGAGCCCGCCGACCACTACCTGCAGTCCCACCAGCTGCAGCGCGATGTAGGGCATGGTCGCGACGATCCCGGTGACCGTGATCGCCAGCGCCAGCCAGCGGTTACCGTAGCGGCCGCGTACGAAGTCTCCGGCGGTGATATAGCCGTGCTTGTGGCACACGTGCCAGATGCGCGGAAACACCAGGAACAGCAGCGGATAGACCACGACGGTGTACGGGACGGCGAAGAAGGCCATCGCGCCGGCGCCGAAGGCCAGCGCCGGCACGGCGATGAAGGTGTACGCGGTGTATAGATCGCCGCCCACCAGGAACCAGGTGATCAGGGTGCCGAAGCGCCGCCCGGCGAGCCCCCATTCGTGCAGCTGATCGAGATCGCCCCGGCGCCAGTGCGCCGCCGCGAAGCCGAGCCAGGTAATGAAAGCGAACAGCAGCACGAAAACGCCGAGTGCCACCCAGTTCACGTCGTGCATCTCACACCCTCTGAGTTGCCTGGTCGGCGGGGCGGGTCCGCGTTGGCGGGGCGCGGCCGCGCCGGCTATTCGGTGATCAGGTAGATGAACCCGGTGATCAGCGCCGCGACGACGATGCACGCCAGCTGATACCAGTAGAAGAACGGCAGGCCGAGCACGGAGGGCTCGACCCTGTTGTAGAACGGCGGCCACAGGACCGCCGCGAACTGCACGAGGAACAGCAGGTACCACCAGCTCCAGGTGCTGCGCTCGCCGCGTCTGTCACCGACATCCTGCATGGCGCCCGCCATCCCCTGCTTCAACATGGTGTGCGGCGAGTATTCCACACGCAGGCGTGGTCCCGGAAGCCTCGGGCACGGGCGTTGGCGGCGGCAGCCGGGTGCGGCAGGCCGCGGCGGCTCTCAGGCGCGGGCGCGCCCGAGGGCCGCGAGCTTGCTCTGAGTGCGCTCGGACTCGTCCTCTTCGGCCGCGGGCCGATTGGCCTGCGACTGGCGCACCAGGGCCATGAACTTGTCGGCGGCGAGGGCGGGGCTGAAGTAGAAGCCCTGGTACTGGTCGCAACCGAGGTCGGCGAGCAGCGCGAGCTGCTCGGGCGTCTCGACGCCCTCGGCGATCACCTTGAGGTGCAGGCTGTGCGCGAGGGAAATGATGGCGCGCACGATCGAGGCGTCCTCGGAGCGTCGCGTCATCTCCTCGACGAAGCAGCGGTCGATCTTCAGCTTGTCGATCGGGAAGCGGCGCAGGTAGCTCATGGACGAGTAGCCGGTGCCGAAGTCGTCGACCGAGACCAGCACTCCCATGCTGCTGATCGCCTCGAGGATGAGGATGGATTCCTCGGCATCGCTCATGACCGCACTCTCGGTGAGCTCGACTTCGAGCAGGTGCGGGTCGAGCTGGGCCGCGTCGAGGGCGCGGCGGATCTGGTCCACCAGGTTGGTGAGGCGGAACTGCGAGGGCGCGAGATTCACCGCGACCCGCAGGTGCGGCAGACCTGCTTCCTTCCAGGCCTTGGCCTGGCGGCAGGCCTCGTGCAGCACCCACGCGCCGATGTCGTCGAGCAGGCCGCAGTCGTCGGCGATGCCGATGAAATCCGCCGGCAGCAGCAGCCCGCGCTCGGGATGACGCCAGCGGATGAGCGCTTCGGCGCTGTTGATGCGGCCGGTGGAAGTATCGACCTTGGGCTGGTAGTGCAGCTCGAACTGACCGCCCTGCAGCGCCTCGTGCAGCTCGCTCTCGAGCCTGACCCGGTCCTGGGTGCCGGCGCTCATGCCCGCGGCGTAGCGCTGCACGTTGTTGCGGCCGCGCTCCTTGGCGGTATACATCGCCGCGTCCGCACGTGCCAGGAGCGTGTCGGCGGTGCGCCCGTCATGCGGATAGAAGGCCATGCCGATGCTCGGCGAGGTGTGCACGTCGATGCCGAGCAGCCGCATGGCCGGCTCCATGAGCTCGATCACGCGATGGGCGACTTCGAAGGCTTCCGACTCGGTGATCGGCGGGCCGAGCAGGATCACGAACTCATCGCCGCCGAGCCGGGCGGTGGTATCGACCGTGCGCACCGCGCTCTTCAGGCGCTGCGCGACCTCGCGCAGCAGCTCGTCCCCGGCGCGGTGGCCGAGCGAGTCGTTGACGATCTTGAAGCGGTCGAGGTCGATCACCAGCACCGCGAATTCGTGGCCCTGGCGGTCGGCCTGGGCGATCGTCTGGGTGATGCGGTCGTCGAGCAGCAGCCGATTGGGGAGCCCGGTGAGCGCGTCGTGCGAGGCGAGGTGGCGCAGCTTGCGGTTGGCCGCCTCGAGCCCGCGCGTGCGGTCGGTGACTACCCGCTCGAGGCTCTCGACGTGCTGCTTGAGGGTGCGCGCGTTGGCCCACTTGCGGCTGAGCGCGCTCGCGCACTGCAGGATCTCGATCGGCTCGAAGGGCTTCTTGACGACGATCAGCTTGTCGGAGTGCCCGAGCCGCGTGAGGAGCTCGAGCCAGTCGTAGTCGGTGTAGGCCGAGCACACCACTACCTGGATCTCCGGATCGACGGCCCACAGGTGCTCGATGGTCTCGAGCCCGTCCCAGCCGGGTGGCATGCGCATGTCGACGAAGGCGACGGAGTAGGGGCGGCCTTCGGCGAGCGCCGCTCGCGCCAGCTCGACGCCGTCGCGCCCCTGCATGGCGGAGTCGACGTCGAAGCTCGGTCGCTCGACGGCGGGCTGCTGCTCGCCGAACAGCGCCGCCTCGGCGGCCGAGACCTTGCCCGCCTCGTGGCCGGCGAGAATCTTGCGGTAATCGGCGTGGATCGACGCGTTATCGTCGATCACCAGGATGCGGTGGGTGAGGAGATCCGAGTCCCCGCTCATGTGGCCGGCTCCGGCTTCGCGAGCGGCAGCGTCAGCGTGAAGGTGGCGCCCATGCCGGGTCCGGGGCTCTCGGCCTGCAGCGTGCCGCCGAGCTCGCGGGCGGCGAGGGCGGCCGAATGCAGGCCGAAGCCGTGCCCCTCGGCGCGGGTCGTGAAGCCGTAGCTGAAGATCCGATCCAGGTTCTCGCGCGGAATTCCGACGCCGGTGTCGATGACCGAGATCAGTACCGCGGAGCCCGAGGCACGCACGCGCACGGTGACGCGCCGCTCGCCGGCGCCCTTGGCCTCGGAGCAGGCGTACTTGGCGTTGCGGATCACGTTGACGAGGATCTGCAGCACCTTGTGCTTGTCGACCCGTACGCTGGGCACGTCCTCGAAGTCGCGCACGATGGTGACGCCGTGGCGGCTGAATGCGCCCTCGTTCATGCGCAGGCTGTCATCCACCAGCCCGCGCACGTCCACGGTATCGATGATGCCGCCGAGCCGCGCATAGCCCTGCTGCATCGCCACGATCTCCTTGATGTGCTCGACGTTGTTGCGCAGCGCCGCGAGCTCCGCCACCGCCGCGTCGCGCTCGGCGAGCAGGTCGTGCGCGAGCTCGGTGAGGTAGGCCGGCAGGTGCCGGCCCTGCGGGCTGCTGACGAGGGCGCCGAGGTCAGCGGCGTGTTGATTGAAGAGCGTCGCCACCCGCCCGAGCCCGGTGCACTTGGAGCGCTTGATGTTCTCGGAGACCATGCTGGCCGAGACGTTGACGCTGTTGAGCACATTGCCGACGTTGTGCAGCACGTTGGTGGCCACCTCGGCCATGCCGGCCTGGCGCGAAGCGGTGAGCAGCTGCTTGTGGACGCGCTCGAGCTCTTCCTCGGCGCGGCGGCGCTCGGTGATGTCCTGCTCCACGCACAGCGCCCCGAGCGGCTGGCCCTCGGGGCCGACCAGGCGCATGGAGGTAGCGAGTACGATGCGCACCGTGCCGTCGGGGAGCGCGATGACGTACTCGACGTCCTTGCAGATATCGCCACGCAGCGCCCGCGCCAGCGGGCGATCCTCGCGGGCCACGGGTGTCCGGCCGTCGGCCTGGAAGACCTTCGAGGTGACGGGGTAGGGGTTACGGGCGCCGCTCTCGCTCTGCGAGGCGATTCCGCACAGCTCCATCGCCTTGCGGTTGTAATGCGTCAGCTGGCCACGCACGTCGCAGGAGAGCAGCGCGATCGGCAGCTCTCCCACCACGGTCGACAGCAGCGTCTGGTTCTGCAGCAGCGCCGCCGCCATCTCCTTGCGCGCCGTGATGTCGCGCAGGAACTCGACCGAGCATTCGGGCGTGCCGGCGCCGCCCTCGACCAGTGAGGTCGTGACACGCACCCAGAGCGGGCTGCCGTTCTTGCGCAGGTAACGCTTCTCGACGTCGATATGGCCGACCTCGCCGCGCCACAGCCGCTCGAGGCCCGCCCGGGTGGCTTCCAGATCCTCGGCATGCGTGAGCGTCTCGATGGACTCGGCGCGCAGCTGCTCGGCCGTGTAACCGAGCATGGCGCAGAACGCGAGGTTGGCGTGCCGGAAACCGCCATCGCGGTTGGCGAAGGCGATGCCGACGGGCGCCTGCTCCACCGTATTGCGGAACAGCGTCTCCACCCCGGGCCGAACGGCCCGCGGCATGCGGAACAGCCCGGTGGCGCCGCTGTCCTCGGCCTCAATGTCCGGGCCGCCCGCGGGCTTGGTGCTCACGCGCGCTCACTCGAGCCAGGCGTTGGACGATACAGGGTGCGCATACGGACGCTATCGGCCGCGGGGCCGCGAGACTCCAGGGGAAGTCGACTTGACAGAAACAGTCAGGATTGCACCACGCGGGAACGCGCGACACAGCGAACCAGGTCGCACCTCGGGGGCACCTCGAGCGTGACGGCTCTCGCGAGCGTGACCGCGTTCGCGCTTTGTTCGCGCTCTACGGGCAGCGTGGGTATAAGGACCCTGCGGCTCGGCTGCGAGGTTCTGGCGCCTTACCTTGCCAGTCTTGCCAGGCCCGCTGGAGAAGGGCGCACGGGCCGGGCTTGGTCGACTCCTTATAATGCAGGGACCTGCCCCGGAATCCTCACTCTAATTATAATTTCACATAATATACATTATGCGCACAATGAGAGCCTGCGCCCGGAAGCCGCGGAGTGAGCCCCGGGGGCAGCGCCCCCGGGACTTCACGCGTCGCTCAGCGAGATTGCGCTACGCCTTCGCAGTGGCCGGATGCCCGCCATGTTCCTTCCAGATGCTGATGTGCCGCGTCTCCGGCATCAGGACCAGACCCAGCACGAAACAGATCGCGGGCACTGCGATCGGGTAATAGAGCGCGCTGCCCAGACTGTGCGTTGCCTGGAAAGCCGCCGTGGTGATGAGCGGCACCAGGCCGCCGCCCCAGCCGTTGCCGATGTGATAGGGAACCGACACCGAGGTGTAGCGGATCCGTGCCGGGAAGTACTCCGCCAGGAATGCGCCGATGGGCCCGTACACCATGCCGACGTAGCAGACGAGGATGGCGACGATGAGCACGGCGAGCGGATAGTTGATGTTGTCCGGATGGGTAACGGTCCCCAGCCAGGCATACAGCGGGTAGTAAGTGACCGCCGCGAGCAGGAAGCCTCCGAGGATGATCGGCTTGCGGCCGATCCTGTCGGACAGGTGCCCGAAGAGGATCAGGCTCGGCGAGGCTATGAGCAGCGCGAGGCCCACGATGTAGCTCGACTGCAGCAGGCTCACCTTCGACACCTGCTGCAGGAAGTACAGCGCCCAGAACTGGCCGCTGTACCAGACCACGCCTTCCCCCAGCACCACGATGCTGGCGATCAGGACGAAGCGGATGTTGCGGCTGAGGAACGCCTCCTTCCACGGGTTCTTGGTCATCTGCGCCTTGGCCTTGAGCTCCTTGAAAATCGGCGTCTCCTGCAGCTGCAGACGGATGTAGATGGCGATCGCCACCAGCAGGAACGAGACCAGGAACGGGATGCGCCACGCCCACGCCTGGAATTCGTCGACGCCGAAATACCCGCGCGTGGCGGCGACCACGGCCAGCGACACCACGATGCCGAGAGTCGGCGAGGTCTGCAGCCAGCCGGTGTAGTAGCCGCGGCGCTCGTCCGAGACGTGCTCCGCGACGTAAGTGATGGCACCGCCGTATTCGCCGCCCAGGCACAGTCCCTGCAGCATCCGCAGCCCGAACAGGATGAACGCCGCCGCCACTCCGATCGACTGATACGAGGGGATCAGCCCGATCGCACCCGTGCCGAGCCCCATGCCGCTCAGGGTGATGAGGAACGTGTACTTGCGGCCCACCTTGTCACCCAGCCAGCCGAACACGAACGCCCCGAGCGGGCGAATCAGGAATCCGGCGGTGAACAGCGCGATCGTGCTGAGCAGCGCCGCGACCGGGTTGGATTTCTCGAAGAATTTGACCGACAGGACTGCGGCGAGACTGCCGAAGATATAGAAGTCATACCACTCGATGATGTTGCCGACCGACGCCGCGACGATCACCGTCCGGAAATTCTTCGGAATATGATCAGCAGTCATGTGCCTGTCTCCCCTTGGGTCGATGCGTGGATGGAGTTCTTGTCCCGGATGCCCGGCGTCATCGTCATCGCAGACTACATGATCGGCGGGCCGCGGCCGGGGCGTCAACCGCCGGCCCGGCAGCCTCAGCAACAGCCCCGCAAGCGGCCTTTTTCGCAGGCGTAGCGCGCCTGTTGACGCTCGCGGAAGAACTCCGGGTAGCTCATCACCGGCTCGGCCGGGTGTTGGGTCCGCCGGTGGGCGACATAGGCGTCGTAGTCGGGGACGCCGACCATGAGACGGGCGGTCTCGACCGCCCTCTTCCACCAGCGTCTCATCCTACCCATGGCCCACCGCCGCGCCCCCCACCTCGATCGCGGTACTCTGCGGTGCGGAGCGCGCGGTGCGGATGCGCAGCACGCCGTAGACCACCATGACCAGGACGATCCCGACGGCCAGGGCCGCGAGCGTCGCATCGAGGTAGTCGTTGAAGATGATGCGGCTCATTTCCGCCAGCGACTTGGCGGGCGCCAGCACCTGGCCTGCGGCCAGCGACTGACTGAACTTCGCCGCGTGCGCCAGGAAGCCGATCTTGGGATTGGCGCTGAAGATCTTCTCGAGCCCCGCGGTCACGGTGCAGATCAGCAGCCAGGCCGTCGGTACCACCGTGACCCAGGCATAGCGCTCGCGCTTCATCTTGAAGAGCACCACCGTGCACAGCGTCAGCGCGATCGCCGCCAGCATCTGGTTGGTGGCGCCGAACAGCGCCCACATCGTCCAGATGCCCCCATAGGGGTCGGTCACCCCGGCGTATAGGAGATAGCCCCACAGCACACAGGAGAGCCCGGATCCGATCAGGTTGTTGCCCCAGGACTTGGTGTCGCGGAACCCGGGAGCGGCGTTGCCGACCAGATCCTGGATCATGAAACGGCAGACGCGCGTGCCGGCATCTACCGTCGTGAGGATGAACAACGCCTCGAACAGGATCGCGAAGTGGTACCACACCGCCATCAGCGCGCGTCCGCCGAGGAAACTCGAGAAGATGGTCGCCATGCCCACGGCGAGCGTCGGCGCACCGCCGGTGCGCGACAGGATGCTCATCTCCCCTACATCGTGCGCCACCTGATTGAGCATGTCGGGCGTCACGGTGAAGCCCCACGCGGTGATGACGTCGGCCGCATGCGCCGCGGTGGTGCCGATGAGCGCCGCACCGCTGTTCATCGCGTAATAGACGCCCGGATGAATCACGCAGGCGCCGACCATGGCCATGATGCCCACGAAGGATTCGGTCAGCATGGCGCCATAGCCGATGAAGGCGATCTGCTTCTCGCTCTCGATCATCTTGGGCGTAGTGCCCGAGGAGATCAGCGAGTGCCACCCGGATACCGCCCCGCAGGCGATGGTGATGAACAGGAACGGGAACAGGCTCCCCGACCACACCGGGCCGCTGCCGTCGATGAATTTCGTGACGGCGGGCATCTGCAGCGTCGGGTGGGCGATCAGCACGCCCACCGCCAGCAGCGCTACCGTGCCCACTTTCAGGAACGTGGAGAGATAGTCGCGCGGCGCCAGCAGCAGCCACACGGGCAGCACGGAGGCGACGAAGCCGTAACCGATGATGAGCACCGCCAGCGTCGGCCCGGACAGCGTGAAGTAGTGGGCGAGCGCCGAAGACTCCGCGACGTTGCGGCCGAAGATCAGCGCCGCGAGCAGCAACACGGCGCCGATGAGCGACATCTCACCGATGCGCCCCGGACGCACGAACCTGCCGTACAGCCCCATGATGATGGCGATCGGTACGGTGCAGGACACCGTGAACGTGCCCCAGGGGCTCGCCTTCAGGGCGTTCACCACCACCAGCGCCAGCACCGCAAGAATGATGACGCAGATGAGCAGCACCCCGATGCCGGCGATGGTCCCGGCTACCGGGCCCATCTCGGAGCGGATCATCTCGCCGAGCGAACGCCCGTCGCGGCGCGTGGACAGGAACAGAACCATCATGTCCTGGACGGCGCCGGCAAAGACGACGCCGGCCAGGAGCCACAGTGTGCCCGGCAGGTAGCCCATCTGGGCCGCAAGCACCGGCCCGACCAGCGGACCTGCGCCGGCGATGGCGGCGAAATGGTGGCCGTAGAGCACGTACTGGTTGGTCGGTACGTAATCGAGTCCATCGTTGTGCCGGTACGCCGGAGTCTGGCGCGCGGCGTTCGCCCCCAGCACCGTGTTGGCGATGAACAGCCCATAGAAACGGAAGCCGATGACGTAGACGCACAGCGCCGCGATCACCAGCCACATCGCGTTGACCGGCTCGTCGCGACTCAGTGCGACGATGCCGAAAGCGATCGCCCCCAGCACCGCTATCACCGCCCACACCAGCTTGGCTCTCATGGACATAGCTCGCTCCTGCGCTTCTTGTTCGCGGCTGCGTCCGCTCCCCCTGTGCCGGGGGTGACCAGCCCCTTCTTATCGCCCGTCGCTCAACGGCGCGACATTATCGCTCTCCGGGCGGATGGCGCCACCCGCGCCGCGCCGGAGGAGGAAACCGCAATCGGCTCATGGCGTTGCGGCCTTTTCCGGGTGGTTCCCGCTCACACCGGCTTGATGTTGGCGTTCAGGCGGAACAGGTTATTCGGGTCGTAGCGCTTCTTGAGCGTTGCCAGGCGCGGGTAGTTGTCGCCGTACGCGGCGTGCACGCGCGCCTCCCGATCGTCGGTAGCGGCCAGATTGGAATACTGCCCGTGGGTTTGCGGCTCGATCTTTGCCCAGGCGCTTCGCACCCAGTCGGTCCGGCCCGCTACGTCCTGGGCGGGCATGGCCCACCCCTCGAACACGCCGACGTTGTGACTCGCGCGGCGATTGAAGAACGCGGTGTCCTGCGGCCGCACACGGCTGATGGCGCCGCCCTGCTGCTGCAGCCACATCAGCACGTTGTCGAAGGGTGCGCTCTCGGCGAATCCGACCATCGTATCGATGAGCGTGGGCGTGATCCCGTCGACCAGCCCGCCCTTTCCATAGGCGCCGAGCGGGCTGACGCCGCGCAGGTCGCCGCTCCCCTGCAGCTGCGTGTACAGCGCCGGCTTCAGCGCGTCCTTGAGCGGCTTGCCGAGCTTGCGCAGCGGCTCGCCGACCGCGCGCTCCGCGTCGCCGAGCGGCCCGCAATAGCAGACGCTGAATGCCACGAACCTCTCGGCTGCCGTCGCGCCGGTGCCGAGCACCATGTCGATGTACAGCTCATCCGGCGCGCCCGCATTGAAATCCGCAAAGCTGCGCAGCAGTTGCCGCGCCCCGTCCATGGGGAAGACGATCGTGCCGCCGTACATCTCGGGCGACACCTCGTGCAGCCTGAAGGTGAAGGTCGTGACGACGCCGAAGTTACCGCCGCCGCCCCGCAGCCCCCACAGGAGGTCCGCATTCTCCGAGCCGCTCGCCCGCAGCCAGCGGCCGTCCGCCGTGACCACCTCCGCCGCCAGCAGATTGTCGCAGCTCAGGCCGAAGCGGCGGCCGATGCGCCCTACCCCGCCGCCGAGCGTCAGCCCGGCCACGCCGGTGTCGGCCACGGTGCCGACGGGCGTGGCGAGCCCGAACGCCAGTGATTCGCGGTCGAGCTGACCGAGCAGCGCACCCCCCTGTACGCGCGCGCGCCGGGCCAGCGGATCGACCTCCACGGCGCGCATGGGCGACAGGTCGATCACGATGCCGCCATCGCAGCCGGACTGGCCCGACACGCTGTGGCCGCCGCCCCGCACCGCCGTCAACAGTCCGCGGGCGGCCGCAAACCCCACGGCACGGCGAACGTCGGCTGCTCCGAGGCAGCGGACGATGAGCGCGGGTTTCTTGTCGAACGCCGGGTTCCACAGGCGTCGCGCGGTCTCGTATTCGGCCTGGCCGGCGGTGATCAGCTCGCCCCGCAGGCCGGCACGCAGGTCATCGATATCGGCGGCCTTGAGTGTCAGCTGCCGTCCGTCGAGACCGACGGCAGGCGTGTCGGCCGCGGCGGCGGCCAGCAGGCGGCGCGGTGGAAAAGCGGTGGCGGCCAGTGCAGCGAGGCCCGCCGCACAGAAGGTTCTTCTTCTCATGTCAGTCCCCCCGATAGCTGGCGCAGGGTGCACCGGGCTCTGCGGCTTCGTCAATACTGCACCGCCGTCCCGGCGGGGCGCTCCGCTTCCATCTGAGTGGCGGGATACAGCTCCCGCGTGATCGTGGCGATCAGCGCGGAGCTCTGCCTGGGGTCCTCGATCCCGCGCGTCAGGATCACCAGCACGAACGGCCGCGGCGCGTAGACGATCGCCGCGTCGTGCTGAATCCGGGTGATCTCGCCGGTCTTGTGCGCCACGCGCGTGCCGGCGGGAAGCCCTACGGGGATTCCCTCATTGAAGGTCTGCCGCTCGAGGATCGCGCCCATCGCACGCGAGGACGCGGAATCCACCGCCTCGCCGCGGGCGATCGCCAGCATGAGCCGCTCCAGCGCGCGCGCCGTGGTCGTGTTGTTGAGCCCCTGCCGGAAGGCCTTCGAGTCCTCGACCCCCCGCAGCACCTTCATGCCTTCGGCTCCCAGGGCCTGAGCACCGCGCTGGATATTGTCGACACCGAGCCGCTCCATCAGCAGGTTGGTCGCCAGGTTGCTGCTGACGGTGATCATGAGCTCGCACAGCTCGGCCAGGGTACGCGTGCTGCCGGCCGAGCGGTACAGGTCCGCTTCCGAGTCGTCGGACGGATCGAGACTATAAGGCGAGCCGTCGGCGAGACTCCGGAATTCGTTCTTCACGACGAGGCGGTCGTCGAGCCGCAGCCTGCCCTGGTGCGCCTGGTTGTAGAGCTCGATCAGCACCGGCACCTTCATGGTGCTGGCCGCATGAAACGGCTCATCCGCGCGCGTGAACCAGCTTGCCGAGCCATCGAGCCTTGCGAAGGCGACGGCAACGTCGGCCCCGCTTTGCCGGATGGTGTTCTCGACTGCAGGGGTGACGCGGGCCAGCCCGGCCTCTGCGCCCGGCACAACCGGGCTCCACAAGAGCAGTGCCCCGCATACCCCGACAGCGTGACCGCGCCTCACTGTTGAATGTTACGACAGGCCGGTGGGACGGCCATCCTGGCCGGGCTCGCCGTGGCTTCGTACCAGAGCTACGTGCGCGAGTCGGACCGCAGCGGGGCCATCGCGACCGTCGCCTGCGCCGGCGGCGGGGGCGGGGGCGGCCTCTGCAGTTACACCGCGACCGCCAGCGCGGCGAACGCCCAGCTCAAGGATACGGCGCTCCGCTTGCGTCTCCGGCGCGCGGCCGCGCGGGGCCTTATGTCGACCCGACCCGACCGCCGGTAGGTCGTCCGCGACCGTCCGTCGGACCGATGGCCTCATGTGACCCAGTAGACCTTTCCCGGGCTCGATCCTCCGTTAGATTGCCGCCCATGAGACGGCAAGCGGGCTTCACCGTGACGGAACTGATGGTGGTGGTGGCGATCGTCGCCATCCTGCTGAGCCTCGGTGTGCCCTCGTTCCGCTACATCACGAACGCCTACCGCATGTCGGCGGAGGTCAACGGGCTCCTCGGAGACCTGCAGTACGCGCGCGCCGAGGCGATCCGCGAGGGCCAGCCCGTCACCGCGTGCGTCTCGAACAACGGTACCGCCTGCACCGGCGGGGGCAACTGGGCGCGCGGCTGGATCGTGTTCTCGGATCCAAACGGCAACCAGACGGTCGATGCCGGGGAGGTCGTGTTGCGCAGGCAGGCCGTCTTTACCGGCACGACTCCGGACACTTTCAACGCCGGCGGCGGCCTCACGGCGATCACCTACAACCGCGAAGGCTTCGCGACCACGGCGGCCGGATTTCCCAACACGATCATCACGCTCCACGACCCGAGCTCCAATGCGGCCTGGACGCGCTGCCTGTGGATCACGCCGGTCGGCATGCTGACCACCGAGACACCCGCCAACCCTCTTTCGGGGCCGGGGACCTGCTCGTGAGCCCGCGGTGCGCGAAGCGCCACGGCGCGCGCGGCTTCAGCCTCATCGAGGTCATGGTGTCGCTCATCGTGATCTGCATCGGGCTGCTCGGAATCGCCAAGCTGCAGGCACTCTCGCTCTCCAACACCACGACCTCGCGGCTGCGTGCGCTGGCCGCCATCGAAGCGGCCAGCCTCGCCGCGGCCATGCACTCGAACCGGCAGTACTGGGGCACGACGCCTCCCCTCACCGTGACGGTGACCGCATCGGGCGCCCCGCCGGTCATTGCCTCGACCGACGCGGCCCTGAAGGCGGCCACCAACACCGACCTCACCAACAATCCGACCTTTGCCAGCCCGAGCGCCGTGTGCATCGGCACGGTCGGCGGCGGGCCGCAATGCACGGCGGTGCCGCTCGCGGCCTTCGATCTCGCGCGCTGGACGGTGTCGCTCGCCGCGTTGCTGCCCAATGCGACCGCCACCATCAGCTGTCCGCCGATCGCCGGCGGCGCCGCCCCTGCCAGCTGCACCATCCAGATCGCGTGGACCGAGCAGGCGGTCGCCGTCAACGCCCAGGAGGCGCAGGCCACGGCCACCTGCAACCCGCTCGCCGCCGGCGGCCAGCAGTGTTTCCAGGTTCCGACCTACACCCTGTACGTCGAGCCATGAAGCCGCGCCCCGCCAATCGCCCCCACCCGGTGCGCGCCGCGCGCGGCTTCACTCTGGTCGAGCTGATGGTCACCGTGGCCATCGCGTTGTTCCTCATCGGCGGCCTGCTCGTCACGGTGCAGAACGTGCGCGGCGCCTACAACAACGAGCAGGCGCTCTCGCAGCTGCAGGACCAGCAGCGCTTCGCGCTCACCGTGCTCGGCGACGTCATCCAGGCGGGCGGCTACTTCCCGGATCCGGTCGCCTGGCAGCCGACGACCTCGCTCACGGCGAGCGGCAGCTACGCCGCGGGGCAACCCTTCTGGGGCACCCATCCGGGCGGCGCGGCGCCGGACACCATCGGCATCCGCTACCGGACCGGGCCCGGCGACCTCGTGATCCTGTGCGACGGCAGCACCAACAACACCGGCGCCACGCGGCTCTACGTCAATACCTTCACCGTGGTGCCTCCGGCCGGCAACACGCCGGGACAGCTGCGGTGCCAGCTCACCGACGGCACGAGCGGCGCCAACATCGACGGTCCCGTGACGATCGTCAACGGCGTGCAGAACATGCTCATCTACTACGGTGTGAAGCGCAATCCGGTGCCGGCCGATTACAACGTCGACACCTATCTCAGGGCGGACCAGATGAACGCGGGCAACGGCGACTGGAACAACATCAGCTCGGTCAGAGTGATCCTCACGTTCACCAATCCGCTGTGCACGCCGGCCTGCCAGCCCGGACAGCAGCCCACCATTCAGTTCGAGCGCGTCATCGAAGTGATGGCGCGCGCGGGGTTCCATTCATGAGCGCGCCGGCACTCCTGCGCCGACGGCCTGCAGCTGCCCGTGAGCGCGGCATCGCGCTGGTCACGTCGTTGCTGCTGCTCATCATCATCACCATCCTGGCGCTCAGCATGTTCCGCAGCTTCGGCTCCCAGGAGAGGATCGCCGGCAACATCCGTGAGAAGGATCGCGCGCTGCACGCCGCCGAGACCGCCCAGCAGTACGCCGAGTGGTGGCTGCTGCAGGGAAACAACATCTCCCTCGGCGCCACCGCCTGCCAGCCGCCCGCAGTCAGCGCCAATACCAACCCGGGGCAGATCTGCAATCAGACGCTGCCGACGGCGCTCGGCTTCGCCGCCACGGCGCCGATCATCACCGTGCCGATGCCGTGGACCATGGGCTTCACCTACACGCCTCCCAACATGAGCACGACGCCGGGCGTGAACGGCGGCCCGAACGGCCAGGATCCCCCCTACTTCGCCCCGCCGGGCTTCTATATCGCGGACGTCGGCCCGGCCAACGACGGCGCGGGCGAGGCGTACCAGATCGATGCCTACGGCTACGGCGGCGCTTCGACGACGATCGCAATCGTCGAGAGCACGTACGAGGTCCAGCAGGGCGTCACCTGCCTCAGTTGTGGCTGAAAAATCTCCGGAGCAGCAACATGAACCGCAACAGACTTTTCACCACCTTCGCCATCCTGGCGGCTCTCGCCGCGCCGCTCGCGGTGCAGGCACAGACGCCTGTCAGCGAGGATTTCACGGGCCCGGCGACCAGTAACAGCTGGTACTACTTCAACGGCGCCTGCCTGACCGCCAGCGGTGCAGCCGGTGTCGAGCCGAGCGGCGGGAGCGGCGGGCAGATTCCCGGCTGCACGACGATCCAGCGCAGCTACTACAACGAGACGCTCGTGGGCGGTTATAACGGCACCTTTCCCGACCCGACCGGCAACGGCGCGCTGCGCTTCACCAACGGTTACCCGGGCGGCTATCACCAGAACGGCGGCATTCTGTCGACGGCGCCTTTTTCGACCGGCCAGGGCCTCTCGGTCACCTTCAAGACCGTCACCTACCACGGCGACTCGGGTGGCGCGGGCGGCGACGGGGCAGACGGCATCAGCTTCTTCCTGATGGATGCCAGCCAGCTGAACACCGCCGCCATCACCGGAGTCAGCGGCGACGGTAACGGTCTCGGCGCCTGGGGCGGCAGCCTCGGCTATTCCTGCTCGAACACCAACGGTCCCCCGAGCGGCACCTACAACGGTCTGATCGGCGCTTACCTGGGTCTCGGAATCGACGAGTACGGCAACTTCCTCAACGGCGTCAACCTGGTGTCGGGCTACGGCGGATCGAACTCGGCAACCGGCGACAATACGGCGACCGGCTATGGCTACAAGCCGAACCGCATCGGCTTGAGGGGTGCCGGCAGCATCTCCTGGGGCTGGCTGAACGCCAACTATCCGACTTACTACCCGAGCACCCTGGCCGGGACGCCGAGTCAGTACGCCGCGGTCCAGGCCACCTGCAGGGCCGGCGCGGTCGTGAATGCCCTGGCCGGCAACGCGGTGGTCATGAGCGGCCACGGCAGCAACGCGACGGTGGCCTACCCCCTCTACGACTATGCGCCGATCCCGAACGCCTACGTGGAGCTGCCGTCGTCGACCAAGATTGCGAACGAGGCCGCGGCGACCCGCGCGGCCGCGGTGCCGATCTTCTATCAGCTCAAGATCACCCCGACGGGGCTCCTCAGCCTCTCGTACAGCATCAACGGCGGCGCCTATCAGCAGGTCATCAAGAGCCAGAACATCACGACCGCGAACGGCCCGCTGCCGGCCAACTTCCTGTTCGGTTTCGCCGGCTCGACCGGCGGCAGCACCAACATCCACGAGATCCTGTGCTTCAAGGCCGGCCCGTCCACGTCGGCCTCGGGCTCGGCCGGCGCGAGCGAGAAGGAGTCCGCCAAGCTCGAGACCGGTGTGCAGGCCTACTTCGCCTTCTACAATCCGAGCAACGGCTGGACCGGCCGCGTGACTGCGAGCAGCCTCGGGTTCGACACCTACGGCAACGTCGTCATCTCGACGACGCCCAACTGGGACTCGGCCTGCGACCTGACCGGCGTATCGAGCGCCGGCACCTGCAGCACGACGGGCGTGGTCGGGCCGCTGCCGGCCCAGGCGCCCGCCAGCCGCGTGATCCTCTCGTGGAACGGCACCCAGGGAATTCCCTTCGAGTGGAACAGCCTCACCACTGCCCAGCAGACGGCGCTCGACGCCGGTGACACCTCCGGATCCCCGTCGCTGAGCTCGCAGAGCTGCCCGACCAGCCCCTCCGCCACGCCCTACGCCACCAACTCCCGCCTGAACTACCTGCGCGGGGACCGCAGCTGCGAGGTGAGCACTCTCGGCGTCGGCCTCTTCCGCCGCCGCTCGGACGTGCTCGCCGACATCATCGACTCGAGCCCCGCCTGGGTGGGTCCGCCGATCGGGACCTACGCCCCGGTGTGGAATGATCGCCTGTACCCCTCGGCCACCAACCCCGAGAACGCCAGCGGCGCGCAGACCTATGCGCAGTTCGTCACCGCCGCGCAGCCGCGCATGAACGTCGTCTACGTCGGCTCGAACGACGGCCTGCTGCACGGCTTCCGCTCCGGCTCCTACGACATCCACGGCAACTTCGTGTCGACCGGCAACGACGGGCAGGAAGTCCTGGCCTACATGCCGGGGGCCGTGGTGCAGACGATCCATTCGAGTACCACCACCAACATCGACTACGCCAACGTCCAGTACGGACACAACTTCTTCGTCGACGCCACCCCCGGCACGGGCGACGTGTTCTACGGCGGCGCCTGGCACAGCTGGGTGGCGAGCGGCCTCGGCCCCGGCGGCAGCGCGATGTTCGCACTCGACGTCACCACCCCCACGGCCGCGAACTTCGCCGAGTCGAACGCCGCGAACCTGGTGGTCGGCGAGTGGACCACCAGCATCACCTGCGCCAACGCGTCGGTGGCGCCGAGCTGCGGCAACAACCTCGGCAACACCTACGGCACGCCGACGCTGCGCCGCCTGCACGACGGCAAGTGGGCGATGATCTTCGGCAACGGCTTCGGCAGCTCGACCGGGGATGCCGGGATCTTCATCATGACCATCGATCCGGCGACCGCCGCCAAGAGCTTCTACTACCTGAGCACCAAGACCGGCAGCACGACGAGCCCCAATGGCATCGCCTTCGCATCGCCTGCGGACCTCGACGGCGACCACATCATCGACTACGTCTACGCGGGCGACCTGCAGGGGAACGTGTGGCGCTTCGACCTGACCAGCAACAGCGAGTCGAACTGGACGGTAGCGACGGTGAGCGGCAACCCGGCGCCGGTGTTCAAGACCGCCGCCGGTCAGCCGATCACGACGGCGATCGTCGTCGCGGCCGGCGCACCGAGCCCCGGCATGCAGCCGCAGGTGATGCTGCTGTTCGGCACCGGGCAGAAGGTGCCGCTCACCAACACTTCCCCGGCCACCTTCGCCGCGGCGACGCAGAGCCTGTATGGAGTGTGGGACTGGAACATGGCCGCCTGGAGCTCGCACGGCACCTCGCAGTACGCGAGCCTGGGTGCGTCTGCGACCGGACTTTCGACGACCGGTTACTATCTGACGCCGTCCAACCTGCAGGCGCAGACCGTGACGGTGAACAGCGTCACCCTGGACCGCGAGATCGCCACCAACGCCACGGTCTGCTGGGCCAGCCAGAGTTCATGCTCGACCAACAAGCAGTTCGGCTGGTACCTGAATCTGCCCGGCACGCAGGAGCAGGTCATCTACAGCCCGGAGCTGGTGCTGCAGGCGATAACCGTGAATACGGTGGTGCCGGCGACCAACAGCCCCACCTCCTGCGCCAGTCCCAACGACACCGGCTTCACCTACGTACTGAATGCCATGACCGGCGGCGCCTTCAATCAGGTGTTCCTGCCGCCGAGCGAGGCGGCCAACTCGGCGGTCAACACCAATCCCAAGTACACCGACTCGATCGCGATCGGCATGCAGACGAACGCGACCGGAACGTCGTTCATCACCACCAACGCCGCGGGAACGCGCTTCCTCGTGTCGGAGACCAACCAGGTCGAGACCGGGTCGACGCTGGCTGCCAACAACATCGCCGGCATCACCATCGGCCTCAACCTGCCGCCGAACAACGTCGGCCGGCGGCTGAGCTGGATCGAGCGCCGCTAGGCGCTTTCGTCCGGCTGGTAAAGGACTGCACCATGCAAGCTGCAACCTGCGCGCGCCCGGGACGTCCGGCCGGCTTCACACTGGTCGAGCTGATGGTGGTGGTCGCCATCGCCACCGTGCTGTTCGCGCTGGCGGTGCCCTCCTACATGTCCTACGTGCGCCAGTCGCGGCGCACCGAAGCGAGGACTGCGGTGCTGGACCTCGCCGGGCGCGAGGAGCGCTACTTCAGCACCAATGGCGCCACCTATGCCAATACGACGGCGAACCTCGGCTACACGGGAGCCTTTCCGGTCGCGGTCGGAAGCGGCTACTACAACCTCACGGTCTGCGTGCCCGCCAACGCCAATTGCACGGCGGGCCTCGGCATGCCCAACCCTCCCGCGGCGCCCTCCTATACCGTCGTAGCGACTCCGGTCGCGGGCCTGAGCCAGGTCAATGACCTGCAATGCACTGCCTTCGCGGTCGACTCGACCGGCCAGCAGTTCGCCAGCGGGACCGGCGGTACGGCGTACTGCTGGTCGAATTAGTGCGATAAAACCATCACTTACAGAGCTATATTGATATAGCACTTGATATCAGTGCACGGCCCGCGGCGGATCATGCACGCCGGTCTCCCCGTCGGGTCGACCGCGCCGCCTGCGTACCGCGCCGGCCCTCCTTCCCCGCCCGACCGGCCTCGCGCGTCACGGAACGGTCACCGATTCACCATATTTTTTTCCTAGAGTCTGAGCTATATTTCGGGCGCAGCCGCTTGAGTGTGCTTGGATTCCAATACCGTATAACAAGAACTAACCGACGCCGACCCGCGGCAGGCTCGCGGCACACGAACCACAGGCGGGAGGCGTTCCACGAGGTAGTGATGACCACTACATGGGAACAGCTTGAGGGAGCAGCCTTGTCACTCGTGCGCTCGGGACCGATCAAGGACCGGCTCACCGAGGCCTATCGCAATCATCTGGCGTTCGTGCGCGCCGAGGATCTTCCCGAGGCGCTGCGCGAAGACTTCCGCGCCTGTCACGACGCGCTCACGCGCGAGCGTCCGCTGCGAGGTGAGGACGCCGTGCGCGCCACGGTGCGCAAGATGTCCGGCACCGAGGCCGATCAGCTCGCCTGCAGCGTGATACGGCTGTTCGCCGCGATCGTGCGCGAATACGCCGCCGACGAGGTACACGCCATCGCCGCGACCAACGGCAAGCCGCTGAACGGAGCCGGGCACAACGGCTTCAACGGACTCGCCGCGGGGGCGAATGCCAGGAACGGCGCGGCGCGGGAAATCGCGCTCTAGCCAAAGACCTAATCGAGCTTGAACTCGATGGTGTCCCAGCGCGTCGTCTCTTCGTGACGCGCCTGGCGGCGGATCGCATCGACGAGCGCCCGCTCGTCCCACGCCACCACCTCGTCCGCCAGGTCGAGGATCTCCTTCGGGGCCTCGCCGCTGCCGCCGAAGGGCTTGAGCAGGATCACGGGCGTGTGGCGCGTCTGTGCGTACAGCAGCTGAAAGGTGAACAGGTCGGGCTGCGTGGCATGCAGGCTCGAGAGCGCGATCACCGCTTCGACGGGGGTGATCTGGCGCCGCAGATCCTCGCGCAGGGCTTCCCGGTCCCCGCTCGGGCGCTTGTCCGGCGTGCTGTAGTTCTTGTAGAAGAAATTGCGCGCGCTTTCGAGGTACTCGAACACGCGCAGATAGTCGTCGCTGTTCTGCCAGACATGCGTGACGAACAGACGCACCGGGTTGGCTTGCGACATCGGAACCCCCTCTTGCCAGGCGCGGGTGGTACCCTGCTCAAGTCTCGCACACGCTGCGCGGAGCGCAAGGGCGCGTCTGCGAGTCGCCGCCGCACGAGAGCTGCACCGCGATAGAATGCCTGCTGCGTGCGTCTGCTCGTCTACAACATCCGCTATGCCACCGGCACCGGGCCGGCCTTCCACCTGCCGCTGCCGGGCGCCGGCTACCTGCGCAGCAACCGCCGCGTGCTCGCCGGCATCACCGAGTTCATCCGCGGCGAGCAGCCCGACGTGGTCGGGCTCCTCGAGGTCGACACCGGCTCGATCCGCACCGGCATGGTGAATCAGGCCGAGCACATCGCCCGGGAGCTCGGCCACTACTCGACCTTCCAGTGCAAGTACCGCAGCGGATCGATCAACACCTTCATGCCCATCGTACGCAAGCAGGGCAATGCGTTTCTGTCGGGCCCGAACGTGGCGGGCCAGCGTTTCCATTACTTCGATACCGGCATCAAGCGCCTCATCATCGAGCTCGAGCTCACTGACCTGTGCGTGTTCCTGGTGCACCTGTCGGTGAAGTACCGCCACCGCCAGTACCAGCTGCGCTCGCTCCACGATCTGGTCGTGCAGTCGGCCAAGCCGGTGATCGTCGCCGGCGACTTCAATACCTTCTGGGGCACGCACGAGCTGTTCCTGTTCATGCGGGCCGCGGGGCTGCGCAGCGCCAATACCGCGGGCCTGCCCTCCTTCCCGGCGCGCGTGCCGCGCATCGAGCTCGATTTCATCCTGGTGAGCGAGGGGATCGAGATCACGGGCTTCCGCGTGCCCGAGGTGCGCTTCTCGGATCACCGGCCGCTGGTGTGCGACTTCCAGGTGCACGCCCGCCACGGCGCCGGTTCCGAACGGATCGCGGTCTCGACCACCTAGAGCGTCAAGCATGAGCAACGACACCGCGCGCAACTGGACCCTCCAGCGGGACGCCGAGAACATCGCCTGGCTGACGCTCGACAAGCCCGGCACCTCCGCCAACGTGCTGTCGGGCCCGGTGCTGCTCGAGCTCGACGGCCTGCTCGCCGCGCTCGAGAAGCAACCGCCGCGGGCGCTGGTGGTGCTCTCGGCCAAGAAGAGCGGCTTCGTCGCCGGCGCCGACATCCGCGAGTTCACCGGAATCACCGACGCCGACAGCGGCTACGTGCTCATCCACCGCGGCCAGCAGGTGCTCAACCGGCTCGCCGCCCTTCCCTGGCCGAGCGTGGCCGCGATCCACGGCTTTGCGCTCGGCGGCGGGCTCGAGCTCGCCCTCGCGTGCCGCTACCGGGTCGCGGTCGGCGACGAGCGGCTCTCGCTCGGGCTGCCCGAGGTGCAGCTCGGCATCCACCCGGGATTCGGCGGCACCGTGCGCAGCGTCCAGCTCGCCGGCGTGCGCCCGGCGATGGAGCTGATGCTGACCGGCAAGCCGGTGCGGGCCGACAAGGCGCTGCGGCTCGGACTGGTCGATGCGCTGACTACCGAGAGCGAGCTGCGCGGTGCCGCACGCGCGCTGGTGCTGAAGAGCCCGCCGCCGCGCCGCGCGCCGCTCCTCGAGCGGCTGCTCTCCTCGGCAGCGCTGCGCCCGCTGATGCGCCGCGCGCTCATCAAGCAGGTGGCGCGCCGCGCGCCGCGTGCCCACTACCCCGCCCCATACGCCATCATCGAGCTGTGGGCGCGCTACGGTGCGCGCGGAGCCGCCGCGTACGAGGCGGAGGCGCGCTCGATCGCGCATCTGTTCACGACCGCCACTTCGCGCAACCTGGTGCGCGTGTTCCTCCTGCAGGATCGCCTGAAGAGCGCGGGCGGCAAGAGCCCGCTCGAGGTCCGCAACGTGCACGTGGTCGGCGCGGGCGTCATGGGCGGAGACATCGCCGCCTGGGCGGCGCTGCGCGGCTTCACGGTGACGCTCCAGGATCGGGCCAGCGAGTACATCGAGCCCGCCATGAAGCGCGCCGCGGAGCTCTTCGACCGGCGCCTGCGGGATCCGGCCAGGAACGCGGCGGCGCGCGCGCGGCTGCGCGCGGACGTTCCGGGCGACGGGGTCGCGCAGGCCGACGTCGTCGTCGAGGCTATCTTCGAGAACCTCGAGGCCAAGCGCGAGCTATACGCGCGCCTCGAGCCGCGCATGAAGCCGGGCGCGCTGCTCGCCACCAATACCTCGAGCATCATGCTCGAGCCGCTCACCGCCGGGCTGCTGCGGCCCGAGCGGCTGGTCGGCCTGCACTTCTTCAATCCGGTGGCGCAGATGCCGCTCATCGAGATCGTGCACTCCGATGCGACCGACCCGGCCGCCGTGCAGGCCGCCACCGCCTTCGCGCGCCGCCTCGACAAGCTGCCGGTTCCCTGCCGCAGCGCCCCGGGCTTCATGGTGAACCGCGTGCTCACCCCCTACCTGAACGAGGCCATGCACGCCGCCGACGAGGGCGTGCCGCTCGCGACGATCGACCGGTGCGCGGTGCGCTTCGGCATGCCGATGGGCCCGATCGAGCTCGCGGACGTCGTCGGCCTCGACGTGGCGGCGCACGTCGGCGAAATCATCGCGCGCGAGCTCGGCAGGCCGGCGCCGCAGCTGCCGCGGCTGGCCGCGCTGCTGGCCGCGAAGAAGCTCGGCAGGAAGAGCGGCGCGGGCTTCTACGTCTGGCAGGACGGTAAGGCCGTGAAGAGCGGTGGCGGCGGGCCGGCGCCCGAGGACCTCGAGGATCGCCTGATCCTGGTGCTGGTGAACGAGTGCGTAGCGTGTCTGCGCGAGCGCGTGGTGGACGATGAGGACCTCGCGGATGCCGCGGTGATCTTCGGCACCGGGTTCGCTCCCTTCCGCGGCGGGCCACTCAGCTTCGCCCGCGCACGCGGTACCGGCGCCGTCGTCGCGCGCCTCGGGGAACTGGCCGCGCGGCACGGTCCCCGCTTCACGCCCGACGCCGGCTGGGCGCTGCTCGCGCAGCCACGGAAAACGTGAGGTGGCTGCGCGCGGCCGGGGCGAGGTCGTGTGCTACCATCGAATCGGCCCTGCGCCGCAATTGTTGCCGGCGCGGCGCCCCTTAACTTAACCGGTCGGCTTCGGGGGTCCATGGCGGAAGAGCGCGCAACCAGCGTACAGGTGCTGAAGAAGTTCGCGCCCCTCGACGGCATGAAGCGCGAGAACCTGGCGGCGCTGGCGAAGAAGATCACCGTGCGCACCCTCAATCCCGGGCGCCTGATGTTCGATCAGGGTGACACGGACAAGCGCACCTTCTGGCTGGTCACCGGGACGCTGGAGATCGGCGAGGGCGAGCGCACCGTCACGACGCTGACCGGCGGCAGCCCGGAGGCCCACAACCCGCTCTACCCGCAGCTGCCGCGCCGCGTGAGCGCCCGCGCCCGCGGCGAGGTCACCTACCTCTCGATCGACAGCGACCTGCTGGACGTCATGATCACCTGGGATCAGACCGGCACCTACGAGGTCGCGGAGCTCCAGGCGCAGCTGCAGAATGCCGGCTCCGACGACTGGATGACGACGCTGTTGCAGACCAAGGCGTTCCATCGCATTCCGCCGGCCAATATTCAGGCGATCTTCCAGCGCCTGCAGCGCCTGCCGACCAAGGCCGGCGAAGTCATCATCAAGCAGGGCGGCGAAGGCGACTACTTCTACATCATCGTGAGCGGCAAGTGCGCGGTATCGCGTGAGACGCCGCTCAAGCAGGAAGGCATCCGCCTCGCCGAGCTCGGCGTCGGCGACACCTTCGGCGAGGAGGCGCTGATCGCGGAAGCCAAACGCAACGCCACCGTCACCATGATCACCGACGGCGTGCTGATGCGGCTGAAGAAGGAGGACTTCCGCGAGCTCATGAACGAGCCGCTGCTGCAGTGGGTGAGCCGCGAGCAGGCGAGCGAGATCGTCGCGGGCGGCGGACGCTGGCTCGATGTGCGCCTGCCGAGCGAGCACCAGACGCTCGCCATCGAAGGCGCACTCAACATTCCGCTCTATCTGATTCGCCTCAAGCTCTCGACGCTCGACCCGGCAGTGCCGTACGTCGTGTATTGCGACACCGGCCGGCGCAGCTCCGCCGCCGCGTATCTGATGGTCGAGCGCGGCTTCGACGCCTACGTGCTCACCGGGGGCCTGTCGAACGGCAGCGCACGCGCCGCCGCCCCGCCCGCCCGGGCCGCGGGCGCGCCGAAGGCCGCGCCGCAGCCGAAGCCTGCCGGGAAGTGAACGGTCTGGAGCTCGTCTCGCGGGGAAACGCCGGACCCCCGGGGGTCCGCGCCTACATGGTGTGCGTGGCCTTATCGCCCGACAGGGCGCCGGCCAGATAGGTCTCGATCTTCTTCTGCGTCTGACCGCGATCCTGCTCGCTGAACTGCACGCCGATGCCCGCGGTGCGCTTACCCTGCGCGCCCTTGGGGGTCACCCAGATCACGCGTCCGGCCACGGGCAGCTTCTCGTCCTCGCCCATGAGGTTCAGCAGCATGAATACCTCGTCGCCGAGGCGGTAATTGCTGTTGGTCGGAATGAAGAGCCCGCCGTTCTTCACGAACGGCATGTAGGCAAGATACAGGGCGCTCTTGTCCTTGATGGTGAGCGTCAACAGACCCGGCTTATTCCCGCCCGCTCTCACGACTCTTTCCCCACCCGCGACATGTAGCGACCGTGCAGTCATCCGTGCTTCCTATGCTGCGGCGCCGGCATTGCGCGGTGCCAGCCGCCGTAACAGAGCCTCGAGCGCCAGCGCGCGATTAAGCGGCACATCGAGCGCCGACTTCAACTCCCGGACCTCGTCGAGGAGCCCGAACAGCTCCCGTATATTCAAGAACGCCCCGGCGGCTGGCAAGTAGGGGCCAGCGCGCAGTTCTGGAATTAAGTTGCCCGGCCCCGGCCCGCCACGGATGCGTTCTGTGAGCCAATTCTCAATGCAGCGGAGCCGCAGCGGCAAGTCGGCTTTCGACCAGCGTTCCGCGGTGGCGAGCGGGTCGGCCCGGCCCGACACCACGGCATCGAGCGTCTTGCGGGTCTCGTCGCCGATCTGCGCCACCGCCTGCGGGTCCGCGTGCACGAGCTGCATCGGCGCCTCCCCCACCGTCGTGAGCGCCGCGTCCCAGGCACCCGGGCCGCGTAGCTGCGTGAGCCACGCGGCGGCGGCGGCCCGCGCGGGTGCGCGGACCGTGAGGCGCTGACAGCGGCTCAGGACCGTCGGCGGCAGCCGCGAAGGCTGGCTCGCGACCAGCACGAGGAGCGTCCGCGGCGGCGGCTCCTCGAGAGTCTTCAGCAGCGCGTTGGCGGCGAAACGGTTCATGGAGTCGGCCGGATCGAGGACCCCGACCTTGTAGCCGCCGGCGTGACTCGTGAGCGCGAGCTCCGCGGCGAGATCGCGCACCTGCTCGATGCGGATCTGGCGCGAGTCCTCGAGCGGGCTGACGCGCGTGAGATCCGGATGCTGCCAGGCGAGCGTGCGGCGGCAGGCGCCGCACGCTCCGCAGGGCGCCTCTGCCGAACGCTCGCACAGCACGAGCCGCGCCGCCCAATGCGCCAGCCAGTCGCCGCCCGCTCCGGGCGCCTCGTGGATGAGGAGCGCGTGCGGCAACCGCCCGGAACGCCGGGCGGCCGCGAGCACCGCCGTCGCGGGCGCGATCCACGGCGGCATGACGCCCGCCGGATCGCTCACCTGAGGTCCTCGAGAATTTCCTCGACCCGGGCCTCCACCGCCTCGAGCGGCGCCGCCGCATCGATCACGTGAAAGCGCGCCGGGTCGCGCCGCGCGAGCTCGAGGTACCCCGCACGCACCTTCTCGAAGAACGCCTGGGTCTCAGCCTCGAAGCGGTCGGCATCGCCCGCCGCGCGCCCGCGCACCCGCGCGAGTCCGACGCTCACCGGGATATCGAGCAACAGCGTGCAATCGGGCGCCAGTCCGCCGTGCACCGCGGCGGCCAGCGACTCGATGAGCTGCGGGTCGACGCCGCGCCCGCTCCCCTGGTAGGCGCGCGTCGCATCGGTGAAGCGGTCGCATACCACCCACTCGCCGCGTGCCAGCGCCGGCCGGATCACGTGCTCGAGGTGCAGGTCGCGCGCCGCGAACATGAGCAGCGTCTCGGTCACCGGGGAGAGCCGCTCCGCGCCCCGCTCGAGCACCAGCTGCCGAATGCGCTCGGCGAGCGGCGTACCGCCCGGCTCGCGCGTCAGGCGTCCGGGAATCTGCCGCCGCGCCAGGTAAGCCAGCACGAACTTGGCGATGGTCGACTTGCCCGCGCCCTCGATGCCCTCGAGCGTGACAAATCTGCCGGTCATCGGTGACCGGCCGGCGCCCCGGCGGCGTGCGCCGCGGCGCGCTGCTGGCGCAGCCGTGCGAGATAGGCCTTCACCGCGGAATTATGCTCCTCGAGCGACTTCGAGAAATGATGCGCTCCATCCCCGAGACCGCTCGCGACGAAGTACAGCTCGCCGGTCTCGTCGGGCCGGACGGCGGCCAGCAGCGACTCGCGCCCGGGCAGGGCGATCGGGGTCGGCGGCAGACCCGCGCGCGTGTAGGTGTTGTAGGGCGTATCGGTCAGCAGATCGCGCGTATGGATCTGGCCGTCGTACTTCGCCCCGAGGCCGTAGATCACGGTCGGATCCGACTGCAGCCGCATGCCTTTGCGCAGGCGCGCCACGAACACCCCGGCGATGCGCGTGCGCTCGGATTTCAGCTGCGCTTCCTTCTCGACCATCGAGGCGAGGATCAGTGCCTGGGCCGCCGTGTCGAAGGGGAGCTTCGGACTGCGCGCGCTCCAGGTCGCGGCGAGCGCCTCACTCATCTTCTCGTAGGCGAGCCCGAGGATCACGGTGTCGGCGGTGTTCGCGGCGAAGCGATAAGTATCGGGGAAGAAGCGCCCTTCGGGGTTTTCCCCGGGGTGGCCGAGCGTGGCCATTACCTCGCCGGGGGTCTTGCCGGCCAGCGTGTGCGTCACGTCGGGCTCGTGGGCGAGCAGCTCGAGAAACTCGGCGAAGGTGGAACCCTCGACCACCGTCAGCTGCTCGAGCAGCACCCTGCCCTCCTCGAACATGGTGATGATCTGCTCCGGGCTCGCGTGCGCGGGAATCTCGTAGGTACCGGCCTGGACGCTCGGGTGCTCGGCGAGCAGCCGCAGATACCACAGCACCGCGCGCGCGCTGTGCACGACGCCCTCGCTCTCGAGCCGCGTGAGCACGGCGCGCACGCTCGCCCCCTGCGCCACCTGGATGCGCGACGGCGCGGCGGCCGGCCCTGGTGACAGATACTCGCGCCTGAGCCGGTCGTGGACGACGGTCGCGGCCACCACGAGGAGTACCACCAGCGCAACGCCGGCCCACCCGGCACGGCGCAGCCAGCGGCGAGCGCGGGTGGTGCGCTCAACCATCGGTCGCCTCGGCCAGCAGCGGCGCGAGTCGCCGCTGCAGCTCGCGCGTCACCGCCCCGGATACGCAGGCCCGCCCGTCGAGCTCGCGCACCGGGCGCAGCCCGATCACGGCGCTCGTGAGGAAGAGCTCGCGGGTGCGCTCGAGATCCGTGCCCTCGAGCGGCGTCTCGACGGCGTGAATGCCGGCACGCGCCGCCTCGCGCAGCACCACCTGCCGCATGATCCCGGCGACGCCGCAGCGGTCGAGCAGCGGCGTGCGCAGCGCCCCGCCCTCCACCAGAAATACGTTGCTCATGATTCCCGAGATCAGCTTCCCGCCCGAGGAGAACATCAGCGCCTCGGCGCAGGCGGCGGCGGGCGACTCGCGCCGCGCCAGCACCTGCTCGAGGCGGTTGAGGTGCTTCAGCCCCGCGAGCGCCGGGTTCTCCCCGAGCCGCAGCGCCGCCGTGCGCACGCGCACCCCATCGGCGGCGAGCCGCGGATCCTCCGGCTCCCAGCCGTAGCGCAGGGTCAGGCGGGTCGGCCGCTCGGCGCCGCTCGTCCCGTAGCCGCGCGCGACGGCAGGCCCGCGTGTCAGGAGCACCTTGACGATCGAGCGATCGGCCCCGGACGCCGCCTCGAGGATCTCACGACGCAGCTCCCCCGGGGCGGGGAATTCGATGCCGAGCCGCGCGCAGCCCTCTCGCAGGCGCTCGAGGTGCAGAGCGAGGAAGCGCGGCCTGCCGCCGACGCACGCGAGCGTCTCGAAGAGGCCATCGCCGTAGTGCAGACCGCGCTCGAGGGGCGAAAGCACTCCCCCGGGACGTCCGTTCACCCACACGGCTGCGGCGGTGCCCTCAGCCGTCATGCGTGCCCCCGAGCGCGCGCAGCAGCCCGCGCGCCTTGGCGCGCGTCTCCTCGAGCTCGCGCTCCGGGTCCGAGTCCGCGACGATGCCGGCACCGGCGCGGAACCCGAGAGTGGTGCCGGTCAGCGTCATCGTGCGGATGAGAATGTTGAGATCGAGCTGCCCCTCGAGACCCAGGTATCCGAGCGAGCCCGTGTAGGCTCCACGCCCGGCACCCTCGAGCTCCGCGATGATCTGCATGCAGCGGAACTTCGGACACCCGGTGATAGTGCCGCCGGGGAAGACGGCGCGCACCGCGCCGATCGGCGTCACCTCGGGGCGCAGCGTCCCGGTCACGTTCGATACGATGTGGTGCACGTGGGTGTAGGACTCGATGCGCATCAGCTCGTCGACCTGCACGCTTCCCGGCTCGCACAGCCTGCCGAGATCGTTGCGCTCGAGGTCCACCAGCATGATGTGCTCGGCGCGCTCCTTGGGGTGCATCACGAGCTGCGGAATCTCCACGGCATCGCCGCCGGGGCGCCGGCTCCGCGGGTGCGTGCCGGCGATGGGACGCGTATCGATGCAGCGCCCGCGCACCCGGACCAGCCGTTCGGGCGATGAAGAAATGATGGCCGCCCCGCGCCACTGGGCGAGCGCCGCGAACGGCGCCGGATTCGCCGCCCGCAGCCGCCGATAGAGCGCCGCGGCGGCGAGCGCTGCGGGGCTCGCGCCCGCGACCTCCACGCTCCAGGGGCGCGACAGGTTCGCCTGATAGACGTCCCCCGCGCCGACGTACTCCTTGGCGCGTCTCACGCGCGCCAGGAACGCCTCGGGGTCCTCCTCGACCACCGAGCCGAACCCGAGAGTGTCGGGCGGATCGGCGCGTCCCGCCGCCGCACGGGCGTCGGACATCATGAGCGCCAGCGCATCGGCCGCGCCCTCTTCCGCTACCGCGAGCACCCGGCCGCTGCCGAGCTCGTGGACGAGAGCCGCCGGTGTGCGCAGGGCAAACGCCACCCAGGGGAGCGGCGTGCGCGGCAGCGCGAGCCGTGGCTCGATCTCCTGCGCGAGCTCGTAGCCGAGGTAGAGCGCCCAGCCGCCCGCAAACGGCAGCTGCGCCGCCGCCCGCGGCAGCCGGGCCGCCGCGCCCTCCCGGCGCCACCAGTGCTCGAGCGCGGCGAGAAAGGTGTCGCCCTCGATGGCGGTGCCATCGGCCCCCAGCCGTCCGTCGGCGGTGAGCCAGAGCGCCGCGCGCGGCGCGGCGAGCAGCATGGTCGTGGTTGCGAGCGGCCCCGGGGACGCGCTCTCCAGCAGCAGCGGATAGCGCTGCGGCTCGAGCGCCGCCAGGCGGCGCAGCACCGCCGGCGGTACCCCGAGCTCGCGAACGAGAGGCGCGTGCGTAGCGAAAGCCCGTGAGGCGAAAGGCGCGCTAGGCGAAGCGCCGGAAGATGACCGAGCCGTTGGTGCCGCCGAAGCCGAAGGAATTCGACAGGCTGATGTCGATCTTCATGCGCCGCGCGGTGTTCGGGACGTAGTCCAGGTCGCACTCCGGGTCCGGGGTGCGGTAGTTGATGGTGGGCGGCGCCACGCCGTCGCGGATCGCCAGCACCGAGAAGATCGCCTCGACCACCCCGGCGGCCCCGAGCAGGTGTCCGGTCATCGACTTGGTCGAGCTGACGGCGATGCTTCTCACGGCCTCGCCGAAGGCGCGCTTGAGCGCCACCGTCTCCGCCTTGTCGCCGAGCGGCGTCGAGGTCGCATGCGCGTTGATGTATTGCACCTGATCGGCATTCAGGTGAGCGTCGCGCAGCGCATTCACCATGGCGAGCCGCGCGCCCTCGCCGTCCTCGGGAGGCGCGGTGATGTGATGGGCGTCGCCGCTCATGCCGAAGCCGACCAGCTCGGCATAGATGCGCGCCCCGCGGCGGCGCGCGTGCTCGAGCTCCTCGAGCAGCACCGCGCCTCCGCCGTCGCCCAGCACGAAACCGTCGCGGTCCTTGTCCCAGGGGCGGCTCGCCTCGGTAGGGGCGTCGTTGCGGGTGGACAGCGCCTTCGCCTGGCCGAAGCTGCCGAGTCCGCAGCGCGTGGTCGCCATCTCGCCGCCGCCCGCGACCATCACGTCGGCGTCGCCGTACTGGATGGTGCGCATGCCGAGCCCGATGGCGTGCGTCGAGGTGGTGCAGGCGGTCACTACGCCGAGGTTCGGACCCTTCAGGCCGTAGCGGATCGAGAGATGGCCGGCGATCATGTTGATGATCGTCGCGGGCACGAAGAACGGGGAGATCTTGCGGGGACTGTTGGCCTTGAGATACTCGCTGAACTCTTCCTCGATGGTCCAGAGCCCGCCGATGCCGGCACCGCACACCGCTCCGCAGCGGGTCGGGTCGGTCTTGCCGAAATCGATTCCGGAATCGGTGACGGCCTGCACGCCGGCGGCGACGCCGTAGTGCATGAACTCGTCCATGCGGCGCGCTTCTTTCGGCGGGAGGTATTGCGCGAGGTCGAAGTCGCGCACCTGGCCGCCGAAGCGCACCGGGAAGGCCGACACGTCGAAGCGCGTCACCGGACCGATGCCGCTCTCGCCGCGCAGGATCGCCTGCCACGCCGACTCGACGGTGCTCCCGACCGGAGACACCACCCCGAGACCGGTCACGACGACGCGGCGCTTGCTCACCCGAGTCCTATATGGCGCGCGCTGACGATCAGGACTTGGCGCGGCGCTCGTTGATGTAGTCGATGGCCTGGTGGACGGTGGTGATCTTCTCGGCGTCCTCGTCCGGGATCTCGATCTCGAACTCTTCCTCGAGGGCCATCACCAGCTCGACGGTGTCGAGCGAGTCGGC
>DASQIP010000066.1:0-65008 GCA_035631515.1 Steroidobacteraceae bacterium
AGCTGTTCGGTTTGCCATCACCCGCGAACCACGGGCTACAATCTTGTCGAGCAACTCGACGACTTCGCGGGGAGTGATGGTGCGAGCGTCGCGGCCTTTCCACTCAGGCAGGACGTCATGCTCGAGGACTCGCTGCACGTATGCAGGATGCCGCCGGTTGGGTTTGACGTGCCGCTCCAGGAACTCGTGCGCCAGAAATTCGATGCTGTTTGGGTTCGACGGCCGACCTGCAGCGAGGGGGATGGACGGGGCAGGGCGCCGAGGCGCTCTCGCGGTTCGCGGGTCAATGCCACGCTCGATCATGCCACGGTGCTCCGCAGCAGCCTTGCGTGCATGACGCAAACTGTTGTACTCAGAGACGGCACCCAGCGAGAGGCGTACCGTTTGCTTGCGCCACTTGTAACGGAAGAGCCAGGTCTTCGAGCCCTTCGGTTCGATGCGCAACGTGAGGCCCCGGCACTCCGGGTCACTGACGTCGCGTTGACGGCGTCCGGGCTTGAGGCTCTGGACACGCGTCGCAGTGAGCCTTGCGTGGCCAGCAAGGGGTCCTGGCGTGGTCGCTGTGGACACTTTATGGACACTCACCTCCGCAACTGGGTACATCCTAGTGCAACATACTGCTCTTGCACAGTGTTGCTCAAATGCCTGTAAGCGTAGACTTAGAGTGACATCATACGTTGCGATGCGTCTCGATTCGTTGCGACTCGTTGCAGGCTTGAATTACATGGGGTGCAAGGGGTCCCGAGTTCAAATCTCGGCGCTCCGACCAATCTTTCAGGGTCCTTTCCGGTCACATCGCTGACGGTTTATACCGGGGACATCGCTGACACCTTAGCACTGAAGGGATTGGGGACAAATTCGACGCGGGTGCTCTGCTTGTTCAAATCCATTTGAGCCGTAGCAGCAGCACCTTGACGCCCTGTGTCAGCAGTACATAGCACAGCAAGGTGGCCGCAAGGAGTGGCCAGTAGAGCGTGGGCAGCCTGGAGAATCCCAGATACGGGCCCAGTGGCGAGGACGGGATGGCGATTCCGATCACCATGATGACCAGGGTCATCGCGAGCACCGGCCAGGATGACTGGCTTTGCAGCAGCGGGATCTTGTTGGTGCGGATGACGTGAATGATCAGCGTCTGTGTCAGCAGGCTCTCGACGAACCAGCCGGTCTGAAAGAGGCTCGCGCTATGCGTTGCCGCCTGTGGCGTCGAGACGTCCCAGCAGTTGAAGACGTATAGCATCATGAAATAGGTCGTGTAGTCGAATACCGACGAACACGGCCCGATAAAGAGGACAAAGCGGGTGAGCTCGGTGAGATTCCAGCGGCGCGGCGCGAGGACCCGCTCCGGATCGACGGCATCGGTGGGAATGGTGGTCTGGCCGATATCGTAGAGCAGGTTGTTGGCGAGAATCTGCATCGGCAGCATCGGCAGGAACGGCAGGAAGACGCTGGCCCCCAGCACGCTGAACATGTTGCCGAAGTTGCTCGAAGCTCCCATGCGGACGTACTTGATGATATTTGCGAATACCTTTCGGCCCTCGATCACGCCTTCGTCCAGCACCAGCAGTGATTTCTGCAGAAGAATCATGTCGGCCGCCTCTTTGGCGATGTCGACGGCGGTGTCGACGCTGATACCGACGTCGGCAGCGTGCAGGGCGGGGGCATCGTTGATGCCGTCGCCGATGAATCCGACGGTGTGCCCGTGCGATTGCAGTGCCTTGATGATCCGCTGCTTGTGCGCTGGCGACACGCGGGCGAATAGCGTAGTTCTCTCAGCCGCCGCGGCGAGCTCCTCGGCGCTCATCTTCTCCACCTCATCGCCCAGCAGCACGAACTGCGTTGCGATCCCGACCTCCTTACAGATCTTGCGGGCCACCAGGTCATTGTCGCCGCTCACTACCTTGACCGAGATTCCGTGGCGCTGCAGGGCCTCCAGTGCCGCGCTCGCGCCTTCCTTCGGTGGATCGAGAAACGCCACATAGCCCCGCAGGATCAGATCCTGCTCATCGGCCTTGCCGTAAGGCGTGGCGCCGGTCGCCACAGTGCCACGCGGCTCGACATCCCTGGTGGCGATGGCCAGAACGCGGAAGCCGTCCGCACTCAGTAGTTCGTACTCGTTCTTGAGGTTCTCGATGTGCTGGTGGTCCATCGGCACCAGCGAGCCATCGAGCTCGGCGCTCCCGCATTTGGGGAATATCGACTCCGGGGCGCCCTTGGAGATGATCCGGTCCTTGCCTTCAGGCGTACGGACCACTACCGACATGACGCGTCGCTGGAAGTCGAACGGGATCTCGTCGACCTTGGTAAATGCGGAGACATTGGCCTCGGCATGCGTGTCGGCATGCGCGAGCACAGCACGGTCGAGGACATTCTTCAGTCCGGTCTGGAAGTGACTGTTCACATACGCGAGCGCGAGCACGTCGTCCTCCGCGCGCAGCATGACGTTGCAGTAGCGCTCGAGGACGACTCGGTCCGTCGTCAATGTGCCGGTCTTGTCGGTGCAGAGTACGTCCATCGCACCCAGGTTCTGGATGGCGTTGATTCGCTTGACGATGACTTTCTTGTGCCCCATTGCGACCGCCCCCTTCGACAGGCACACGGTCACGATCATCGGCAGCATCTCCGGCGTCAGGCCGACCGCCACTGCCAGCGCAAAAAAGAAGGCCTGTATCCAATTGTGTTTGGTCAGGCCGTTGATGAGAAACACCAGCGGCACCATCACCAGCATGAAGCGCAGCATGAGCCAGGTAAATTGCGCAATGCCGCGATCGAAGGCCGTCTGAGGCTGCGGCTCCTGCAGGGACTCGGCCATGCTGCCCAAATACGTGTTCTTGCCGGTCGCCAACACCACCGCGCTGGCCGCGCCGCTTTCGACGCTGGTACCGAGGAACGCGACATTACGCAGGGCGATCGGTGCGCTCAGGGCGTCCGCGTCATTCGCCTGGATCTCGGATTTCTCGACCGGGAAGCTCTCTCCGGTAAGCGATCCCTGGCTTACGAAAAGGTCCTTCGCCTTAACGATCCTCACGTCGCCGGGAACCATGTCACCGGCCGTGACCTGCACCACATCGCCGGGCACCAGTTGCGCTATGGCAATTTCCTGGGTCGCGCCATCGCGCGACACGGTTGCCGTCACCGAGATCATTGCCCTGAGCTTTGCTGCAGCGCTGTCGGCCCGGGTCTCCTGAATGAGCTTGAGGCCGACGCTCAGGGCAATCATGGATAGCATCACCACCGCGGATCGGAAGTCGCCGGTCGCAAAGGAGATCGTCGCGAGCCCGGCCAGCAGCAGCACCAGCGGGTTGAGAACCGCACGCCCAAGCAGTTTGAGGACGCCAGGACGCTGGTCCCTGGCAAGGACATTGGGGCCGTAGCGTTCGAGTCGCTCCTGCGCTTCGACGCCGCTCAACCCTTCGGGGCGGGTGCCGAGCCTCGCGTAGACGTGCGCCGCGTCCAGGGTCGCTGCCTCCGCGACGATTGGCGAGACGCGAATCGCCCGGACCTTGTGCTGGTCGGAGGCCAGCAGGCGTTTGGGCAGGATGGTGGCCAATGTCGCGAGCTCGTCTATGTGGGGGGCGTACCAACAGCTTAACCGACCGTCATGATTTCCGTAGTCGGGACAGCCGGGTTCTCTGCTGTATGGCCGGGACGATTCCCCGCGGGTCGCAGAACGCGCGGTGCTCGGGCTGATTCGCGCGGTCGAGGTCGGGTGACTGGAGCCTTATCTCATTGCTTCGGTGGTCATCTTCATGAAGACTCGCAGCAAGGAGGCTGACTCCATGTCTGAAATTGTCGCGTCGACATTTGTACTCGCAGTCCAGGATCTTGACGCCTCGCGAACGTTCTTCTGTCAGAAGTTGGGCTTCGTTGAAGACCTTCGTGTCGAGGGATGGTCCTTCCTGAGCCGCGGCGCCTGCAGGCTCCGACTCGGGCATTGCCCTGAGGCGTTGCCCATATCAAAGTGCGCCGATCACTCATGGTTCGCATATCTTCACGTCCGGGATATCACCGGACTATACGAGCAAGTGCGAAAGCAGGATGTAGAGGTCTGGCACGTGTTGGAGGACAAGCCGTGGTGTATGCGTGAATTCGCAATTGTGACGCCGGATGGTCACCGCATAGTGTTCGGTGAGCCGCTTGTCTAGTTGCCTTGGGGAGTGACTGTGCTTGACGCCGCCGACGCAACCCGACGCCTTGCGGATTCGGGTACAGTCGGGCTCGGGGGCTGCGTCGGTGTCGATCCTGGGGGGCGATCAAGGTGAGAGCGACGGCACACGTTCAGGTCGAGAATGACTGGGTGAAAGTGACCGAGTGGCGATTTGCTCCGGGTGCGGAGACCGGGCATCACGTTCATGCCTGCGATTATGTGGTCGTGCCCTTGACCAGCGGCAGGCTCCGTCTCGAGGACGGGGCGACCACCAGCGAAGCGCAGCTCACCAGTGGCGTTGCCTACGCCCGCAGGAAGGGCGTCGCGCACAATGTGATCAACCCCAATGCCTTCGAGTTTCGGTTTCTGGAAATCGAGATCATTCGGGCGTGAGGCGCTCGCACGGCACCGGCCTATCCCGGGCCGCGGCCGGCACGGCCTATTCGTTCTATGTGCTGATACTCCTCACCCTCGTCTACATCACTAATTTCATCGATCGTATCGTGCTCGGTATCCTGGTCGGGCCGATCAAGGCGGAGCTGCACTTGAGCGACAGCCAGCTCGGGCTCATCGGCGGTACCGCTTTCGCGCTGTTCTACACGGCCCTCGGGATCCCGGTCGGATGGTGGGCCGACCGCGCGAGCCGTGTGCGCATCATGACTGCTGCGCTCGTGTGCTGGAGCGTGTTCACGGCGCTCACCGGCTCGGTCCACGGCTTCCTCACCCTGTTTCTTGCGCGACTCGGTGTCGGCGTGGGCGAGGCCGGCGGAGTCGCACCCGCGTATGCCCTGATCGCTGACTACTTTCGACCCGGCTGGCGTGCGCGGGTCCTCGGCCTGTTCTCGCTCGGTGTTCCGATAGGCAGCGCGCTCGGCTACCTGCTCGGCGGCTGTCTGACTACCGCCTTCACATGGCGGACGGCCTTCATCTGGCTGGGCGGCGCCGGCTTGTTGATCGCGCCGCTGTTTCTGCTGACGGTCCGGGAGCCTGAACGCGGGCGACTCGATGCGGCTCCGGCCGCTCGCGCCGCGCCGCCGCTCACGCAGGTCTGGCGCACCCTCGCCGCCAAGCCGGCCTTCTGGCTGTTGTCGCTGGGGGCCGGCTGCGGCTCGCTCATGGGATACGGGCTGCTCTTCTGGTTGCCTTCGTTCTTCATGCGCAGTGACGGCATGAGCGTCATCGCGGTGTCGCGGCTGCTCGCCGCGCTGCTGCTCTGCGGTGGAGTGCCGGGGATTCTTCTCGGCAGCTACCTCGCCGACCGTCTGGGAATGCGCGATCGGCGCGCCTATGCCCTGGTGCCGGCGCTGGCGTTCCTCTGCATTCTTCCCTGCTACGCGCTCGGCACCGCGTTGCCGATGGGGCCGGCCGCGTTTGCGTGCTTCCTGGTGCCGGCGGCGCTGCAGCTCGTGTGGCTCGGGCCCGTGCTCTCGGCCATTCAACAGCTGGTGCCGCCGACCATGCGCTCACTCGCCTCCGCCATCTTCCTGTTCATCAACAATCTGCTCGGGCTGGGGCTCGGTGCACTGGTCATCGGATTCGCATCCGATCAGCTGGCGGCGAAGTTCGGCAGTGCCTCGCTGCGCTACGCGATCCTCGGGGGCACGGTGTTCTATGTGCTCGCCGCGGGGCTGTTCCTGGCGGCAGCGCGGCGGCTGCAGCGCGACCTCGAGCCGCTCAGCGCCTGACCTGGACCGAGGAGTCTGCGCGCAACGCGCTGGCCGCCGTGCCTGCCGTCAGAACTCCTGCGCCCGCGCGGCGCTGACGCGATCGTTCAATTCCCGCCAGAACGTCTCGTACTTCGCCGGCCCCTCGCTCGCGGCGAAGCGCAGGGGGTGGACTCTCTTCACCAGGATCTCCGCCGCGTTCGGCTCGCTCTTCAGAATGGTCATCACCTCGGAGATGAAGTCGCGCAGCGGCATGGCACTGGGATCGCTGGCCTGCCGGCCGCCCATGAGCTCGGTCTGCACGTACGGGGGCACGAGCTCGATGACCGCAATGCGCGTCCCGCGCAGCTGATAGCGCAGACTCTGCGTGTAGGAATGGATCGCCGCCTTGGTCGCCGAGTAGCTTGGGGTCATCGCCAGCGGCACGAAGGCCAGCCCGGACGAGACCGTCATGATGGCCGCCTGCGTCTGCTTCAGGAGATGCGGCAGCAGGGCGCTCGTCAGGAGCATCGGGCCGGTCAGGTTGGTAGCGACCGTCTCCAGGGCGATGGCCGCGGTGTTGGTCGTGCGCAGGTTCTCGTTCTTCATGATGCCCGCGTTGTGGATGACGACGTTGAGGGCCGGGAATTTCTCCACGGCCGAGCGGGCCAGGGTCTCGATGCTGTGCGGGTCGGACATGTCGACACTCAGCCGCTCGAACCCCTGGCGCGCCGCAGCCTCGAGTCTGCGCGCCGAGCGGGCAGCGACGATTACCTTGTTGCCGAGCTTCGAGAACTCCTCGGCGAGCGCGAGCCCGATACCCGATCCGCCGCCGGTCAGCAGAATCGTGTTGTCCGTGATTCTCATGAGCCATGCCTCCTCTCGCGCTCCGGCGCACGCGGACTCCGTACCGCGGGCGCGACGCGATGGGTACTCGATGGACGTTAGGGGTGCGGTTCGATCGTCGCCTCTCTCATAAGGGGCAAACTCGCGCCCCCGATCGGCAGGAACGGGCTAGCGGGCCCGCCGCGCTTCTCTGGCGGCGAACCAGCCCGCGTACACGACGGACAGCAGTCCGATCACGAAGATGCCGTCGAAGGTGCCGGCGCCGCCGATGGATGCAACCGGCGCGCCCAGCCCGCGGATCTTGTCGAGGTTGGTGAGATCGGCACCGATCAGTGTGCCGAGACTCCCGCAGATATAGGCGAGGGCGCCCGCGTGGCGCCTCGACAGGGTCAGCGCCATGACGGTCGTTACCACGCACGGAACGAAGATCGGTTCGGCGATGCCGATGCCGGGGACGGGAGTCGCGAGCAGGTGGCACGCCAGCGCCACGACCGCGATGCCCCAGAGGCTCAGGGTGTAGAGCTCGTTACGCAGGATCAGATAGAGCGACACGCAGATGGGAATCAGCGCGCCGCCCACGTTGATCGCCAGCACCGTCGCCGGCGCTGAGCGCATCACGGGCACTACATAGGGGATGCCGAAGTAGGTTACGACCGCCCGGGCGATCATGTGCTGCTCGGGCAGGTAGGCGATCGGGATATTGATGTAGCTGCCGAGCAGCGAGGCCAGCAGCACTCCCATCATGGTGCCCGGGGCGAGTCCCATGCTCGCCGAAGCGAAGCTGAGAACCCGCGTCGCGACGAATCCGCCCACGATCGCGAACAGCATCGCGAGCCCGAGCAGCGCCGGCGCGGCGACCGGAAAATAATGCATGTGCCATGTTAGCGTGGGAATGCCGCGCCTGGCATCCGAACCGCCCGGGCATCCGCCTTGCGGCACGCTATCCGCGGCGGGCCGTCTGCTCGCAGTACTCCTGGAGCCGCTCCAGCACCGCTTCGAACGCAACGAGGTAGTCCCTGCCGTCACGCTGCGCGTAGGCGGCTCGCCACAGCTCGTCGGGAAGCTCGCGATTCAGCAGGTTCGCGAAGTCCTCGAGGATGTCTTCCTTCACGGCCATCCAGAAGTCCTCACCGCGAACCCTCTCGGCGACCCAGCGGAGGTAACGCGCCTCGTCCGATCCCGGCGCAACGCCCGGATCGGGAGGGGCAGGTGGCGCCTTCGGGTGCTCGATCGTCATCATCGTCGTCTCCTGGCAATCCCGGCTGCCGGTACGCCGACTTATACGTCCGAGAGTGGTTGATTCTTCCCCATCGGGGGACGCTGTGCCCGAGCCGTCGGGAAAAAGCGGTCTCAGGGGCGGCAGAGCCGCCCCGAGACCGTCAGCGATGCGCCATCCGCATGGGGGGGCCTGTCGCGGATGACGCAATTCGAGAGGGGGTGTTGCGTGCCTGCAGGGCTTGCTGCGCGCTCCGTGCCAATAGCTCGTCAACACCCGCCGGGTTCGAGGGTTCGAAGTGCGCGATGCCGACGTCGAGCCGGGCGCGTGCGGGCTCCAGGCCGGCGGTCCTCGCTCCAATCTGCCGTAGAATCGAATCGCGCGAGAGATACTCGACGCGGGGCGTCAGCGCGGCGAACTCCGCGGCGCCGAGCCTTCCGAGCGCCTCGCGCACCCCGTAGTCCGGGAAGAGATCGCGCAGCGCATTGCCCATCTGGCGCAGTGCCATCATCGGCAGCCCGGCGCCCTGGTCGCCCTGCGGGCCGAGACGCAGATAGATGAGGTGGTGAGCACAGCGGTCCCGGACCGCGAGATCGAGCAGGCGGGTGGCGCACTGCAGGAAGCCGCGGCGGTTGTGCAGGCCGGTGACCTCGTCATTCATCGCCGCCGAACGCAGCTGATACACGAGGCTCTGCAGCGCCCGCTGCTGCAGGGCAATACTCTGCGCACGGCTCGATCCGCGGAAGCGCAGCAACTCTCCAAGCAGACGCGCTATGCCGGCATCGTCGCCGTTGCCGACGGCGATCCGCAGTTGAGCCGAGATCTCGAGGACACGGGCGCGGGAGTCGTTGGTCCGCCTGAGCTGCACCACCGATGCGGCGTCCACTACGCGCGACTCCTCTCTAATCTAAAGACATGCCCGTTACGAGCCAGCGTACGCGCCCGGTGGCCACAGCAGCAGCGGCATAACACCCGGTCGGGCGTCGGCTGATAACCGCCGCGCCCGTAAGGAAACTCCTACGACCGGCCGTTCCGTCGCAGCGCAGCACGACCCGCACGGTATGATTCTTACGATGAACTCGGTCACCCGTCAGATGGTGGTGGTCGCGTTGCTGCTCGCCACGGTCGTCGGCCTGTTCGTCGCCGCCCAACTCGGTCAGCGCCGGCTCGAGGACGCGAGCGCGCGCATCGTGCTCAACGCTCGCCGCCAGCAGGCGCTCGCTGACGTGTGGCAACTCCTGCGGCAGGCGGAGAGCAGCCAGCGCGGCTACATCCTGGTCGGCGACTCAGAGTATCTCGCCCCGTTCCGGCAGGCTTCTACGGACTTCGACGCCGCACTCGGGCGGCTCGACGCCGCCTACGCCGGCGCCGGCGCCGCGACGCGCTCCGACGTCGCGCAGCTCCGGCAGCTCGGTAACGCAAAATTCGATGAGATGCGCGCGACCGTCGAGGCCTTCGGCATCCGCGGCCGGGCGGCGGCGTTGCAGATCATCCGCGGCGAAGTCGGCACCTCGACCATGTCGCAGATCGACGATCTGGTGCGCAGGATCGAGGCGCACGACAACGCCGAGGCAGTCGAGGCCAGCCGCCGCTGGCAGCTGAGCCGCTGGGGCGGCATCGCCACCACCAGCGCGGCCCTGGTGGCGAGCACGGGTCTGCTGCTGCTGCTGAGCGGGCTCACGCTGCGCCACCTGCGCTCCAAGGAGCGCGAGACCGAGCAGCTCGCGGCGCGGCAAGGCGAGCTCGAGCGCCTGGTCGAACAGCGCACCGGGGAGCTTTCGGAGCTCTCGACCCATCTGCAGTCGGTGGCCGAGCAGGAGAAGGCGGCACTCGCGCGCGAGCTGCACGATGAGCTCGGCGGTCTCCTGGTCGCGGCGCGCATGGACCTGTCATGGCTCGAGGCGCGCGTCGCCAGCGACGACCCGGAGGTGCACAGCTACTTCCAGCGCGTGCAGGACGCACTGCAGGCGGGCGTGGACATCAAGCGCCGGGTGATCGAGAGTCTGCGACCCACGCTGCTCGACAACCTCGGACTCGTGCCGGCGCTGCGCTGGCAGGTGGAGCAGGCCTGCCAGCGGGCCGGGCTCAAGAGCCTGGAGCGTTACCCCGCGGAGGAGCTGTTACTTACGCCGGAGGCCTCGATCGCCGTCTTTCGGATCGTGCAGGAGGCGCTCGCCAACATCGTCAAGCATGCGCGTGCCACTGCGGTCGAGGTGACGGTCGAAGTGGCGGAGCCCTGGCTGCTCGTGCGGGTGCGCGATGATGGCGTCGGCGTGCCGCCGCAACGGCTGCTCGCGCTCGGGGCGCATGGACTCGCGGTCATGCGTCACCGGGCACGGGCACTCGGCGGCCATTGGGAGCTGCGGCGCGCCGCTGCGGCCGGCACCGAGATCGAAGTACACCTGCCGCTCGCGCGCGTGCTGGCCCGCGAGGAGGGGAGCGGGTGTCGGCACGATGCCTGATCAGTGCTGGGTTGCGGCGCCGCCGCCCTGGGCGGCGTAGGCGCGCAACAGCACCGGCAGCCGATCGTAGTCGCGCGACTTGTTGAGGAAGGCGTCGACCCCGAGGGCCTCGGCCTCGCGCCGATATTGCGGCAGGTCGAAGCCCGTGAGGACCACGACCTTCGGCCGTGACGCGTGCGCGCGCCGCAGGGAACGCAGCACCCCGAACCCGGAGCCGTCGCGCAGGTGCAGATCGAGAATCAGCACGTCGGGCGCAGAGCTCGCTACCTGCTGCAGCGCGTCCGCTTCCGTGTCGACGGTACCGATCAGGTCGACGCGCGGCAGGCCGCGGATCAGCTCGGTGAGCCGGCGGGCGAGCACGCCGGAATCCTCGACGAGCAGCACGCGTACGGAGTGGGTGTCCGGCATATGAGTTGTCGCCCGGCCTTCCTTACCAGGGGACGGTGTGCGACCGCAGGCACCGTCTGCGCCGCAGGGTAGCAACGACCGGCGCAGGCCCGATGCCGGTAGCCGCCCTCGTGGGGTGTCAGTGAACGCTGACCGGCCCTCGGGGGAAACCCCGCCCTACTGCATCAAGCCGTTTCTGAGGGCGTAGGCCGTCAAGTCAGCGTTTGTGCTGAAGTTCATCTTCTCCAGGATACGGGCCCGGTAGGTGCTCACCGTCTTGACGCTGATGCACAGCTCCCGGGCGATCTCCGAGACGCTGCGCCCCACGGCCAGCTTGCACAGAATCTGGAATTCCCGCTGCGACAGGGTCGAGTGCAGCGGCTGATCCGCGGGCACATCGAGCGCGCCCACCAGCAGCTCGGCGAGCGTCGCGCTCACGAAGCGCCGGCCGGCGAGCAGCGCATGGATCGCGCGCATGAAGTCCTCCGGAGCCTGATCCTTGGCGAGATAGCCGGCGGCGCCCGCGCGCAGCGCGTAGATCGCGTACTGCTTCTCCGAGAACGCGCTGATGACCAGAACGCGCGTCCGGGGATATCCGGTACGGATATGCGCCAGCACGTCGATGCCGCTGCGGTCCGGCATGTTGATGTCGAGCACCACCACGTCCCAGGGGCTGTCGCGCAGCCGCTCGAGAGTCTCGGTGCCGCTCACGGCCTCGCCGATGGCGTCGATCGCCGAGTCCTGCTCCAGCCAGCGCCGCAACCCGGCCCGCACCATCGCGTGGTCGTCGGCAATGAGTACGCTCGCCATGCAGGAACTTCCCCCCTCCGCGGCCTAGTGGCGGACCCCTCAGGCGGAATCCTACACGCCGACCGGCCCCAGTCCAGCTCCGGATTGCGGTTCAGCCTGGGTTTAATCCCCAGGTGCGAACGTACCCCCCGTCTCGATAGAGCACAGGAGTGGAACATGAGACACCATCTGGCGAAATTGCTGGCGGCTGCCCTGCTCGTGTGGACGCCGGTACTCTGGGCCAACCCGTACACGGATACGGTCGGCCTCTTCAGGAACGCCGGCGAGAGCGCCCGGTTCTTCGACAACTGCTACGGGTACGCCGTATTTCCCACCATCGGCAAGGCCGGCCTGGTGGTTGGCGGCGCGCACGGCAGCGGGCGCGTGTACGTGCACGGCAGCTACGTGGGCAATGTCACCATGAACCAGCTGAGCGCGGGCTTTCAGGCGGGTGGCCAGGCTTACAGCCAGATCGTCTTTTTCGAGAATCGGCGCGCGTTCGACGAGTTCACCAAGGGTACTTATGAGTTCGGCGCCGACGTCAATGCCGTGGCGATCACGGCCGCCGCGGGCGGCAGTGTCGGCACCACTGGCGCCAGCGCCGAAGCGAGCGGCGGCATGAAGGATGCCATTACCGCAGGCCGCTACTACAAGGGACTGGCGGTCTTCACCATCGTCAAGGGCGGGGCGATGTACCAGGCGACGGTAGCGGGGCAGAAGTTCAGCTATACGCCGAAGGCCTGAGCATGGAACCGCGCCCGCGCAGGCCCGCGAGGTGTCTCCCGCTCCGTGTGATCCTCGGGGATCGCGCGCCGCAGCGCGGGAGTTTCAGCGGCCTGGGCGCAGTGCGAGGCTGCGCCGCCCCGCGGGCGCGGTGCCACCGGGCGCCCGCACTGCCGCGGCCACCAGCCTGACCGGCCCCTCGCGCTCGGCGGCGGCGGCTTATTCCGCCGCCGTCGGCGTCAGGCCGGCTGCTGCTCTTCGGGCGCGCTCGAGCAGCCGGGGGCTCGCGAATCTCTGCGTCCACGCCTCGAACTCGGGTGTCGGCCCCCGCCAGCGCAGCGCCGCGGCGCCCGCGAACAGCTCTGCATCGGTCCTCAAGGTCGCGAGCTGCTTGAAGAGCAGGGCGAGGTCGCGCCGCTCGCCGAGGACCTGAGGCGGAAAGGTCTCGAGCGCGCCGTACCTGCCGATGAGCCGCGCCGCGCTCACGGGCCCGATGCCGGCGAGTCCCGGATAGCCGTCCGCGGCATCGCCGACGAGCGCGAGGAAGTCGGGGATCAGCTCGGGGTCCACCCCGAACTTCGCACGCACCGCGGCGGAGTTACGGATCTCCTTCGTTCTGCGGTCGACCTGAACCACCCGGTCGCCGGCGACACACTGCGCGAGGTCCTTGTCCGGGCTCCAGATCGAGACCTTCTCGACGCGCGGCTCCGCGGCGGCGATGCGCGCCGCCGAGGCAAGGCCGTCGTCCGCCTCGAGCTCCACCATCGGCCAGACGGCGACGCCCATGGCGGCGAGCGCGTCCTCGAGCGGATGAAACTGCTCGAGGAGCGCAGGCTCCACGCCGTCGCCGGTCTTGTATCCGGGCCAGAGGTGGTTGCGGAAGGATTCGATGACGTGGTCGGTCGCGACACCGAGGTGGGTCGCGCCTTCTTCGACCATCTTGAGAACGGTATTGAGTACCCCGACGGCGGCACCCAAGGGCGGATCCCCGCCTTTCGCGAAGCGCCGCAGCCCGTAGAAGTGACGAAACAGCTCGTAGGTGCCGTCGATGAGATGGACGATCACCCGCTGGAGGCTACCGCGGATGGCTGAGACGTGGCCACTCTCGCCGCGGCTTGAGGGTCGCCGGACCCGCTCGCCGCCGTTGCAGCGTGACGACCGTCCGGTAACCGATGAGAAACACCAGGGTAGCGCCGACATCGAAGAGGAGGAACTCCACGGACCACCTCCATCAGTCACGGGCAGTCACTCTAGTGTGTACCGCCCCCCGGAGTCGGCCTCCCGGCGAGGGAGTGAGAGGGTGAAATTAGCAGGGAGCGGACCTCCTCATTTGGAGAGAGATTCCGCTACAGTTGGCGGCCGAAATCGGCCGCCAGGGAGCGGACGCATGCCGAACGCTGAACCGAAGCTCCTGCCGCATGCGCGGATCGAGGTCGACTGGGTCGGTGCGAGCGAGTTCGCCGCGCACCGCGCCGGCGGACCGGAGATTCGTATCGACGGCGACTCAAAATCCGCGCCGAGCCCCTTCGACACGCTGCTCGCCGCCATCGCGAGCTGTGCGGCGACCGACGTCGTCTCCATTCTCGCGAAGCAGCGCACGCCGGTTCAGGCGCTCAGGGTCGGCGTCGAGGCACAGCGGCTCGACCAGACGCCGCGGCGCCTGGCGTCCGCGATCCTGCATTTCTCGGTAACCGCGCCCGGCGCCAGCCAGGCAAAGGCCGAGCGGGCCGTCGAGCTCGCCGTGACCAGGTACTGCAGCGTGCGCTCGTCATTGCTCGCAGAGATTGCGGTTACCTGGACCGTCCGGCTCGGCGCCTGAGCAGGGAGCCTGAGCCGCGCAAAAAATCCGCGCCAAGATCCGCGCCTTGGCCACTTTCCGCCACGATTGCCGCACCGCCTTGCCGTAAGCGCCCGGGAGAATTCTCCTCGTAGCAGACCATCCTCAGGAGGCCCCTCCTCATGTCGGATCGCTTCGAGGCCTTTCTCCGTCTCGTGCAGCGGGCAGTCGGCGTGCCGCTCGGCAGACTCGGCGCCGTGTTGGCCGGGAAGTTTCGGGCCGTATCGGCGCGAGCCTGGCGCGCGCGGCTGGTGACGGCCGCGCTCCTCGCGGTCCTCGGCTATGGCCTGTCCGTCCACCCGCCGTTCGCTTCGGTGCACCGCAGCGAAGTGCTGGTGCGCACCAATGTGTTCGACGGCTCGGCCACGGCCTACAGCGCCGGAACCGTGCTGGTGCTGCCGGGAGTAGAGCAGGTTCGCCGTTACCCGACGCGCGACCAGGTGTACCGCCCGACCGACAGCGCGCGTGCCACGGGCGCGGCGCCGTTTCAGTCGAACGAAGGCCTGTCGCTCGGAGTGGACCTGACGGTGCGCTGGGCCATCGACCGCAGCCGCATCGCGCAGATGTCGCGCGAGTACCCGGATGACCTCAACGCCGACCTCGTGCGCCCGGCGGTGCAAGGGGTCATCTACCCGCTGTTCGCGCGCTATACCGTGCGCGAGATCTTCTCGAGCAGGCGGGCGCAGATCCAGGAGGAAATGACGCGGGAGTTGCGGCCGAAGCTCGCCGCCATCGGCCTCATCCTGCGCGGCGTCGACATGGGACAGGTGGATCTTCCCGAGGACTACCGTGCGGAGATGGAGAAGCTGCTCGCCGAGGAGCTCGAGACCGAGAAGATCCGCTACACGCTGCAGCTGAAGGAAGCGCAGGTGCGCGAGACGCAGCTGGTCGCGGAAGCGGACAAGGTGCGGCGGCAGAAGGCCGCCGAGGCGGCCGGCGATGAGCAGGTGATCGCGGCGCGCGCCCAGGAGGAGACCATGAAGCACATCCTGCCCTTCAAGCACAAGCAGATCGAGCAGCGCCAGCTCGAGGCCGAAGCGGACAAGATCGCGCGCATCCGCACCGCCGAAGGTGCCGCCGAAGCGCGCCGCATCGAGGCGAAGGGCGAAGCCGACTCGCGCCAGAAGCTCGCGGATGCCGAGGCGTACCGGGTCGAGGTCGTGGGCAAGAGCAATGCCGGCCAGATGCAGCGCGAGGGCGCCCTGGTCGCGCAGTATCCGCTCCTCATCCAGAAGACCCTCGCCGACAAGCTGTCCGACAAGGTGCAGGTCATCATCGCACCGGCTCCGGCGCCCGGGCAGTTCATCGGCTCGACTCTGCTCGGCATCGATCCGTCGAAGAGCGCCGATGCGGCGCGGAGCGCGGAGCGGCGCTGATGCTGGTCGCGCTGGCCGCGGCCCTCGGGATCGTCGTCGCGGATCACGCGGCGCTGCGCGCGGCGCCGCGTGCCACCGCCGCCGAGCTCGAGACGCTCTGGCAGGGGGACGTGCTCGAGATCCGCGGCGAGCGCGCCGGTTACCTCAAGGTCTACGACCATCGGCGCGAGCGCGCGGGCTACCTCGCGGAGAGTGCGGCGCGCACGGCCGGCCTTGCGGAAGCGGACGCCCCGGAGCTGCTCGCAGTACTCAGGTTTCTCAGCGAGCGGCCGGGATCGGAGGCGCTCGGGATCAGCTACGGCGCGGCCTACCTGCGGGCGGTGCCGGCGCGGGACCTCGACGCCGAGCCCTTCGTCGCAATCGCACGGATGGCGGAGCGGCTCGCGGACCGCGCCTCCCGCAGCGGTGCCAGCCATGCCGAGGTCGCCGCGCATCTCGAGGTGGTGAGGCAATTCGGTATCGGGATGCGTACCTTCGATCTCAACGGCCGCATGCAGCTGTGCTATGAAGGTGAGCTCTATCGGCGCGTGCTCGCGATGCCGGCGGCGGGCGCCGCGGAGCGCGCGCACGCGGCGCTCGGCCTCACGCGGCCCGACTGCATTGATCCGGCCATGGGCCAGGTGCTGCGCGCCGCGGCAGACGAGGAGCGCCGCTCGCTTCTCGAGCGGGTCGACGAGCGACCGCTCACGCCGCTGCTGCGCAGCCGTCTGCACGCGCGGCGAGCGCTGGTGTGGGCCTCGGTAGCCTACGGCCAGGCGCGGCGCGGCGAGCCGCCGGGCGTCGCCGGGCAACACGCGCTCGATGAGCTGCTCGCCGTGCATCCGGACGATCTCGGCGAGGACCGCCGCGCCGAGTACCTCGACGCGTTGCTGCGGGTCGCGGCGATCCGCTGGGCGGCAGCGCCGCCGACACCGCCCTCAGGTCCCCTGACGCTCACCGCGGCTTCGGGCGAGCCGGGACAGACCTGCGTCACGCTCACGAACGCCCGCGCACCTGCCGCGCCGCTCGTGCGGCGCTGCACCTACGGGATCGTGTGGACGGCATCCGCACAGCCGGTCGCGCAGGGGAGTGCAATGGTGCTTGCGGTGCAGCCGCTCGAGACCTGGCGTGAGCTCTGGGTGTTCCACCCGAGCGGCGCGCATTGGGCGATCGATGTGATCCCGCCGGGCGTCGAGGATCCGGAAGAGGGCTACGTCGAGTTTGCGGGCTTCGCTCCCGGCACGCGCCGGCTGCTGGTGGCGCGCGAGGTGAAGGAGCGCGGCCGCTTCCGCCGCCGCTTCGAGGAGCTGCGCCTCGATGACCTCGCTCTCGTGCGGCAGGCCAGCGCGCCGGAGCTGCTCGCGGACTTCGGCCGATGGCAGGACCTGGCCTGGCGGCGTGATACGCTCGCGCTGCACTGAGCGCCGTCCAACGATCAGAGGTTTGCCATGAAGACCTGGTTACTTCCGCTTGCCTGCCTCGGGCTTTTCAGTGTGTGCGCACAGGCCGCGGACTCGCCCGCCGCCCCGCCCGGGGGGCCGGACGTGCGCGCCGCATGCGCCGCGGACGTCAAGAAATTCTGCGCCGGAGTACAGCCGGGCAAGGGCCGCGTCCGCGCCTGTATCACGGAACATCGCGACGCACTGTCCGAGGGCTGCCGCGGCGCGCTGCAACAGGAGCGGGCGCACCGGCCGCCGCCGCCGAAGCCCGGCGGTCAGGGCGCGCCCGGGCAGGCGGCTCCTCCACCGCAGCCGCAGCAGTAACAACATGCTCACATGAGCGGGCTGGTGTTCGCCGGCGTCGAGACCGGAGGCACCAAGATCCTCGCCAGGATCGTCGACGAGGGCGGCCGCGTCCTCGCCGACGGCCGTTGGGCCACGACTACCCCGCAGGCGGCGCTCGAGGACCTGCTCACATTTCTCAGCAAGGCCGTGCCGGCCGGCCGGCCGCTCGGCGGGATCGGCATGGCGGCCTTCGGGCCCCTGGTACGCGATGAGCTCGCCCGCGATTACGGCCGCGTGCTCGAGACACCCAAACCCGGTTGGAGCGGCTCGAATCTGCGCGCCGCACTTGCCGCCAGGCTCGGCGTGCCGGTCGCGATCGACACCGATGTCAATGCGGCGGCGTGTGCCGAGTGGCGGCGGGGCGCCGAACAGGGAGTGCGGTACCTCGCCTACGTGACGGTGGGCACGGGCATCGGTGGCGGACTCGTGGTGGAGGGCCGCCCGCTGCCGGGGGCACTGCACCCGGAGATCGGCCACATCAGGCTGGCGCGCCGGGACCGCGATCAGGTGCGCAGCGTATGCCCGTTCCACGACAACTGCGCCGAAGGGCTCGCCGCGGGACCTGCGATCGCGCGCCGGCTGGGAAGAGAGCGGGCGCTTGCCGATGAGCCGGCGGTCCTCGCGCTGGTGGCCGACTACCTCGGCGACCTCGCCGCGACGCTGGTGCTCTCCTGGTCGCCCGAACGGATCGTGTGGGGCGGGGGCGTCATGGCAACGCCGCAACTCCTCGGGCTGCTGCGCAGCGCTCTGAGTGCCACCCTGGCGGGGTACGGGGTGGGTGAGGCCGCGGCCTCGCCGGATTTCTGCGTGCCTGCTGCGCTTGCGGATCCCGGCCTCGAGGGAGCGCTGCTGCTCGCCCGGGCAGCCGGCGAGCGGCGCGCGGTGCGGTGAGTCACGGCGTCTTCATTGGTTCCGTCAGCGCTAACGAAGTGCAGCGCATGCCGGCCGGCGACGCCGCCAGAGCCACAGCAGGAGAGCGAGCAGCGATCCGCCAGGCAGAATCAATTCGATAGCCGCGTAGGGGCCGAGCTCCCGCAACAGCGCCACGACGCGACCGGCCTGGCCCGTAAGCCCGGCAGCGAGCGAGGCGCGCGCGGCGATCAGGCGAGCGGTGAATTCGGCGAGTGCGGCCATCGTCGTCTCCTTCGGGGTGCTTCTGACTGCAACGACGAAGGAGCACGCCGATTTTCGACATCGGCGGGGGAGACTCACGGAGCCAAGGGCGTTACGGGGAAGCCGGCCGGCTGCCCGATCCGCCGACGCGTTTCAGCCGCACCTCGTTGTACTTGTGCAGCTCGCGCACCTCGGTGATGGCGCCGCTCCGGTCGCGCACGAAGATCATGGTGTGAATACTGCCCTGCTGAAAGAACACGAGCGGAGCGAGGGGAATGAGCCGCGTCGCAGTTGCCCGGTCGCCGCCGCCATAGAGGGCGCCATCGCGGACGAATACCTGGTAGCGCGAGGTGGCCGCGTCATTCAGCCGATATTCTCCCTCGAGAGCCGGCCAGAGCTCCGAGTCGACTCCGATCGGCTCGAGGTCGCGCGGTACGACGGTCACCTGGGCGGCCAACATCCTCCAACCGCCGCCTGCGCGCCGGTAGACATCCGTTTCCACGTACACCGTCTTCAGCCGCTGATCGAAGATGTCCTCGGTCTCGTCGAGCCAGTAGTGGACGATTGCCGCGGGTCCGGCACGCCGAACGGTCAGGTCCCGCACTCTGATCCGTCCGGAGAACCCTCGCGGCAGCGGCCGCATCTGCTTCAGGAACGCGGGCTTGCCGATGACCTCCCCGTCCTCGGTCGTGATCATGCAGCTCTCATCCAGCACCCGGTCCCACACCGCCGTGTCGCCGCCCGCCACCGCGTCGTACAGGGCCTGCGTAGTCGACTGAAACCACCCGACCGAAGTGTCGGTTGACGCGCGGCACGGCGCGCAGATCGATAAGCCGAGGACTGCGATCAGGGAGCAAAGCGCACGGGCCATCGCAACCTCGTTACTGCTCAGAGCTTCTTGACGACCACTCGTCCCGTCGCGTCGACGAACACGTGGTAGCGGTTGCCGTCGTTACACGAGGCCGTGTAATCGCTGTCGCCGTTACGCGTGGCCGAAACCACCTTGTCGCACGGCAGGCCCTGCAGCACGATGGTGGCGGTGAGGTCTTTGAAGGCCGAGTCCTCGGCGGCCGGCAGGTACGGCGAGCCGGCTCCCATGACGGCCGCGAGGGCCGCGAGGGCATATGCACGTGGGCGCATCGTTGCTCCTGTGAGTGAGTCAGAGTTGGGCGAACTTTACGGGATCGACCAGGACCGTCCAGATGGCGTCCCGGGAAGCGGATACGGCCGCGGCGAGCTGAGCGTCGCCACCCTGAAGCAGGCTGACGACCTTGAGCAACAGCACCTCGAAGCGCTGTCGCAGCGCCGGCAGGGCGACCGGGGACTGCCCGTGGTGAAATGCCCTGAACTGTGCCAGCAGATCGTCGACCTGGTTCTTGAGAGAGAGCTTGGTGAACACGCCGATCGCGTGCGTGTCCCGCAGCCGCTGCTCCAATGACGTGAGATCGAGGGCGGGTGGGGCGGGTGCAGCGGCTGCGGAGCCTGGCGTGGGCACGGCGGTTGGCGCGGGCGCGGCAGGGCTCGGCGGTTTGGCCGCGCTCTTCGCCGGCGATGCACCGCCTGCCGATGTAGTGGCGGTGGGGGCGGGCCTGCTGCCGGGTGCAGGCGCGCCCGCGCGGGCCGGTTTCTCAGCCGGCTGCGCCGTCTGCCCGGGCTGGAGCGCCTGGGCCGGGGGCGCGGGCACGGCGGGCGCCGCGCCCGGGCGCAGGGGAGGCGCAGCGTGGGTCGCTGCCGCTTCCGGCGCTCCGCCGGCAGCAGCCGGTGACGTGGGTACCGCGGGCGTCGCTGCACCGCCGGTCTGCCCGACCGGGTGCGGATGCACGCAGCCGGCGACGAGGAGCAGAACCGCACATCCTGCCAATGCTTTCCTGGACATGTCTGCTCCGAACGATACACCGCCGAGGGGCAGCCCCCAGCGTTTGCCAGATAGCCCTTCCCGGTGTCAACGATTTCTTACAGAGTTCTCGGTGTGCGCCTACAGACGCGGCACTTCAGGGCGGGCATGGTGCCGCCACACGGCTGGTTTTGCGTCGTCGCGGGTTCTCTACAGGAGCGCGGTGATCGATAATCCCCCTCGGCGCTCCAGGGGAGAGGTGATGAGTTCCCGACCGGAGGAGGCGAGCGTTCTTGCCGTCGACGACGATGTCCGTAGCCTGACTGCCTTGCGGGCGCTCTTGAGCGACATGCCTCTGCGCGTGATGACCGCGAAGTCGGGAGAGGAGGCGCTGCGCTGCGTGTTGAAGGAGGATTTTGCCGTCATTCTGCTGGATGCGCGCATGCCCGGCATGGACGGCTTCGAGGTTGCGCGGCTGATCCGCGAGCGCGAGCACTCGCGCCATACGCCCATCATCTTCCTCACCGGCGCTTACGAGGACACCTCGTCGATCACGCGCGGCTACGAAGCGGGCGCGGTGGACTACATCGTCAAGCCCCTCACGCCCGAGATCCTCAAATCAAAGATCGCGGTGTTCGTCGACCTCTACCGCAAGAACGCGGCGCTGCTGCAGGAGATCGGCGAGCGCGCGGCGGCCGAGAGGCATCTCAAGGCCTCGGAGGAGAATCTGCGTGCGCTCGCCGCACACCTGCAGTCGGTACGCGAGGAGGAATGGACGCGCATTGCGCGGGAATTCCACGACCAGCTGGGCCAGGAGCTGACGGCTCTCAAGATGGACGCGAGCTGGATCGCGAGCCGGCTGCCGCGCAACGCGCGGGCGCTGCGCGAGCGGGTACAGGCGATGTCCGACCAGATCGATACCACCGTGCAGTCCGTGCGCCAGATCGTCTCGCGGCTGCGGGCGGACGTGCTCGACCAGCTCGGGCTGGTGGCGGCCCTCGAGTGGCAGGCGGACGAGTTCCAGCGCCGCAGCGGCATCCGCTGCCACGTGACGCTGCCGGCCGAGGCCGTGGAGCTCGACTCTGCGCGCTCCACCGCGCTCTTCAGGATCTGCCAGGAGCTGTTGACGAACGTCGCGCGCCACGCCAACGCCACCCGTGTCGAGGTGGCGGTGCGGCCGGAGGACGACCGGATAGTGCTGGCCGTCGAGGACAACGGCCGCGGCATCGACGGCGAGGCGGCGGCGAGCCCGAAGTCGCTCGGCCTGCTGGGAGTGCGCGAGCGCGTGCTGCCCTTCGGCGGGCGCGTCGATGTCAACGGGGAGCAGGGGCAGGGGACGCTGGTGAGGGTGACGCTGCCGAGGGACTGAGTGTGGGTGAGGACCGATGGGATCAATGGTACCGAGGAGACCCGCGGTGAGAATTCTGATCGCAGACGACCACCCCGTCGTTCGCCGGGGACTCCGGGACATCGTCGCCGCCGAGCAGGACATGACGGTCGTCGGCGAGGCGAGAAATGGCGACGAGGCGCTCGAGATGGCGCGCAAGCTCGAGTGGGACGTGGCGGTGCTCGACTACTCGATGCCGGGCTGCAGCGGCGCCGATCTGGTGCGCGAGCTGAAGCGGCATCACCCGGAGCGCGCGGTCCTGGTACTGAGCATCCTGCCGGAGGACGTGCACGCCGGGCAGGTCTTCAAGGCCGGCGGCGCCGGCTACATCAACAAGGCGAGCGCCAACGAGGACCTCACCGGCGCGATCCGCAAGGTGGTGGGCGGCGGCAAGTACGTGAGCTCCGCGTTTGCGGAGAAACTCGCGACCGAGCTCGCCGGCGGTGGCGAGAAACCACCGCACGATCTGCTCTCGGATCGCGAGTACCGGGTGATGTGGCTGATCGCGTCCGGCAAACAGATCAACGAGATCGCCGAGGAGATGTCGCTCAGCCCGAGTACCATCAGTACCTATCGGGCGCGCATCCTGCGGAAGCTGGCTCTGGCGAGCAATGCCGCGCTGGTTCGCTACGCCGTCAAGTACCGGCTGATCTGAGCCGTCCGCCGTCGCCGTTTCCTGTCGAGATTGGCCGACAGGCCTGCCGTTCGACGGCTACATAAAGATCGGAATTCGGTGATACCCGCCCGTGCGGCGCCCACCTATGATTGCCCACCGTGCGTGGCGCGATTCTCATCGTCGAGGATGAACCGGTGACCCAGCGGCTCATCGCCGCCGGCCTCGAGCGCGCCGGGTTCGAGGTCATGCGGGCCGCCAACGTCGAGGAAGCGGCGGAGGCGATTCGCACCGAGCTGCCCGGGCTCATGCTGCTCGACTGGGTTTTGCCGACGGCGAGCGGCGTGAGCTTTCTGCGCGAGCTGCGCAACGACCGGCGCACCAAGCAAATGCCGATCATCATGCTCACCGGCCGCTCGGAGGAGACGGACAAGGTGACCGGGCTCGAGGCCGGCGCCGACGACTACCTCACCAAGCCGTTCTCGCACCGCGAGCTGCTGGCGCGCATCAAGGCGGTGGTGCGGCGTGGGGCGCCGCTGCTCGGCGAGGAGCCGATCGAATTCGACGGCCTGAAGCTCGATCCGGCCGCGCACCGCGTCACCGCGGGCGGCACCAACGTCAAGCTCTGGGCTACCGAGTTCCGCCTGCTGCACTTCATGATGACGCATCCGGAGCGCGTCTACAGCCGCAGCCAGCTGCTCGATGAAGTGTGGGGCGATCACGTCTTCGTCGAGGACCGCACCGTCGACGTGCACATCCGCCAGCTGCGCCAGGCCCTGCAGCCGAGCGGCCACGACCGCATGATCGAAACGGTGCGCGGCGCGGGCTATTGCTTCCGCACGGGCGCGGAGTGAGGCCGCGTTCTCGCGGGCGATGAGCCGCCCGCAGTCGGCAGCTGCGCGCCCCGCCGGTCAGTAGGCGTTGCGCCCCTCGAGCGCGACGAACAACGTCTTCAGCACGATCCACAGATCGAGCCGCAGCGACCACTGACGCAGGTAAGCCAGGTCGCACTCGATCCGGCGCTGCATCTTCTCCAGAGTGTCGGTTTCTCCGCGGAAGCCGTTGACCTGTGCCCAGCCGGTGATGCCGGGGCGGACCTTGTGGCGGAACATGTAGCCCTTGATCAGCTTGCGATAGAGCTCGGTGTGGGCCACGGCGTGCGGCCGCGGACCCACCACGCTCATGCGCCCCTGCAGCACGTTGATGAACTGCGGCAGCTCATCGAGCGAGGTGCGGCGCAGGAACGCGCCGAAGCGCGTCACGCGCGCGTCGCTGCGGGTGGCCTGGCGGATGTCCGCGCCATCCTCGGTGACCCTCATGGAGCGGAACTTGTAGACCACGATCTCGCGGCCGTCGAGCCCATAGCGGCGCTGCCGGAAGATCACCGGGCCCGGAGAGCTCAGCTTGATGCCGGCCGCGATGGCCAGCATCAGCGGCAGGGCGAGGATGCACACCAGCAGCGCGAGTACGATGTCGCTCGCGCGCTTGACGAGCCCGTCGAGTCCGCGGAACGGGGTCTCGCACACCGACACCACCGGCATGCCGTCGACCGTGTCGATGCGGCCCTGGATGAGATCGAACAGGAAGATGTCGGGCACGAAGTGAATCGAGGCCGTGGTGTCGTGCAGCTGATCGAGCAGCCGCACCGTACGCGGCTGAGATGCCATGGGCAGCGTGATGTAGATGAGATCGATGCGCTGCGCCTTGACGTACGCGGCCAGCTGATCGAGCGTCCCGAGGATGGCCTCGGCGGCCTGCTCGCCGGTGCGATCCGGGCCGCGGTCGTCGAAGAACCCGGCTACGCGGATCCCGAGCAGCGGATTGCGTTGCAGCCGCTCGGCGAGCGCGCGGCCGAGCTCGCAGGCACCGACGATGACCGCGACCCGCTGGGCGCGCCGCGCGGCATACAGCCGTCGCAGCAGCGGCGGCAGCGCGAGGTGCCCGGCGACACGTGCGAACGGAGTTGCCACCAGCCAGGCGAGCAGTACGTGCGGGTCGAAGACCTCTATGGTGCGGGTCGCCCAGCCGATGACCGCGAGCACCACGACGGTCACGGACCAGCTCGTGCCCACCTCGCGGACCAGCGCCCCGAGACGGCCGGGCACCGGCGCGTTGCCTGGAAAGGTCAGCGAGAAGACCAGCAGCCCGAGTATCAGGTATGCGCCCTGGAATTGTCCGTGGAACAGGGCGATGCAGCCGAGCAGCGTACCGATCGTCATCAGCGGATCGATCGCCGCCACGCCGCGGGCCGCCGGTGCGACCCGGCGGTCGTTCAAGACATGCTGCAGCTCCAGGCCCGTGGCCGCCATGTAGAAAGCCTAAGAGGGCCGGAGTGCAAGCCGATGAATCGGCAGGCGCCTTTTCCTAGGCAGAACGGACTACCTGGGCGCGGACGCGCGCGCATCACGACTGCATAACAAAGGCTTTCCATAGTGCCTGCCACTGCGGGGACTAGTCCCCGCGATTGCGGCGAAGGGCGGCGATGGTCATGCAGGCGAGCGAGACCGAGGTGAAGATCCACACGCGACCCGGCGGACAGCGTACCCCCGCCCGCGGCGCCGAACGTGGGTCCGCGGGCGGTGCACGGCTGCTCGATGCGGGCATACTCGAATCGTTGCTGCTCAACATCGACGCATCGCTGCGGGTTCACTCGCGCCCGCAGCTGTTCGGCTGGACCCAGGGACTCATGCAGAATCTGCTGCGGCACGAGCTGCTGTTGTGCGCGGTGCGCGAGGAGCGTGCGCTCAGCTACCAGGCCGATTGCCTCGCGAGCCCGTGGATCGATTCGGAGCGAATCCGGGCGCTGTTCCAGCAGGACGTCGAGCTGATCGCCAGCCTCGTCAGGCGCTGGGTCGAGGCCGAGTTCCATCCGGTCGTGTGCCGCGTGGAAAGCGCGGACTCGCAGGCACGCGGCCAGTTCGCCGCCGAATTACACGGCATCGGCGCGGACAGCCTGATGGTGCACGGCACCTACGATTCACTCGGCAAGCCCGTGACCCTGTTCATCGTCGGCGCGCTCGCCGACGACCTCGGCAGCGAGCAGGCGTTTCTGCTCGAGCTGATCGTGCCGTTTCTGCACCTCGCATGGATGCGCTCCCGGCTCGCGCGTCCGCTCGAGGACACTCAGGCGGCGGCGCACACGCCCGACCTGCTGACCGTGCGCGAGAAGGAGATTCTGCGCTGGATCCATCTCGGCAAGAGCAACTTCGAGATCGGAACGATCCTCGGCATCAGTCCGCTGACGGTCAAGAATCACGTGCAGAAGATCCTGCGCAAGCTCAACGTGCGCAACCGCACCCAGGCGGTCGGCCGGGCACTGGCGTTGCGCTTTCTCGATCCTTAAGTACTTCGAGGACCTGCCATGGAACCCACGCGACCCCGGATGCCCCTGTGCCTGCGAAGAGCGCTGCTCGTGTTGTCGATCGCGGCGATGGCGACGGTCAGCGGGGCATCCGCGGCGCAGGAGATGACCCGCGCGCGGCCCGTGACCACGGCCGGGGCCGCCGCGCCCGCACTGTCCCGGGTGCTCGCGCAGCTCACCGGGCCGGCGAGCCCGGCGCGCGGCCTGCCGCCGTCGGGAAGCGGGGCGCTGCTGCTCGCCGGGCTGCTCGGAGTCTGGACGATCGGACACCGGCGCCTGTCCGTCCTCGGGAGCCGCACTCTCGACCCGCACGGCTTGCGGCGCCGATGAGGGTCGCGGCCGCAGGGAGCTCACCGCCGTGCCGGCAGGCACGCCGCGGCGCGGCGCACGCCGCGCCGTTCAGCGTGGGCGGCTGTCTCATGGTCGCGCTGACTCTGGGCGCGGCGCCCGCAGAGGCGCAGACACCGGCAGGGGGGCAGACACAGGCGCAGGAGACGGCGAAGATCACGCCATTCGCCGAGGAGACCATCACCGCCGACGACAATGTCTTTCGCATTTCGAATCAGGTCGACCCGCTCGCGACCATTGGGTTCGCCTCGCGCGCCGATACCTATCGCACCACCACCGCGGGACTCAGCCTGGATGTGCCGGTGAGCCTGCAGCGCTTCCAGGCGACGTTGACTTATAACAGCTACCGCTACCAGCGCTTCCGCGAGCTCGACTACGGCGGCTACGATCTGCGCGGCAGCTGGCTGTGGCAGGTCGGGAGCACCCTGAGCGGTGAGCTCGGAGTCGCGGAGAATTATTCGCAGGCGCCGTTCGAGGAGACGAACGTGAACGGCGTGTTCCCCGACCGCCTGCACCTGCGGGAGGAGTTTGCCAAGGGCTCATGGCTCGTCACCCCCGACTGGAAGCTGTATGCAGCGGGGGACGATCTGGCCCAGAGTAACAGCGACCCCGCCGGGCAATTCAACAACGTCACCGTGGACTCGCTCGAGGCCTCGCTGAGTCGCGGCGCCGGGACCGGTAACTGGTTCGGCCTCGACACGCGCTACGAGTCCGGCCGCTATCCCGTGGCCGAGCCGATCGGGACGGTGCTGATCGATAACGGCTATTCCCAGTACGGCTTCGGCGTGGTGGTCGACGTGGGTGCCGACACGCCCTCGCACGTGGTGGCGCGCGCCGACCAGGTAAGCCGCCACTACGACCAGGTGACGTCGCGCAACTTCAACCGCGCCACCGGGCGTCTCGAGTACACCTGGACTCCGGACGTCAAGGTGTCGGTGAGCGCGCTCGCCGAGCGGGACATCAGTCCCTACGAGTACATCCACTCGAGCATCGTCATGGTGAGAGGACTGACGCTGCGCCCGCTCTGGCATGCGACGGATTTCATCGACCTGTCGGCCAGCCTCGCCTGGCTCGGGCGCAGCTATCTCTCCGATCCCGCCGTAGCACTCGGCGCCGCTGCGCCGCGCGACGACAACGTGCGCAGCCTGAGCGCCTTGCTCGCCTACCACCCGGTGAGCTGGGCCACCGTACAGGTCAGCTACCTCCACGAGGACCGCTCTTCGAACATCGTCTTCGGCGGCTACGCCGTGAACGTCTTCTGGCTCAAGGCGCGGCTGTCGCTGTAGTTCATGCGCGGGAATCGCCTGCGGCGACTCGTGCGGACACCCGCCGGGCGTTATTGAAACACGGGGGCCAGGGGTTGCAGCGGCGTGCCGCCGCCGCCGACGGTGGTCGGCGAGTTGTTGCTGACGACCCGCAGATTATCGATGATCAGGCGAATGTCGCTCACCCATCTGGCCTGAGGGGTCGGCTGCCCCGTAGAGCCGGTGAGCGTCATATACCCGAGGCGGCCGTCGAACGGGAAGCCGTAGTCGGCCTGAAATTCGGCGGCCTTGCTGCCCGCGGCTCCGTCTTCGATGGCAAGGTCGAAGCCCGGACTGCCCCTGCTGTCGACGATGTACGCCCCGTAGTTCTGCAGCGTCCACGCCAGCATCCTCCCGGGAACCGACTGCAGGCCGATGGTGCCGATGTTGACGCTCGCCGGGATCGCCAGCAGCGATCCCATCTTCATGGCCGAGTTGGTGTTGCCGGTCGCCGCGCCATAGCCGTTGCCGGCGTTTGCGGCATAACTGTCGGCGGTGGCCGCCGGCCAGGTGAAGCAGGCGCTGAACTTTCCGGTGCACAGCCCCAGCGACGTCGCCGAGTCGAGGTTGATCTTGAGGGCATGCAGCATCTGCGTTCCGGGTCGCAGCTCCCCCATGCGGATCGTGCCGCCGAGGGTGGAGAGATTGGAGCCGCCATGCGCGCCCAGGCGGCCGTCACCGGTTTGCAGGTTGTATTCCCACAGTGCGAGGCTGTAGGGAACCTGCATGGAAGTGCCGTAGCTATAGCCGGCGCACCTGGTGAACGGCTGCGTCTGCACGAGAGTGAGCCCGTCCGCGAGCAGAATTGCGGCACCGTTGTTGCCCGTGCTGTTGGGTACCACGTACGCCGCCGGGATCGGCGCCTGGAAGAACAGGGCACCCTGTTGAACGCAACGGTCGCCGCCGCTCCAGCCGACGTTGTTTATGTAGACGTCGGTCAGCGGCGCGCTCGGCGTGAGCACGATCCGCTCGTGGTCGGATTGCGGCATGTCGTACCAGTACTCGGTGCTGTTGGGAGTGGGCGTAAAGTGCAGACCCGAGGCTACGTAGCTGGCGCCCGCGCCGATCGGCATGTTCCAGATGCTGGTGGCTGCAAACGGCCACAACAGCGCATTGCGGGTTCCGGTTGACCCGGTGCCTCCGCTCGATCCGCCTCCGGAAGCTGCCTGCAGCGTATAGCTCACCGGAACGGAGTCGACCGAATCGTAATTGCCGACCGCGGTGATCCCGGCCGGTGAGCCGATGTCGGAACGTGCCACCGTCCAGGTCGCCACTCCGTTGGCTTTCGAAAGCGCGACGGTCTTGATCAGCGACCAGGCCCAGGAGCCTCCCGAGCCTGCGTATCGATACAGGAATCCGTTCTCGATCAGATAGTCGGCACCGGTGGTGCCGAGCGGATAACCCGTGCTCCCGCTCTGGTCGGAATCGATCCCGACGCGGACGAAGGTGGGAGTGCCCTGATAGGCGACCGCAAAAGTAACGGTGGTGGCGCTGCCGCTGATGGAGAGGCTGGCGGTGCCCGATGAGGCCGCTGCAGCCTGAGCGCCCAGCGCTCCGGCGGCCGACGGGCTGGGCGACGCGGCAGCGGGTGCGGCCGGCGCTGCGGGAGCGGCCGGCGCTGCGGGAGCGGCAGTGCCCGCGCTCGCCGTTCCGGTCGCGGCGGCCGCTGCCGCCCCGGTGCTGGCAACGCTCATTGAGGCTGCGGTGGCAGAGGTGCCCTGACCGCATGCGGCCAGAAACATCGACGACAAAACCAACACGGCCGTGACGGCGCTCGATAATTTCATGTGACTCCTCCTGGTCGAACGCGTCCCATATGTCGCTGAGCGGCGACATTATTCAGCTACAGAGATGTAGTGGAATTTCGACGGGCGCGTAGAGTAGTGACGACCGTGTGGCAGTCGCAATAGCTCCGACGGACTACCCGGACGAGGTCGGGGAGATAACCCGCCGCCATTAGCGTTTGCACCATGGCGCGGGCGACACGAATTGCAGTTCTTTGTCTGGCGTGGGCGCTGACGCTGCCGTGCGTCGTGCTGAGCGCAACGCCTCAGGCACCACCGCCTGCGGCGCCGCCGCCGCCTGAGTTGCTCGGCGATGGCGACTCAGTCCGCGTCACGGTGTTCCAGAACCCCGATCTGACGACCGAGGCGCGCATCTCCGAGCGCGGCTCGATCACGTTTCCACTGATCGGCGAAGTGGTCGTTGCCGGCCTCACACCGGAGGCGGCCGCGGCGCGCATCGCCGACCGGCTGACGCGCGGCAAGTTCGTCGTCAGGCCGCAGGTGAGCCTCGCCGTGCAGCAGGTTCGAAGCCGGCAGGTCTCGGTGTTGGGAGAGGTCGGCAAGCCCGGCCGTTACGCCCTCGACGACGTCAGCAACAGCCTCACCGACGTTCTGGCCCGTGCGGGCGGAATCAACGGCGAGGGCGATGGCGACGTGGTCGTGGTACGCAGCGTCGACGGCAAGGAGAGCCGCACGGCCATCGATGTGGCGCAGATGTACCGCAGCGGCAACATGTCGAATGACATGCGTCTGCAGAACGGCGATGTGGTCTACGTGCAGCGCGCGCCTCAGTTCTATCTCTACGGCCAGGTCCAGAAGGCCGGCGCCTATCGCCTGCAGCCGCAGATGACGGTGATGCAGGCGATCTCGGTCGGTGGGGGACTCACGCCGCGCGGCACGCTGCGCGGCCTGAAGATCGAGCGGCACACGCCGGACGGGCGGGTGAGCAAGCTCAGCGCTCAGCCGACCGACGTGGTGCGCGCCGACGACGTGATCATGGTGCGCGAGCGGCTCTTCTAGGGGCGCACCGGCGTGAGTCTGCGACAGTTCCTGCTCGCCTTGCGTGCCCGTTTCCGGGTGTTCGCCGTGTCGCTCGCGACGGTGGTGCTGGCCGCGGCGCTGGCGAGCTTCCTGATGCCGAAGAGCTACCGCGCGACGGTCTCGCTGCTCGTGAACGACAGGGATGAGCAGTCGATGGGCGAAGGGCTGCGCGCGCTCGGGCTGCCGCAGGAGCATCTGAGCTACCTGCAGACGCAGGCCGACATCCTCGCGAGCCCGAAGGTCGCCCGCCGCGTGGTCGAGCAGCTGAAGCTTGCCGGGAGTCCGGCGGCCCTGGCCGTGCTCGGCGTCCGGGCCGCGGGCAACCCGCGCCTCGAGGACGTGCTCGTCGAGCGGCTGCTGCAAGCTCTCAAGGTAGAGACCTCCCAGAGCAGCGTCATCCGCGCCACGGTGAGCTGCAGCGACGCGCGCCTCGCGGCGACGATCGCCAACGGCTTTGCGACCGCTTATGTCGGCACGATGCTGGAGCTGCGCGTGGCGCCCAACCGCGAGGCCGCGGCCTGGTTCGATGAGCAGCTGAAGGGCCTGCGCGGGAGTCTCGAGGATGCGCAGCGCAAGCTGCGCGCCGACCAGGACGCGAGACGGCAGCAGCTGGCGCAGCACCCCGAGCGGCTCCCGGAGGTCAGGGACGACGTCTTCATCCAGCAGCTGCGGACGGACCTGCTGCACGGCGAGGAGAAGCTCCGCGAGCTCTCCACCCAGTACGGCGTGAACCATCCCGTCTACCAGCGTCAGGTGTCGGAGAATCTCCAGCTGCGTCGCAGATTGCAGGCCGAGCTGCGCAGAGTGGCGGAGGGCGTCGCCGATCCCGACGGCGCGGCGCTGCCGCGCACGGCACGCGAGAATGCGGCGAGCTCCGGACCCGGACAGCCGCTCGAGCCGGTCCTGCAGCACAACGTCGAATCCGCCGAGCATGCTTACGACACCGCGTTGCAGCGCTACTTCTCCAGCCAGGTCGACAGCCGGGCGAGCCAGACGAATGTCACGGTACTGAGTCCGGCGGCGGTGCCGCTGATACCCTACCGGCCCAACATTCCGCTCAACCTCGCGCTCGCGCTCGTCACGGGCCTGGGGTTGGGCTGCGCTTTGGTCGCGTGGATGGAGAGACAGGACGCGCGCGTGCGCTGCGCCGAGGATCTGGCCGCGGCGATGCAGCTGCCGCTGCTCGCGGTGCTCAGCAGCGAGGGCCGCAGCGCCGGCCTGCTGCCGCGGCCGCCCAGCGCGCCGCTGCGCGCGCTTCCCGGCCCCGGGTGAGCGCGCCATGAGCGCCCGCGGCAGAGTACAGCCCATCGAAGGCACGGCCTGCGAGGCGCGTCGTGACCTGCGCATCGGCAGCATCCTGACGAGCGAGGGCAAGCTCGACAGCACGCGCATCGGCCAGGTTCTGCGTCTGCAGCAGATGCGGCACGGGGTGCGTTTCGGCGAAGCGGCGCTCGCCCTCGGGCTCATCACGCGCGAAGACCTGCAGATGGCGCTCGCCAAGCAGTTCGACTTCCCGACCCAGCGGCCGAACGGCACTGCCGTCCATCCGGATCTGGTCGTCTGCCGCGACGCACTGCACCCGAGCTCCGAGCCGCTCAGGGCCCTGAGGACCCGGCTCCTCATTCGCCGCGCCGGCCTCGGCGGCCAGCCGCGCGCGCTGGCGATCGTGAGCCCCGGGTCCGGCGAAGGGCGCAGCTTCGTGGCGGCGAATCTCGCCGTGCTGTTCGCGCAGCTCGGCATGAGCACGCTGCTCGTCGATGCCGACCTGCGCGCGCCGCGGCAATCCCGCATCTTCGGCATTTCGGACCGGATGGGCCTCACGTCCGTGCTGTCGGGGCGTGCGGCGGGCGAGGTGCCGCTGCCGGCGTTCGGACCGCTGTCGGTGATGCCCTCGGGTCCGCTGCCGCCGAACCCCCAGGAGCTGCTGCTGCGGCCGGCGATGGCGACCTATCTCGAGCTTGCGAGCGCGCAGTTCGAAGTGGTCCTGGTCGACACCCCGCCGGCGCGGGACACCGCCGATGCGCACAGCGTGGCTTTCTGCGCCGGCAGCGCTCTGGTGCTGGCACGATCCGACCATACCCGCCTCACCGAGGCCACCGCTCTGGCGCGCGACCTGGCTGAAGCCGGCGCGTTCGTGCACGGCGCCGTTCTCACCAGGTTCTGACCGGGGGGCGCGGTGCAGTGACCCAACTGGCCCTGGACCAGCGGCTGATACTGCCGGGAATCGTGCTGTTGGGTGCGGCGTGCGGCGTGGCGCTCGCCGCCGGCGGCATGACCGCGTTCTATCTGTGCGTCTCGCTGCTCGCCTGCGGATTCGTGCTGGCCGACTTCCGCTGCGGCGTCGTGCTGCTGATTCTGCTCATGCCGCTTTCCGGCAGCGCCACCCTGTTCCCGCACGAGATGTTTGGCATCGTCGGACTCAATCCCCTCAACCTGCTGCTGGCGGGGACCTTCTGCTCCTGGCTCATGCACGCCTTCGCCGACGGGAGCCTGAGGGGCTTCCTGCCGCGGCCGCTGCTCGTGCTCTACGTAGTGCCGATCCTGGTGGCCGGCGCGATCGGTACCCGCCACATTCACGAGATCGCGCCCACACTGCTCGTGATCTACCGGGGACTCGATTTCCCCGATGCCGCGAGCTACCTGAGGGAGCTGATGCTGAAACCTCTCCTCATGGTGCTGTTCGCGCTGCTGGTCGCGGCGGCCGTGGCGAAATCCGAGCGGCCGGTGCGCTGGCTGCTGCCGGCGGTCATCTCGATGTGCGCCATGGCGCCGATCGTGCTGGTGTACGTGGCGCAGTCGGGCATCGGGCTGCAGGCGCTCGCGGCGAGCGACGAGCGCGAGTTTCTCTCGGCGCTGGGTCTGCACGCCAACGACTTGGGCCGGCTGTATGCGATTGCCTACGCCCTGTTGTTATTCACCTGGGCAGAGGCGAAGGAGCTGCCGCTGCGCTGGGTGCTGCTCGCCGCAGCCGGCGCGACGGTCGTGGCGCTGGTGCTCACCTTCTCGCGGGGCGCATTCGTCGAGCTCGCCGTGGTGAGCGCTCTGTACGTGCTGTGGCGCCGCAGCCCGCGCACCGTCGCGTTCGCCGCGGTGGTCGCGGTCGCCGCGCTGGCGCTCGCGCCGGCAGCGCTCTACGAGCGCCTCGCGACCGGGGAGGGGGAGGGGCTGAACGCGATCAGTGCCGGCCGGGTCGATGGCCTGTGGCTGCCGCTGCTGCCTGAAGTGCTGCGCCATCCGCTGTTCGGCAACGGCATCAGCTCGATTCTCTGGTCCGAAGCCATGCGCGCGGGTGCCGGGCAGCAGGTGCTGGCCGTGACTCATCCGCACAATGCCTACCTCGAAGCGCTGCTCGACATGGGGCTGATCGGCACGGTGCTGGTGTGCGCTTACTTCGTGCACGTCTTCAGGTACCTGCGGGAGCTGTCGCGGGATCCGCGCCTCGAGCCGGCCCTGCGCGGCTTCTTTCAGGGCGCGGCCGCTGGGCTGGTCGGCATGCTGGTCTCGGACTTCACCGACAGCAGCCTGGCGCCGCGGCCCGAGCAGGCGTTCCTGTGGCTCGCGATCGGCATGATGTACGGCGAGTGCGCGCGACGGGTCGCGGCGGCCGCGCAGCCGGCCGTGCAGCCGGGTGCGCAGCCCGGTGCGCACCTGGCATGAGCCCGGGAACCCACACGGCGGTGGCGGCCGGCAGCTCCGTCCCGGAGAAGCTCGCACCGCGTGCCATGTCGCTCGGCGTCGCCAACGCCCTCGACTACGCGCTGCAGTTCCTGCTCCCCGTCGTGCTGGTGCGCTATCTGTCGCCGGCTGCCTTCGGGGGCTACCGGCTGCTGTGGCTCGCGACCGGCACGGTGATGGCCATGGTGACCCAGGCTATGGCCGGAAGCCTCTTCTACTTCCTGCCGCGCTCGGACGCCGATGGCAAGCGGCTCTACATCAACCAGGCGATCCTCTACCTGGGCGCGGCGGGACTCATCGGCGCCTGGGCCGTCAGCGCGCTCGATCCCTGGTTGCCGGCGAACGTACGCGATCTGGTCGGCAGCCGGCCGATCGTGCCGGTGTTCGTGCTGCTGTGGGTGATCGCCTCGCTCCTCGACCTGATCGGCAGCGCCGAGGAGCGCGTCGCCTGGCAGGCGCGCACGGTGGTGGGGCTGTCGGCCCTGCGCGCGCTCACGCTCTCGGCTACCGCGATCCTGACGCGCGAGCTCGAGCCGGTGCTGCTCGCGCTGCTCGGCTTCGCGGCTTTCAAGCTGGCGATGCTGATCGTGTACGTGGCACGACATCACGGGGTGCGCGGGCCCTTTCTGCGGCGCGCCGCGTTCGTCGAGCAGCTGCGGCAGTCGGCGCCGTTCGGCTTCGCGGGCGCGCTCTACGGGATGCGCGGCCAGGCGGATCAGTGGGTGGCGAGCCTGCTGTTCCCGGTCGCGATGTTCGCCTCGTTCTCGATCGCCGCGCTTCTCGGTCCGCTGGTACACCTGTGCCGCCAGTCGGTGGGGCAGGCCTTCCTTCCGAGCCTGAGCCGGCTCGAGGCGGGAGGCGACAGCCGCGGGATGCTCGCGCTCAGCAGCCGGGCGAGCGTCATGGTCGCGACGCTCGCCTATCCGCTGCTCGCCTTTGCCTTCGTGTTCGGCAGGGAGATCGTCACCGTCATCTATACGTCGGCCTACGTCGATGCGGTGCCGGTGATGCGCATCTACATCGTGGGCCTCGTAGCCCTGGTGATCGAGCCCGCCAGCATCATGCTGTTGTTGCGGCAGGGAGCCTTCAGCATGCGCATCGGGGTGCTGGCTCTGGCTTTCTCGGTTGCCGTGAGTTTCGCGGGGGCGCGCCTGTTCGGCCTGGCCGGCGCCGCGGCGGGCAGCGTGACGGCCATCTACTTCGAGCACCTGGTGACGCTGCGGCGCATAGGGAAACGCACCGCTATCCCGCTGCGCCGCGTGCAGGACTGGCGGTCGCTCGCGCTGCTGCTGCTGTGCGCGGCGCTGGCGGGGCTCGTGGCCTGGGGTGTGGTGCGTTTCCTCGACGTACCCGAGGCCGCGGCCCGCGCCGCGTTGGGCGGCGTGCTGCTCGGCACCGTGTACCTCGGCCTGGTGATGCTCTGCGGGCTCGGCAGGGACTGGTGGATGGCGCTGCAGCGCCTGGGGCGCCGCGGCGAGGCGGCAGTGCGATGAGACTCATGTTCCTCACGGGCTCGCTTGCGTACGGCGGCGCCGAGCGTCATGCGATCACGCTCGCCAATCGCCTCAGCGAGCGCGGCCACGAGTGCCACACGGCCTGGGTGAAGCGCGACTCGGCGCAGCTCGCGCGCTTGCACCTCGACGGCGGGGCTTCCGCGTTCTGCCTCAACGCTGCGCGTTATCTCGATCTGCAGGCGGCCGGCCGGCTCGCCGCTGCGCTCGTGCGCCACCGGCCCGCGGCCATCGTGGCTGCCAACCCCTATGCCCTCATGTATGCCGCCCTGGCACGCGCGCGTACCCACCTGCGCATCCCGCTGGTCGTCATCTATCACTCCACGCGCTGGCCCGGCCTGAAAGAGCAGGCGCAGCTGCTGGTCTACCGTCTCTTCATGTGGGCGGCGGAGCGCGCCGTGTTCGTGTGCGAGTACCAGCGCCGCTACTGCCTGCGGCGCGGCCTGCGCGCACGGCGCAACGCGGTGATCCATAACGGCGTCGACGTGCAGTACCTGCGTGACGCGGCGACTCCCGCGGAGCGGGCGGCGCTGCGCTCCGCCCTCGGCTACGCCGCGGGCGACTACGTAGTAGGGGTCGTCGCCGGATTGCGGCCCGAGAAGAACCACGCGCAGCTCCTCGAAGCCGCCGCACGGCTGCGCGCCCAGGGTCTCGCCGTGAAGCTGCTGTTCGTCGGCGACGGCCCGACGCGTGCGGCGCTCGAAGCGCGCGCGCACTCTCTCGGTCTCGACGCGCAGCTCAGGATTACCGGCTTTCGCGACGACATCCGTCCCTGCGTCACCGCTTGTGACGTCATATGCACGTGCAGCCGCACCGAGGCGCTGTCCCTGGCGGCGATCGAGGCCATGGCGATGTCGCGCCCGGTGGTGCACTCGCAGGTGGGCGGAGTGGCCGAGCTCATCGAGAGCGGGCGCAACGGGCTGCTGTTCCCGGCGGGGGACGTCGATGCGCTGGTCGATTGCCTGCTGCGCCTCGCCGATCCCGGCCGGCGCGCCGCGCTGGGGCGCGCCGCGCGCGCCACGGTCGAGCGCTGTTTCAGCGAGGGCCGCATGGTCGACTGCTACGAAGAGCTGCTCCGCGAGGTGTGCGCTTGAAGCGCGCGGTCGCACTCCTGACCGGGCCGCGGTGCGCCGCGTTGAGCGGGGTCAGCACGCACGTCGAACTGCTGCTGCGCTCCGAGCTGGCGCGCGACTTCACCCTGATCCACTTCGAAGTGGGCCGCGAGGGACGTGACGAGGGCCTGGCCGGGCGCGTGCTGCGCCTGCTCGTCAGTCCGTTGCGGCTCGCCTGGCAGCTGTTGACGCGCCGCGTGGCCATCGTGCATCTCAACACGGCGCTCACTCTGCGCGCCTACTGGCGCGATCTCGCCTACATGCTGGTCGCGAGGCTATGCCGCGCGCGGGTGCTCTGTCAGATCCACGGCGGCCCCGCGCCCGAGGCCTTCGTCCGCGGGCGGCGGCTGGCGGCGGCCTTCGTGCGCGCGACGCTCGGGCTCGCCGACGTGATCGTCGTGCTGTCGAGCGCCGACCGCGAGGCATTCTGCCGCTTCGGCGTGGCGGCGCCGGTGCTGGCGCTTCCCAACGCCGTCGATTGCGCCCCCTACGACGCGCTGGTGCACGAGCCGGCGGCGCCGGCCCGGCCGCTGCGTGTCCTGTATCTCGGGCGCCTGGTGCGCGAGAAGGGGTTGTACGAGCTCATCGAGGGGCTGGCGCTGGCGCGTGCGCAGGGCGCCGCCGCCGAGCTGATCGTGGCGGGCGAGGGACCCGAGGCGGCCGCCCTCGGTGCGGTCGCCGCGGCCGGCGGGCTCGCACCGGTCGGATTCGTCGGGCCGGTGCGCGGGGCTGACAAGCTGGCGCTGCTCTCGTGGGCGGACGTGCTCGCGCTTCCGAGCTACTCGGAGGGACTTCCGTACGCGCTGCTCGAGGGCATGGCGGCCGGGGTGCCGCCGATCGCGACACGGGTCGGTGCGATTCCGGAGGTGGTGGCCGACGGAGTGAACGGCCTGCTGCTCGAGCCGCGCTCGCCGCAGGCGATCGCGACGGCGCTGCACGCGCTCGGGCGCGACCGCGACGCGCTCGCCCGCATGGGCGCGGCGAGCCGCGCCACCATCTCGACGCGCTACTCCATCGACGGACTCGCGGCGCAACTGCGGGCGCTCTACGCGAGCCTCGAGGCGCGTGGCAGGGGGCACGATGTCGCACGAGCCTGAAGTCACCGCCGGCCGCACGCGCGCGCAGGCGCTGCGCTGGCGCATCAACCGACTGCGCTGCATGCGGCCCGCCGAGCTTCCCTTCCGCCTGGCGCGCTCGATCACCGCGCATCTCGAGCCCATCGCGCCGCGCCGCCACCGGGTTCCGCCCGCGGATCGCGCGGCGGCGCCCGAACCCTGGATATCCGTTCCGGAAGGCCTGGACAAGGCGCCGTATCTGGCGGCGGCCGACCGCATCGTCGCCGGCACGCTCGATATCTTCGGCATGAGCTGCGCGGGCAACGCGCCGCCACGCTGGAATCGCGACCCGAAGACCGGCGTCGAGGCGCCGCTCACATTCGGCAAGCGAATCGACTACCGCGACCGCCGCCGGGTCGGGGAGGTCAAGTACCTGTGGGAGGTCAACCGCCATCTGCACCTCGTGACCCTGGCGCAGGCGTACGCGCTCGGGGGCGATGCCCGGTACCTCGAGACCCTCCGGCAGCACCTCGACAGCTGGATCAGCGCCTGCCCCTACGGACTCGGCCCGAACTGGTGCAGCGCGCTCGAGGCCGCGATTCGCCTGATCAACTGGTCCATCGCCTGGCAGCTCGCGGGCGGCGCGCAATCGCCGCTGTTCGCCGGCGTCGAGGGCGACCGCTTCCGGCAGCGCTGGCTCACCTCGATCTTCCAGCACGCGCGCTTCGTGCATGGCTACTTCTCGCGCCACTCCTCGGCCAACAACCACCTGATCGGCGAGGCCGCGGGTCTGTACATCGCGGGCCTCACCTGGCCGTGCTGGCCGGAGCTGCGGCGCTGGCGCGCCGGCGCGCGGCGCATCCTCGAGCACGAAGCCCTGGTGCAGAACTCCGCGGACGGCGTAAATCTCGAGCAGGCGGTCTGTTACCAGCAGTTCGTGCTCGACTTTCTGCTGCTGGCGCTGCTCGCGGGCGAGAGGGCCGGCGAGGCGCTGGCCACCGGCTACCGGCAGCGCATCGCGGCCATGCTCGCCTTCCTCGCCTCGATCATGGACGTCGGCGGCAGGGTGCCGATGTTCGGCGACGGCGACGACGGCGCGGTCACGCGGCTCGCGCCGCGCGCGGATTTCTGCCCGTACCGCTCGCTGCTGGCGAGCGGCGCGGTGCTGTTCGACGACGCCGCCCTGCGGCACAAGGCGGGGAAGCTCGACGACAAGACCCGCTGGCTGTTCGGCGCGCGCGCGCAGGAGGCGTTCGAGCGGCTGCGCGGCCGGCCCGCCGTGCTGCCGCGCCGGCGCACGTTTCCGGGCGGCGGCTACTACGTGCTCGGCTGCGACCTCGAGACTGCCAGCGAGATGCGCGTGGTCGCCGATGTCGGTCCCCTGGGTTACGGCCCGCTCGCGGCTCACGGGCACGCCGATGCACTGTCGTTCACGCTCTCGATCGGCGGGCTGCCGTTCCTCATCGATCCGGGCACCTACCTCTATCACGGCGGCGGCAGCTGGCGAGCCCATTTCCGCGGCACCTCCGCCCATAACACCGTGAGTGTCGACGGCTTAGATCAGTCCGAGCAGGGCGGCGACTTTCTCTGGCTGCGCAAGGCCCGCACCACCTGCACCGCCATGGAGATCTCGGACTCGGTCGAGACGCTGGAGGGCTGGCACGACGGCTATCTGCGGCTCGCCGATCCGGTCCTGCACCACCGGCGCCTGCGGCTCGGAAAGCGCACGCGCACGCTCACGATCGACGACCGGCTCGAGATGTCCGGCGCGCACGACGTCGAGATCTTCTTCCATTGCGCGGCGGAGTGCGTCGTCGAACCCGCAGCGTCGGGTTTTGCCATCCGCCGCGGGCCGTGGACGCTGCAGCTGCTGCCGCCGCCGCATGTCGCGGGTGCGGCGCGGGTCTACCGCGGCAGCACGCGTCCGCTGTGCGGCTGGATCTCGCGGCATTACGGCCAGTACGAGCCCGCCCCGACCATCGTGTGGCGGGCGCGCCTCGCGGGGCCGGCCGTGCTGCGCACCTACCTCATATGCCATTCGGACTACTCCTCCGGTTCGTAGCGCGCCTGCTCGGTTGGTAAACGTGACTCCGGGCAAAGCTGACGTCGATCGGAGCGCATCATGGATGGAGCACTGGCGCAGGAGCGGGTCCGCGAGCACTGGGACCGCCAGCCTTGTGATTCGGAGCTGAGCAGGCGCGAGCCCACCTCGCGCGACTTCTATCTCGACATCGAGCGGCAGCGCTACGCACTGCAGCCGCACATCCTCGAGTGCCACGGCTGGATCGACTGGCGCGGCAAACAGGTGCTCGAGGTCGGAGCCGGCATCGGCACCGATGCCCGGCGCCTGATCGGCGCGGGCGCACGCTACACCGGCATCAACGTCGACCGCGGCTCGGCCGAGGCCACGGCGCGGGCGCTGCGCCTGTTCGCGCTCCCGGGAGTCTCCCTGCAGCGCGACGCGCGCGCGCTCGACTTCTCCGACGGGGTCTTCGACGTGGTCTATTCCTTCGGCGTGCTGCAGCACATACCCGAGGCCGCCCGTGCGGTGGCGGAGATCGAGCGCGTGCTCACCCCCGGCGGTGAGCTGCTGGTCATGCTCTACAACCGCTCCTCGATCAACTACGCGCTCGAGATCATGGTCCTGCGCCGGCTCGGAGTACGGCTGCTCGCGATTCCGGGGATGATCGGCGTGCTGGCGCGTCTCGGCCTGCCGCGCGCGACGCTCGAGCGCCACCGCGAGATCCATCGCCAGCGCGGCAACATGTCGCGCGAAGAGTGGCTCAGCCGCAATACCAACGGCCCCGACTACCCCTGGTGCCGGGTGTACGGCGCGCGCGAGGCCGAAGAGCTGCTGTCGGGATTCGAGATCCTGCGCCACGAGGTGCGCTTCTTCGACCATCGTCACTGGGGCGTACTCGGGCGGCTGCTGCCGCCGTGGCTGCGCCGCACGCTCGGGCGGCGGTGGGGCTGGCACCGGATCCTGCACGTGCGCAAGCCCGTGCACCCGCCGGCGGCGGAGACGCGCTCATGAGGATCAGCGTACTCGGCCTCGGCTATGTCGGGGCGGTCGTTGCCGGGTGTCTGGCACGCCGCGGACACGAGGTGGTCGGCGTCGACACCGACGCCGGCAAGGTGGCGCTCCTCAAGGCGGGCCGCGCGCCGATCATCGAGCCCGAAATCGGCGAGATCACCGCGCGCGAAGTGGCCGCCGGCCGGTTGTCGGCGACCGTGGACGTCGCCGCCGCGATACCGCGCTCGGATCTCATCATGATCTGCGTCGGTACGCCGAGCCGCAGCAACGGCGGGATCGATCTCAGCCACGTGCAGCGCGTCTGCCAGCAGATCGGCGCCGCGTTGCCCGCGCATGCGGGCGCTCCGGTCATCGTCGTGCGCAGTACGCTGCTGCCCGGGACGGCCCGCGACCTCGTGATTCCCACGCTCGAGGCGAGCTCCGGACGGCAGGCCGGCGTCGATTTCGGCGTGTGCATCAATCCCGAGTTCCTGCGTGAGGGCAGCGCGGTCCACGACTACCTCAATCCGCCGAAGACGGTGATCGGCGAGCTCAACCGGGCGAGCGGCGACCTGCTCGCGAGCCTCTATACCGACCTCGACGCTCCGCTCATCCGCACCGACATCGAGACGGCGGAGATGGTCAAGTATGCGGACAACGCCTGGCACGCCTTGAAGGTCGGCTTCGCCAACGAGATCGGCCACTTCTGCAAGTCCCTCGGTGTCGACAGCCACCGGGTCATGGAAATCTTCTGCCGCGACACCAAGCTCAACCTCTCGGCCTGCTACCTGAAGCCCGGCTTCGCGTTCGGCGGCTCGTGCCTGCCGAAGGACCTCAAGGCGCTGCTGCACCGCGCGAGGTCGCTCGACGTCTCGCTGCCGATCCTGTCCTCGGTGTTGCCGAGCAACGAGCTGCAGATCGAGCGTGCCGTACAGACGGTGATCGAGCATGGCAGCCGCAAGGTCGGCATCCTCGGCCTCTCCTTCAAGGCCGGCTCCGACGATCTGCGCAACAGCCCGGTGGTCGAGCTGGCCGAAAGGCTGCTCGGCAAGGGATTCGAGCTGCGCATCTTCGACGCCAACGTCAGGCTGGCGAGCATCCACGGCACCAACCGCGAATACATCATGCACCGCATTCCGCACATCTCTGCGCTGCTCGCCGCCAGCATCGAGGAGGTACTCGAGCACGCCGGCACCCTCGTGATCGGCAACGCGGCGCCCGAGTTCCAGGCCATCCTGCCACGGGTCGGATTCCGCCAGACCGTGGTCGACCTGGTGCGCATCGGCGAGTGTCACAGCGTGGCGGGTGTCTACGAAGGGGTGTGCTGGTGAGGCGTGTTCTGATACTCGTCGAGAACCTGCCGAGCCCCTTCGACCGGCGCGTGTGGCAGGAGGCGTGCACGCTGCGCGGCGCCGGCTACCAGGTGTCGATCATCTGCCCCACCGGACCGGGCTGCGAGCGCCGTTTCGAGATCATCGACGGCGTGCACATCTACCGCTATCGGCTGCCGTTCGAGGCCGCCAATGCCCGTGGTTACCTCCTCGAGTACCTCGTCGCCGTCACCAGAACGTTCACGCTCGCGTGGCGCGTACTGCTCACGCGCGGTTTCGACGTGGTGCACGCCTGCAACCCCCCGGATCTGCTGTTTCTGGTCGGCGGCTTCTTCAAGCTGCTCGGCAAGAAGTTCCTGTTCGATCACCACGACCTGTGCCCCGAGCTCTACCAGGCCAAGTTCGGGCGGCGCGACTTCTTCTACCGCCTGCTGCTGGCACTCGAGCGGGCGACCTTTCGTGCCGCCGATGTCTCGATAGCCACCAACGACTCGTACCGGGAGATCGCGATCACGCGCGGCGGTATGCCGCCCGAGCGGGTGTTCGTCGTGCGCAGCGGGCCGAGTCTCGCGCGCATGCAGCGCCTGCCGCCGGACGTGCGGCTGAAGCGCGGACGGCGCTACCTGGTCGGCTACGTCGGCGTGATTGGCCAGCAGGAAGGAATCGACTCGCTGCTGCGCTCCGTGCGGCACCTCGTGTTCGGGATCGGGCGGCGCGACATCCACTTTGCGCTGGTCGGCTCCGGTCCGTCGCTCGAGCGCATGCAGGCCCTGGCCGTGGAGCTGCGGGTGGCCGCGTTCGTCACCTTCACCGGCCGCGTGCCGGACCACGAGCTGCTCACGGTTCTCAACACCGCCGAAGTGTGCGTCAACCCCGACACGGCGAACGACATGAACGACAAGTCGACCATGAACAAGGTGCTCGAATACATGGCGCTCGGCAAGCCGATCGTGCAGTTCGACCTCACCGAGGGCCGTTGGGCGGCGCAGGACGCCTCGCTCTATGCGCGCCGCCACGACAGCGCGGATTTCGCGGCGAAGATCGTCGAGCTCATCGACGATCCGGAGCGCCGCGCCGCCATGGGCGCCGCCGGCCGGCGGCGCGTGGAGACGCAGCTCGAGTGGAGCCACCAGGCCCCGAGGCTGCTCGCGGCCTACGAGGCCCTGTGGCGCCCCGGCGCCGGAGCCGTCTCGGCCGGGGAGCGCAGGCACCTCGGCACCCCTGGATCGCCGCAATGAGGTTGCGGCAGCTCGCCACGCCCGCGGACTTCGAGCTGGCGGCGGGCTGGCTGCAGCGCAAAGAGAACCATCAGTGGCTGGATTTCGGCAGCAGCTGCCAGCGCATTACGCCCGCGCTGCTGCGGATCATGACGCAGCGGGACACGCACTGTATCCGCTTCTATACCGCGCACGATGAGGATACCCCGCTCGGCATCGTGGCGCTCAGCAACGTCGACCGCAACATGCGCACCGGCACTCTGTGGGGGATCGCCGGGGACAAGTCCTTCCGCCACCGCGGCTGGAGTCAGGTCGCGGCCTCACGCCTGTTGACGCTCGCATTCCAGGAGCTGGGGCTGCACTCGGTGAACACCTGGATCGTCGCCCACAACCCCTCGCAGCGCAGCGCCGCGCGCCTCGGGTTCCGCTACGTCGGCCGGCAGCGACAGTGCCACTTCATCGACGGCCGGGCCTACGACCGGCTGCTCTACGACCTGCTGGCGAGCGAGCATCGCGAGCTCGACCGTTACCCCCGGGCAGCCGCCCCGGGCCGCAGTCCCCGTGCAGCCCTCGAGGGCGTTATGGCGCTGTAACGCGCCTTCCGCCCCCGTCCGGCTCCGCCGGCATAGTCCTTAGGAACTATGGCGCAGCTGCAAGTGCGCGGAGGCTTGGTATTGCAAGCTCGAACCTGAACGTAAGTCCGGCGCGGGCAGATCGGCGGCGCTCCGCGCGCCGGGCGTTCGTTGATCAGGGTTGCCAACGGCTGGAGCGTTGATGACAGCGCCGAACGTCCTCTTGATCGGGCCGTACGATCCGCACTGCGGAGAGTACACATTCCTCGCTCCCCCGCTCGGGGTGTGGCGGCTCGCCGGTGTGCTCGAAGCCACGGGCACCACCGTCAAGGTGTTCGATCCGAACTGCTGCGCCGGCCCGGTTCACCGGGCGCTCGAGCGCGAGCTGCTGCGTTGCCCCTGGCACATCATCGGCGTCTCCACCACCGGCATGACGCTGCGCTTCGATCTGGAGCTCGCCCACCTGGCGCGCCGGCTGGCCCCGCGTGCGCTGCTGATCGCCGGAGGGATGGAGGCCACCTTCAGGCCCGAGCTCATGTTCCGGCTCGGTCCTTTCGATCGCGTCGTGCTCGGGGAGGGGGAGCGTCCGCTGCTCGAGATGGTGGCGCGGCTGCGCTCGGCGGCCCCGCTCGGCGGGATCAGCGGGACCGTGGAGCGCCGTGCCGACGGGCAGTGCCTCAGATTGCCGCAGCGCGCGCTCGGGCGCGAGGAGCTCCGGGACGCCATCTTCAGTACCCCCTACGCGCGCATGCCCTATGGCGCTTACTGGGAGCGGCTCGAGAAGGCCTATCGGGTCGGCGCCCTGCCCACCAAGGCCGCCCGCGAGGCGCTGCTCGCGGAGATCCGCTCGGTGCGGCTCATCACCCTCAATTACTGTCCGATGGGCTGCAGCTTCTGCTCCTCGACGAACTTCCTGCACGAGGCCCAGGGGAGTGTCGCCGGCATCGCGCGCCTCGACGCCGACGAATGTGTGAGCATGCTCGGGCGCATCGTCGCCGCGCACCCCGGGGTGCGCACGGTGATCTTCCAGGACGACATCTTCGTGTTCACGCAGGATCGGCGCGTGCTGCCGCTGTGCGAGCGCATCGTCGCGGCCAAGGACAGCGGCGCACTGCCGCGCACGCTGCAGTTCATCAGCACCAATCGCGTCGATGCGATGACGCCCGAGCGGCTGACGGCCATGCGCCGCGCCGGCTTTCGCGTGCTCGGCTTCGGGATCGAGAACTTCTCGCGCAATGTGCTCAGGGAATTCAACAAGGCCCGGATCTACGACCACATCGAGCCCATGCTGAGCGCCGCCTGCGGCCTCGGCATCACGCCGTTTCTGGACCTGATTCTGACCTCGCCGCGCGCGACGCTCGTCGACCTCGCCGAGACCCTGCGCCAGGCTTACCGCTGGCTGCAGCGCGGCTGCGAGGTGGGACTCTACCCCTACGTCATTCCGTTCTCGGGCGCGCCCATGGCGGCCGATCCGGCGCTCGCGCCCTTCACGGTCTGCCAGCGCCGCGAGATTGCCGGCACCGCGATTGCGTGGCAGCAGCCGGCCAAGATCCTGCCGATCGACCCGCTGCTGCGCGAGACCATTCTGGCGATCGAGAGCGACGTCGAGGCGTTTCTCGCCCAGGCACAGGCGAACGCGGCCCATCTGCCTTCGCGTCTGCGCTCGCTCATCTGGATATCGTGCTCGCTGCGGCACATGGCCGAGCGGGGCATGCCGATTGCCGACGAGGATGAGGTACGCCGTGAGCTGGCCGCGCGGCTCCCGGCAGCGGGGCCGCAGCTCCCCGCGATGGGAGTCGCGAGCGCATGAGCTCCACCTACTGGGAAGACCGTGCGAGCCGCTTCGCCTCCAGCGGCGCGGGGCTCGGCGCCGTGTGCTCCTACGGGATGCCGGCGTTCTACAACCGGATGATCGACTGGTGTCAGCGCCTCGCGCTCGCAAGGTGGCTCGGCGTGCGTCCCGGCGCCCGCGTGCTCGACGTGGGCTGCGGCGTCGGCCGCTGGAGTTGCCGGCTCGCGGCGCGCGGGGCGAGCGTCACCGGCGTCGACCTGAGTCGCACCATGATCGCGCAGGCGAAGCGGCGCGCCGCGGAGCAGGGCGTCGGCGCGCGCTGCCGATTCCTCGTACAGAACCTGGCCGCCCTGGAGGTGGAAGGGCAGTTTGATCTGATACTCGGCGTGACGGTGCTGCAGCACATTCTCGAGCCCGAGGCGCTGCGCTCGGCGGTGCAGCGCCTCGCGGCTCACCTGGCGCCGGACGGCACGCTGATTCTCCTGGAGGCGGCGCCGGCGCGCGCCGTCACGAGGTGCAATAGTGCGATCTTCGAGGCGCGTCCGCGCCTCGAGTATCGGCGGCTCTTCGCCGCCTGCGGCCTCACGGTGCAGGCCGTCACCGGAGTCGATCCGGCGCCGTTCAAGTCCTGGTTACTGCCGCTGCTGCCGCGGATGCCGCGCGCACTGCGAATGCCGGCGCTGGCGGTCATCACGCTGCTCTCGATCCCGATCGACGTGCCGTTCGGCCGGATCGCGCCCGGGCATTCGTGGCATGCCGTATTCGTCCTGAAGCGCGCGGAGGGACGGCCGTGAACGCACAGCAACAGATCTGGTCTGCCGTCATTACCGCCACGGTGCTCGGCGTGGTGGCCGCCGGCAGCTGGTGGTACCACTCGCAGCATCCGGGCGCCGGCGCCGGTGCTGCGGACGTGACCGTGAGCGTCACCAACCCGGATGACATGGGGGCGGGGTCACTGCGGGAGGCGCTGTTCGTGGCCGCCTCCGCCAGAAGCCGGACCAGCGTGCTGATCGAGACGAGAAGGATTACGCTGAAGACCGCGCTGCCGCCGCTCATGAACCGCTACGGGCTGCGGCTGATCGCGCAGCCGGCGGGCGCCGAGATCGACGCGCATGCCCTGGCCGGCGGCGCGGTGCTCGATGTCGTCGGGCCCAACGCCTCGATCGAGGGCGTGGTCGTGCGCCATTGCCCCGGGGCGGCCGTGCTGCTGCGCGCGGCTCACTTTCACATGCGCGCCAGCCTGGTCGACTCCTGCGACGTCGGCGTCGAGATCGCCGCGAATGCGGCGGATGTGCTGCTCGAAGACAACCGCTTCGTGAATGACGGGGTCGGAGTGCGCTTCGGCGCCGCCAACCCCAACACGGCGGTGGTGCGTAACACCTTCACGCACGCCACGGCGGCCGGGCTGTGGGCGGTGCGCGGGGACTCGGGCACGCCGGGCGAGGACGCCATTCATGTGCGCGACAACCGGTTCACCGACGACCATGCCGGCGTGGTCGCGGGCAACATACCGATCGTCGTCGAGCACAATGAATTCTCCGGCAACGCTCCGGAAGCCGCGGTGCATCTGATCGGCTCGAGCGGTGTGGTGCGCAACAACCGCATCGCCGGCCCGGCGCCCCTGGGGATCGTCGCGGAAAACGCCCGCGACGCGCTCATCGAGGGCAACGAGCTGCACGGACTGAGCTCCTACGCCATCATGCTGCGCAGCTCCGCCGGCGCCGTGGCGCGCGCAAATCGCATCGCGGATTGTGCCTCGGGACTCGCGTTCGTTCTCGGCGACCCGGAGCATCCCGGCAAGGCGATCGGCAATACCATCGTCGATGCCAGGCTCGACGCGATCGACGTCATCGGCGACTCGCCGATCCTCACGGACAACCAGGTGGTACGCCCGCGCGCCCTGGCGCTGCGCGTCACGGACTACGCGCAGCCCGGGGGCCGGAATCTGCGCGCACACCCCTCCCTGCAGGGAAACAACTTCCGCGCCAACACGGTCGGCACGATGCCGGTCGAGCCCACGACCGCGGCGGTCGGCCGGCCATGACGGACCGCAACCCGACCCAGATCCTGCCGGTTTACAACTGGCTCGATCCGCGCGCGCATCCGCTCGGGGATACCTGGCTGCTCACCATCTTCGCGATCCTGCTGGCGATCGGCCTGCCGCGCGTCGTCGGCGGTCTCACGATCGACTTCGCGGTTTGTGCGCTCGGCCTGCTGACGCTCGGGGTGATTCACGTCGGCTTCGCCGTCGTCGCCGCACGCCTCGGCACCCGGCCGCAGCTGCGCACGCGGCTGCTCACCGCCCTGCATCTGCTCGGCGTCCTGACCGTCGCCTTCATCTGGCAGCGGGCCGGAGGACTGCAGAACCCCGTGCTGCTCGCGGTGTTCGTGCTGCCGGTCATCGGCGCCGTCTTCATCTCGCGCTGGCAGGCGTATGTCACGGCGGCGCTCGCGGTCTTTGCGGTGATGGCGCTCGCCTCGGGACAGGCGCCGTCGCTGACGGAACCCCACTGGTTCGTGCCGGGCCTGCGGGCGGCGGCCGGCTGGCTGAGCTCCGCAGCCCGGCTGGCGGGTGACGGCGAGCGGCCGTTCGCCGCCTTCTATGCGCCCGCGGGCTACTACGCCGCGCTGCTGCAGGTATTCGCGGTCGTGTTGTTCGGCTGCGCGGTGGCCGCGGAGTACGTGCGCACGGTCTTCGATCGGCTGAACGCCCAGCTGGCCATGGCCCGCAGCGAGACGTTGCGCAGCCGTGGGCTCTGGTCGGCGCTGGTGGAGGAGCTGCCGCTGCCGGCGGCGCTCGTCGACACCGACACTCACGAAATTCTCTGCGCGAGCGCCCTCGCCGTCGGCGTCTGGGGCGCAGGCGGGGAGGCCATCAACGGGCGGGGCTTCTTCGAGGTAGTGCGGTTCTCGTACCCGGAAGCGATCGAGGCGCTGATCGACGGGCGCGACGGAGTCGAGCCGCTCAGCATGGTGCGCATGGGCGGGCAGCTGCTCGCCACCGAGGTGCGTGTACGGCACGTCGCCCAGGATGGGCGCCGCCTCGCGCTCGTTACCGTCAGCGACACGACCGAGGCCTTCTGCGTACGAGCGACCCTGGATGCGGCCGAGCACGCGGCGCTGATCGTCAACGCCTCCGGCCGCGTGCTCGCCCTCAACAGACCCGCCCGCGCGGTGTTTCCCGAGGCACAGCCCGGCGCGGAAATCTCCAAACTCGCGCCGGAGGCCGGTGGCGGACTGGCCTGGTGGGACCCGGGAATGAGCCGGCGCAAGAAGATGCATCTGACCGTGGCGCGGCGCGTCTACCAGGTCACGGCTACCGCGGTCGCGCTGCCCGGCGAGGAGGAACGGCTGTACGTAGTCGCGTTCGCGCCGACGTCGACTTTCGCGGGCTGGGATCGCAGCGGCACGGTGCGCGCGGCGGCCGTCGCCGGCGGGGATCTCGACACCACCATGCTGACCGCCGTGAGGCGGAGGCGAACGTGAAGGCGCGGGCGCCGGCGATCGCTTTGATCCTGCTGGCGTGCGCGCGGCAGGCGGCGGTGGCGGACCAGGCGCAGCTGCCGCCCGCGCCGGCCTCCGCCGGCGAGGATCGCCTGCTCTTCAGCGCGGACGGTGGCTGGCTCACCGGCGGCAGCGGCGCCGGCGGCGCCTCGGCACTGTGGTCGCACACCTTCGCGCCGCGGGACGTGATCAACGTGGGCGCCGAGTACGAGCAGGTTGCCAATTCGCATTGGACGAACGGAATTCTCAGCGGCTCCTTCGGGCTGGGGAGCGGCACATCCGCCCCGGCGATCTACTTCGACGCTCATGAAGGCGCGGGCGATCTGGCGTCGCGCAGTTTCAGGTACTCGGTGGTCACGGTGGGACTGCTCGATGCGCCGACCCAATGGCTGACCGTGCAGCTGGAGGAGCGGCGCATCGACGTCGACACGAGCCACGGCAACCTGCCGAAGCTCAGTCTGTCGTTCCGCGTGGCGCAGCCGCTGCTGCTGTCTGCGTCTTATGCGGATTCCGCGGGCGGCAATCTGGGCACGCAGCTCGCTGCTTTACGCGTCGACTACGTCGGACAGGCGTCTACGGCCCTCGCCGGAGCGGCCCACGGCCGCGCCGCACCGGCCGTTCTCAACCTGCAGGGTCAGATCGTGCAACCCAGCCCGACGCTGACGGAGGTGTTCGCCGGCGCCGGGCACTCCTTCGGCCGCGCCGACTGGAAGCTGCTCGCGGACTACCAGGACATCGAGGGCTTCAAACGCACCACCATCACGTTGCTGTGCACGCTGCATCTCGATGAGCACGGTCGCTCGCCATGAAGCTCGACGCGTACAAGGGCTACCCGTCCTGGATTCCGGCCGCCGCGGTCGGGGCCGTGGTAGTGCTCGCCGGCGCGCGCCTCATCACCCTGAGCGTGCGCGATCACGCCGCGCAGCTGCACAGCGCCGCTCAGGCCGCAGTCCTGCAACAGACGCAGGCGATCGACGTGCAACTGCAGGCGCTTCTCGAGCGTGCGCGCAGCGAGGCGCGCCGCGCCGCCGGCGCGGTCGCGGAGGGCGTCCCGTCGCGCGATGCCTTCTGGGTTTCGGGCACCGGCGTCCTGCTGCGCAGTGCAGACCCCGACCCGGCCGTCAGCCGCGCCCTGGCGAGCGAATGGGCAGCCGCGCAGCACGCCGCGCCCCCGGCAGCGGGACTCTTCGGCCCGGTCCGCTACGGCAGCCGGTGGTTCGTGGCGGCGCAGCAGCCGGTCGGTCTGCGGCAGTCAGGCGCGGCGCCGGCCGGCGCGCGCGCATTTGCCTACGAGGGCCTCGATGGGCTGCTGCTGCGGGCCGGGTTCGCGCGGCTCGCCCGCGAGGGCTACGATTTCGAGCTGCGCGAGCACGAGCCGGGCTCAGGCGTGCGCCGGGTGTTCCTCAGCTCACGCGCCGGGACGCTCGCGGAGCCGGTGACGGGCGCAATCCATCCGCTGGGCGCTGCATCGACTGGGCAGCCCGCCTATCTGGAGCTGGCCATCCAGCCCCGCGCTGGCTGGTACCCGATCGGGCCGCTAGCCGCCGACATCGCCGTGCTGGTCCTGCTCGCCTGGGCACTCGCATTCGGCGCCTACGATCTTGCTTACAGCGTGCGCCGCACCAGGCGCGCGCTCGCGAACGCCCGCGCGCGCCTGAGCGTCGTCCACGCGCGCCTCACGGCGGAAATCGAGCAGCACGATGCCCTGCAGAAGAATCTCGAGCACGCCCGCTACCACGACCCCTCCACCGGGTTGCCGAATCGCCGCTACTTCATGAGCCAGGTCGACCGGGCGCTGCGCGATCTGCACGCGCGGCGGCGGCAGCGCCTCGCGATTGCACTCATCGAGATCGACCGCTTCGCGCTCATCAACGATACGCTCGGCCACACTGCCGGGGATGATCTGGTGCTGCAGGTCGCGCAGCGCTTCGCCAAGGTGCTCGAGTCGAAAGAGCATACGCTGGCGCGCTGGAGCGGCGATCAGTGCGCGGCCTTGCTCTACGACGTCGATTCCGCCGAGGTACGCGCCATCGCCGCGGCGCTGCACGGCACGCGTCAGCAGCCGCTCTCACTGCGCAAGCACCGCGTCAAGGTCGCGACGCGCATCGGGTTCACGTCCATCGCACGCAGCCTGCACCGTCCGGAGGAGGCGCTGCGCGAAGCCGACGTCGCCTTGTCGGTGGCCAAGGGCGAGTCGGGCCTCGACACGGTCGAGTACACCCCGGACATGGGCGGCGCGGCGGTGAGCCTGGTCAGCCTCGAGGCGGATCTGTACCTGGCGCTCGAGCGCGGGGAATTCGGCCTGCTGTTCCAGCCCATATTCGAGCTGCGCGGACCGCGGGTAGTGGGCTTCGAGGCGCTGCTGCGCTGGCATCATCCCGTGGAGGGGACACTGACGCCGGATCGGTTCCTCGCCATCGCGGATGAGGCCGGCGTGACCGTGCCCGTTACGCGCTGGATCGTCCAAAGGGTCTGCAGGCTCATCGCCGACTGGCGCGCCAGCCTGCGGCGGGACGCCGATTTCTACATCAGCGTCAATCTCTCGGCGGCGGCCCTGCACGACCCGGGATTGTGCGAGCACGTCGCCCAGGTGCTGCGCGACACGCACGTCCCGCCGGGTTACCTCAAGTTCGAGCTCGCCGAGCGCGGCCTGGTCGAGAACGTGAGCGCCGCGCGTGCGGTGACGGCCGGATTCCACGATCTGGGCGTCGAGCTGATGCTGGATGATTTCGGAACCGGCTATTCATCCCTCAGCTATCTGCAGCTGCTGCCGTTCGACTATGTGAAGATCGATCGGCCGTTCGCCAACCGGACGGGATCGGAGCGCGCCAACAACGCCATTACCGGCGCCGTATTGCAGATGACCTCGAGCCTCGGGCTGCGCGCCATCGCCGAGGTAGTGGAAAGCGAGGCGGCGGCACGCGCGCTCGGTGAGCTCGGCTGCAACTTTGCGCAGGGCTACTACTTCTCCGAACCGCTCGAAGCGGCGGACGCCTTCGAGCTCCTGCGGAGCTCTCCGGGCGTGTCGACGGTGGTTACGCCCGGCCCGGGCGCCGCCGCGCCGCGCACCGCCGGCGCGGGGGACCAGACGATGGTGATCGAGGACTCGCCCACGCTGGCACTGCCGGACACGCCCACTCTCGTGCTGCAGGCTCCGATCGATCCCGAGATCGCGGTCACGGAAGAGCAGGACGCCGGCAAGCGCTCGGGAGGCTGAGCATATGAGCGTGAGCGTCAGACGCCCGTGGAACCTGCTGGTGCCCATCGGCGTCTACGCGCTGCTCGCCGTGTGGATTGCGCTCACCTCGGCCGAGTTCGACGCCGGCAACTTCTCGTTCCTGATCTACGGCGTGGCGAACATCATCGTGTTCACGGACGCGGTGGACTTCGGCGTGCGCCTGTACGCGCACCGCCGGCACACCGCGGCTTCGGCGGGCCGGGGCACGGCGGACTGCGGCCTGCTCTCGGTCGATCTGCCGTCTCTGGGAAGGCCGTTCATCGGCAGAGCGCGCGCCCGTCCTTTCGCGATCGTCGCTTCGATATTCAATCTCGAAGACGGCATCGAGCAATTCATGGCGCGGCTGGCGCCCTACCGGGAGCACGTCTGGCTCATCAGCGATGGCTCCACCGACCAGACGGTCCAGCGCCTGCACCAGGCGGGTTGGCGCTGCCTGGAGGAGGAGGTGAATCGCCGCAAGCCGGGCGCGCTGCGGCGGCTGCTGGCGACCCTGCCGGCGCGCATCGAGACCGTCATGGTCATCGACCCGGACGTCAGAATCTGCTCGCGCCGTGAAGGCAGTGCCGTCGATCTTGAGCGCGTCGTGGCGGACCTGCAGCAGTCCGGCGCGGCGGCGGCGTGCCCGCGCGTCGAGATGGAGCGCGACGGGCTGCTCGGGCGATTCCAGGCATTGGAGTACGCGCTGACGTTCGTCGTCGGGCGGCGCAGCATGGCCGACTACGGCGTGACTTCCGGGGTCTCCATTTACCGCCGGGACGCGCTCGAGCACGCGCTCGCGCGCCATTCACTGTCGGTCTATGCCGAGGACCTCGAGACCGCGCTCATCCTGCTCAACGACGGCGAGCGCATCTACTACGACGGCCGCCTGGTGGTGAGCACCGACCGGCCGAACTCGTTTCGCCACTGGTTCTCGCAGCGCGTCGGCTGGTATCACGGACTGCTGCGGGTCTATACGGAACGCCTCCCCGAGCTGTGGCGGGTCGGCCGGCGCGACCCGTTCGCGATGTACAACTACATCGGCTACCTCGGCGTGCTCGGACTCGGCCTGCACGCGCTCAAGCTCGTGAGCGCGGCGCTGCTGTCCGTGAGCGTCGCGGCGATCTTCGACAACCTGTTCGTCCTGCACCTGCTGCCCTACGCCGGGATGGTCAATCCCGTGTACTTCGTCGGCGCCTCCGTGAGCTATCTCGGGCTCGGCTCGCTCGCGCTGTTCACCGTCGTGCCGCATCGCGACCGCGCCTACATTGCCCCGATCCTGCCGATCTACTTCATCTACGTACTGCTGCACCTGGTGCCGATCACGCTCGGGTTCGCCAACTGGGTGGCGCTCAAGCTGTGGCACCGCCGGGTGTTCCGCGATCACTACCAGTCGCACGAGGACGTCCCGAGTCTCTACGGCGCGCTGTATCGGCCATGATGCTCACGGACTGCCGCGGCTGGCTGCCGGACGGCAAGCAGGCGGCCGTGTGCTTCAGTATCGACGATGTCCATCCGGCAGGCTCGGCGGATGCGTTCGATGCGGGCGGAGATCTCGGCCGCGGTGCCCTGGGCCGCGTCGAGCGGCTGCTCGAGCGTCACCCGCGGCTGCGCATCACGATGTTCGTCACGCCCGACTGGCGGCGGGTGGAGCTGGTCAGGACCCGCAAGTGGTTGACACGCGTTCCGCTGCTGCGTGAGCGCATCCACTGGGCACCCCTCGCGCCCAGAGGGCGTTTTCGCATCGACCGGTTCCCGGACTTCGTCGCCTACCTGAACGCGCTGCCGCGCACCGATTGCGCCATACATGGCCTGCATCACGCCCACCCGGGGCCGCGGCTCGCCACGGAATTCCAGGGACAGTCGCGCCGCAGGTGCCGCGCACTGGTGCAGGAGGCCCGGCGGATCTTCGTCGCCGCCGGGCTCAGGCACGTCCCGGGCTTCGCAGCGCCGGCCTGGAATACGCCTCCCGCGCTCTGTGCGGCCCTCGGCGACGAGGAATTTCGCTTCGTGGCTTCGGCACGTGACCTCGATACCCCGGTGAGCGCCGGGGCGCGCACGGCCGGCCACGGGCTGCGCGGCGCCTCGCTCATTCACCCGACCTGGATTGCGGGCGCGCCCGCGCACGAGCCCGCGGCTGCGGCCCGGCGACTGGTGCACTTCACCACGAACTTTCAGGCGACTTCGACGCTCGAGCGTGCCCACGCCATCATCGAGGCCGGCGGCCTGCTCTTCATCAAGGCGCACGTCTTCAAGAAGGGTGGCGGGATCACCATGCTCGACGGACTCGACGACGACTACTGCGCCTACCTGGAGCGGCTGTGGCGCGAGCTCCATCGCCGCTATGGCGATGCTCTGTGGTGGACCTCGCTCGATGAGGTAGCGAACCGATGCCGGGCGCTGGCGAACTGAGGATTCTCGTCAATCCGGAGGATCGCGAGGCCGAGGTCGGCCCGGCATTTCTGACCCGGTGTTTCGCCGCCCGCTGGACCGAGGCGATGTACCGCTGGTACCTGCAGCGTCCTTTCGCCGGTGAGCTTCCCGACCGGCTGATATTGACGGAGGGCGGGCGCGCGGTGGCGGCGTGCGGCGTGGTCTATCGGCAGCTGCGCACCCAGGATGGGGAGGTGCATCGGGTCGGCATCGCACTCGCCGCCGCTACGCTGCCCAGCGCGCGCGGCCGCGGTTGCTACGCACGCGTGCTGCGGGCGACGGCGGAGCGGAGTGCGGCCCGCGGTTGTGCCGCGCTGCTCGGCTTCGTCACCGCGGATAACACCTCGGGGCGGGGGCTCGCGCGCCTCGGGGCCACGGCCATCCCGAGCGCCTACATCGTGTCGCGCGCTCGCTCAGCCGGTCCGCCGGCGGGCCTGCTGCAGCTGCGGGACGCGCGGGCGGCGGACGACTGGCCGCTGCGCGCTGCGGCGCGCGTGCGCCCACCGGCGGCGCCAGCCGGGTTCCACTACCCCGACGCGAGTGCCTGGCGCTCGCAGCTGGTGGATCGCCCGGATGGGGTGCAGACACTGCGCATCGGGGCCACGTGCCGTGCCGTGATCGAGCGGGTTGCCGACACCGATCGCCTGCAATGGCTCGACGGCGATGGGCGCGAGCGCGTGGCCGCCATCCGTGCCGTCGTGGAGTGCGCACGGCGCCGCGGGCGTAAGTTCTTCATGTTCTCGACCTGCCCGCACGAGACGGCGGCGGCGCGCCGCCTCGGACTCGCGGCGCATCCCGGATACATGCTGGTCCTGCCGCTGCAACCAGCGTATGCCTCCGCGGTGCGCGGCTGGGCGGGCATGTCCTGGCGCGTGCAGTCCGGAGACCGGATGTAGTCATGAGCCGGACGCGCTGCGGCCGCGAGTACCTGTCGGCAGCCGGCTGCGCGGTGGCCGCGGCTCTGCTCGCGGCAGCGGCGCCGGCTGCCGGCGGCTCCGAGGACTCCACCCCCGCGGCTTTTTCCTGCACGCTGTCGAGCTCCTGGAGGAGCTGCGGATTCGCAGCGCAGGCGAAGTCGTCCGATCGCATCACGGAGGTCGAGGTTGCGGGTGTGCCCGGCGTGCGCCTCGAAACGATGCCGGGGGACGAGCGCATCGCCGGCAGCGGCCGCGCCGAACGCGCAGACCTCGCCCTGTCGCCGGAGGAGACCGGCTGCTCCCAGGGCGCCGAGCAGTGGTGGACGCACGCGCTGCTCTTCCCCGATGACTACACTCCGCCGCGCGCCACGGCGGCGGACTCCTGGCCGTGGGGCGTGGTCTTCGACTTTCATCAGACGGGCTCCGAGGGCCAGGCCAACTTCGAGATCGACGTCGTCGGCAAGCCTCCCGGGATGCAGTTCGCGATCTCCGCAGGGCCGGTGGTCTCGAACGGGGCGCCCGGCTCGCCGACCCGGATATTCCCCGTGGGCCCCATAATAAAGAATCACTGGTACCGCTTCGTCTACCACATCCGCTGGTCGTCCGGGCGCGATGGCTTTTTCGACGCCTGGGTCGACGGCCGGCGGGCGCTCGACTACCGCGGGCCCACGCTGTACGCGGGGCAGGCCTGTTACCTGAAGCTCGCCAACTACCACACGCCCGTCGGGAGCCCGGTGGCCGTCGTGCACGCGCAACTCAAGCGCGCGGCGACCCGGGAGGCGCTCGGCCTGACGTCCGTGGAGCGCGCTCAGTGAGGCGGCCGCCGGGCGTACAGCGACACGGTGGGCGAGAGCAGGTAGAACAACCACTTGCCGCGCGCCGGCCGCTTGCCATCCGGAACCATCCAGCGAGCGATCGATCGCAGCCCCTGCATCTGGCCCGGATGCAGCAGATCGAGGCGGTCGTATACCTCGAGGTCCCTGTCGCGCAGCACACGCGAGAGTTGGGGGTAGGTAAACCAGTGCACGGCCGGATAATCCGTGTAGTTAACGAGATCACGCCGATGCTTCATGATCCAGCTCAGCACACGATCACGAAGCGGTCTCGGGAGCCAGGGGTAGAACGGAAAGTGGTTTACCTCGCCCTGGAATGGATGATGACCATTGGTCGTGTGCAGCAGCAGGACGCCACCGGGAGGAAGCACATTCACCGCCGCACTCACCGCGGCGCGCCAGTCGGGCACGTGCTCGAGGAGTGAGTTGAGCGACACCACGTCGAACTCACCGATATCCCCTGGCAGCCGGGTGGCGTCCGCGACGATGCCCCGGAAGCGGCCGTTGGCGAGCACGTCCCGCTCTCGCGCCCGCTCGATGAAAGTCGCGTCGAAGTCGACGCCCGTGACTTTGCAGCCCTGCGCCACCCAATGCACGCTCCACGCGCCGGTTCCGCAGCCGATGTCGAGGACGCGCAGCGGCCGGCGCGGCGGCAACAGTCGGCTGAAGCGCTCGTACTCGCGGCGGAACTCCGCCAGGTCGCCTGCGGCGCCTGTCGCGATCCTGTTCGTCGCAAGATAGGTGGCGCGTATCCCCTGAGCCGCGGCGGCTCCGGTGCGTGCCGATGCCGCGCTCTTCATGAGCTGCTCCTCATCTCACGCCGCGCTCGCCGCTTCGGGCCGCGGGCGCTGCGCGTCGCGCCGCAGCAGGCCGCGCAGCGTGAGCCACATTCGGCCGCGCAGCGTGACGGGGATCGAGCACTCGTAAGCCAGCACCGGCGTGCCGCCGAAGGCGCGCTTGAAGCGGTTGATGCCGGCGCGCTCGGGGGTGGACTCCTGCGCAAACATGCCGCCCCAGTCGTAATGCAGCAGGCCCGCGGCCTTGAAGGCCAGCATGTCCTGCCAGTGCAGCCAGCGATTCGCGCGCGCGACGAGCGAGCGGTGATCGCCGTCCGCTCCGCGGAACCAGGAGGCCGAGTGTGCGAGTTGCGCCGTGCGGCCGGCGCACAGGTGTGCATGCCATACGAGCGTCTCGCCGTTGCGGACGACGCGGCTCAGGGCGAGCTGCCGCGCCTCGGCCGCACGCGTGAGCCAGTGGCGGTCGGCGAGCCACAGGCCCTTCTGCCGCGCGAACACGTCGTAGAAGTCGATGAACTCAGCGAGGTCCGCGGCCGGCTCGGCGGACATCTCATACCGCAAGGCGTCTTCACGTCCGGCGCGGCGAATCTGCCGGCGGCAGGTCTCGTCGAACCGCGCCAGAATCGCCTCGCCCGGCGGCGTGAGATCGGTGCGCAGCGAGTGCAGCGGGGAGTTGCGCGCGTCGGCGATCGGCGTCGAGCGATAGCGGTAGACCAGGATGTCGACGCCCGCATCCGCCGGCGGCGGCTCATCGAGCCACAGCTCGCCGTAGGTTACGGCGCGGCCCCGAACGCGGATCACGCCGCGACCTTCATGGCGAAGCCGGAGTGAAATTCCGCGAGCGTCGTGCCCTTGCACCACGCGGCCAGCTCCTCGAACAGCACCTCGAGGCTCGCGTACAGCCGCTCGATGTCGGCGGACGCGCGAAATCGCGGGCTGCCGCCCGGCATCAGCTCGGAGGAGTGCACCAGGAACTCGACGCACACCGCGCCGTTGACGCGCGCCGCGCGCGCCGCGCGCAGCATGCCCGCGAGACCGTTCTCCCCGGGACACGCCCAGCTGTGCATCGGCGAGATGCGATTGAAGATGGGGCCCGCCAGCGGCAGACGGTAGGCCCAGGGCGCCGCCCGGTAGAGGCCGCTCGTCCCGATGGTCACCGGCACCTCGAGCAGGCCGCGGCGCGCCGGAGCGGCAATGTTAGCGGGCGTGAGGAAGTACGGATAGTCGGGAAAGCCGCGATAGTCCGGCCCGCCGGCTCCGTCCGGCGCGCCGGGCGTGGTGCTCCAGTCGACCCCGGGAGTCACGGAGCAATCCACGAGGTAACCCTGCTCGAGCAGCATCTCCGCGTAGCGGCCGTCGAATCCGAGGCGTCCGGCCCGGTGGCTCACGATCCGCCGGTCGAAGCGCTCCTCGAGGAGCCGCGTCATGACGGCGATCTTCTCCCGCATCACGTCGTCGGGATATTCGATGAGGTACGGCTGGTGCCGGCCGTCGTCGTCCGTCAGCGGGATCAGCGGCGGCGAGTTCCAGGCGTGCAGGTGCATGCCGATCTCGCCCGCATCGCGCCTCAGGACATCGCGCCCGAACTCCACGAGCTCCGGGCAGGTCGCCATCTCGTAGTTGACGAGATAGACGGGCCGATAGCCGAAGCGCTCGCACAGCGCCTGAAAGCGCGGCAGGAAGCGGGCGTTGCGGGTCGTGATCTCGCGGGGCCGCGACCAGATGTCGTCCCCCTCGGTGTCGACGGTGATGATGAACGGTGTTTCAGACACGGCGTCCGCCACCGGCGAACAGCTGCTGCGCGCCTGCCGGACTCCGCGTCAGCTCCTCGAAGGCGGCGAGATACGGCGCGAGGATCCGCTCCTCGGCATATTCCCGCCGCATGTACTCGCGGCAGCGCACCCCGAGCGCCGCCAGCTCGTCCGGGTCGGCGAGCAGGCGCTGGATCGCACCCCGCATCGCGAGCGGGGATCTGACCACCTCGCCGAGACCGTGGCAGTCGATGACCCCGTCCGGGTCGCTGAAGGTCACGACCGGGACGCCCAGCATCCAGGCCTGCAGGTAGGCGTTCGGAAAGCCTTCGGCCTCGGAGGTGTTGACGAGCAGCCGGGCCCGCCCGTACATCGCGCTCGCCTCCCAGTAGGGCAGGTGGCCGTGAAAGACGACGTTGCGGCAGCGCGCCGCGGCGGCGCGGATGCGCTCGTACAACGACCGCTCGTCAGGCACCGGACCGCCGACCATGTGAAATACAACCCCGGGCAGCCGCGCGGCGAGCTCGAGGAGGCGCTCGGGACGCTTTACGCGCCGGATGTTGCCGGTCCAGAGAACGTCGAGGTCACGCCGGGCCGCCGGGGGCGCCGGCTCGGCCAGCATGCCGGCGACGCGGCCGCTGCGACCGAAGCGCTGCGCCAGGCGCTGCGCCTGAGAAGCGCTCTGTACGAGTACCGCGTGCGCCCGCCGCAGCCCGTAGGCGTACAGCCAGCGATCGCGTGCGTAGCGCACCAGCAGCCTCGCAGGGTCGCAGTCGGTGTCGCTCGCACAACGGAAGACGAAGCGGCGGTCATGACGCGCACAGAACAGCGACAGCAGCCCGACGTGCATCCCGGCGCAGCTGGTGTAGTAGACCTGCGCGTCGGCGCGCGCCAGCGCCGACCACAGGCCGCTCCAGCGCGGATGGATGAAGCGCAGCACGGGAACTCCGGCTGCCGGCCGGTAGGCCTTGTAGACGCAGATACCGTCGCGGACCATGCCATCGTGCTGGCCGCAGTCGGCGGTCACCATGCTGACCTGGTGTCCGCGGCGTACCAGAGCGCGCGCGAGCAGTGTCTGCTGCACCGACTCGCCGCCGATTGCCTCCCCGCGGAACTCCGGCGCCAGCACCGGCAGGTTGTCGAGGCCGATCAGGCAGATGCTCATTCTCGGCATGTGGGCGTGAGGTTATGCGTCGTGCGTTATCTGAAAGCGGGCCCGGCCGTGCGTCCCCATGGACCCTTCGGCTCACCCGCCGATGAACCGCAGCCACCACTCACCGTCCAGGCGGCTTATCCCGGCGCTGCCTCGCTCGATGGCGTCGACGAGGTCGGCATGGCGCGAATGGACGAGGGTCCAGGCGCCCTCGCGGCGCATCCAGCAATGCCGGTCGGAGAGCTCCTGCAGGGGATAGGGATCGAGCCGGCCGCGCACCGCCGTGGCGCCCTGGCGCCATGCGTCGCAGAGCAGGCGCCGCAACACGCGGTCGAAGGCGCCGTCGCAGGCGGCGAGCTGCAGCACCTCGTTGACCGCTCCGGGCTGCGCGTAGTACATGAACCAGCCGAGCACGCGATCGCCTTCGCGCACTGCACGTGCGCGCAGCCGGCCGTGACGCGTCTTGCGTTCCGCCTGGCCCAACACCCAGGCGAGCGATTCGCGGTCGTAGTACGAGCGCAACGGGTATCCGCCGTTCACCACTTCGGGCAGATGATCGAGCATGCCGCCGGCATCGAGCGGCTCGTCGCAGATCCGGTCGTCTTCGCGCGCGAAACGGTTGGGCCGCACCCGGGCGGCGACCGCGTCCGCGAGCGCGCACGAGGCACGCGCGGCGAAGTGCAGCGGGCCATGGCGCCCCGGTCTTTCGACCAGCGCCAGCGCATAGCGGCTCGGCCGCAGCAGTCGTGTCCAGTCGAGGTTGTGCAGCATCGGGACCGTGCCACCGACGGCGCGCCACAGGTGCTTCACCTGCTCGTTGGCGCCGTCGGTGATGAACAGGTCCTGCGGGCCCGCCAGCGCACGCTTGAGCAGCTGCAGCGCCACGAGGCTGTGACGCCAGTCGGGGTGGACCATGAACTGGCAGCCCACCGCCACCCTGAGGGTCCGCGTGCCGAACAGCATCGGCCGCGGCAACACTCCGGCGAAGCCGACGGCAGCGCCGTCGGCCTCGGCGATCCAGGAGGGGAGCTCGAGATCGCGCCAGGGATTGGCGAACAGGATTTCGCGGAAGTAGCGCTCGCAGCCCGGGCGCGACGGCCAGCGTTGCTCGGGATAGACCCGCTCGAACAGCCCGACGACGGCCGGCAGGTCCTCCTCCTCGAGCTCGCGCAGGCTAGTCACGCCGGCTCGCACCGCGACGCCGCACGGCCCTCAGGTCTGCGACCCGCGGCTCGGGCCCGGCGCCGCCGTCGCCGGCGGGCGGGTCGTTCAGCAGTCGGGCCAGACGCCCCAGGGAGCGGAGGTCATCGAGATCGACGGACTCGATGGCGATGCGGCGGCCGAAGCGCTGCTCGACGAGCAGCAGGAGATCCACGAGCTGCAACGAGTCGAGCACGCCGCTCTCGAGCAGATCGACTTCGGGCGAGGGCACGTCGACGTGCAGATGCTCGCGCAGCAGGGCGCGCAGCCGGTCGACGTCGATGGCCGGGTCGGACATGGGGCCGCGGCGCTCAGTGGCTCCCGGGGATCGCGACCGCCGGCGCGGCGTCTGCGGGCGCGGCCCGCTTGGCCTCGAGAAAGCGCCGCCGCAGCAGCGGGCGGTCCGTCTTGCCGTTGGCGTTGCGGGGCAGCGCGTCGCAGCGCATCCAGTGTGCCGGCAGCATGTAGCCGGGCAGCACGCGCGCCAGCCGCTGCCGCAGGAACTGCGGATCGAGGCTGCGGCCGCGCACCGGCACGTAGGCACAGCAGATCATCCAGCCCTCGAAGCCCTCGGACTGCACCGCGACTACCGCGCTCTCGCGCAGCTCGGGCAGCGCGGCGAGCGCCGTTTCGATCTCGCCGAGCTCGATGCGGTAGCCGCGACTCTTGATCTGGTGGTCGCAGCGGCCGGCGAAATAGATGAGTCCGTCGGCACCGCGGCGCGCCAGGTCGCCGGTGCGGTAGATGCGATCTTCGGCGCCCGTAGCGGTGCGGTACGGCAGGAAGGCGGCCGCGGTCTTTTGCGGGTCGCGCCAGTAGCCGGGGCTCAGGCCCACGCCGCGGATGTACAGATCGCCGGTCTCGCCCGCGGCCACCGGACGCATCTCGGCATCGAGTATCAGCAGCTCCTCGCCCGCGCAGGCGGTGCCGATCGGGATCGGCTCGCGCGCGTCCGCGGGACAATGCGGCACGGTGTAATGGCTGCTCGCGATGGTGGTCTCGGTGGGGCCGTAGAGATTGGTGAAGCGTGCGTGCGGCAGGCGCCGCATCCAGTAGATCAGCGTCGGCGTCGGCAGCACCTCGCCGCACCAGAGCACGCGGCGCAGCTCGGGAAAGTCCCCCTGCTGCACGACGTCGAATTTGGCCATGAGGTTCAGGACCGAGGGCACGGAGAACCATTGCGTCAGGCGGGACCTGCGGATGAGCTGCGCGAGCTTGTGCGGCAGAAGATTCAGGGTCTGGGGAATGAGATGCAGCTCCGCGCCGGCGCCGAGCGTGCCGAAGACGTCGAAGGTCGAGAGGTCGAAGTGCAGCGGGGGGTGCTGCGAGGCGCGGTCCGCGGGCGAGGGGCGGAAGCAGTCCGCCGCCCACTCGAGGAAGCGCATCACGCTGTAGTGCGTGATCATCACCCCCTTCGGTTGGCCGGTGGAGCCCGACGTGAAGAGGATGTGCGCGAGGTCCGTGTCGCGGTTCAGGCTCGCCGGCGCGCTCGCGGGCAGAGCCGGGAGATCCGCGGCCGTGAACGCCGGGGCGAGCTCCTCGTCCGGTGGCGCGCCGGCATCGAGCCAGCCGACGAGCGGGCGCCGCTCGAGGCTCGCGCATGCGAGCGTCGCGCGCAGCTGAGCGGCCGTCTGGCGCGCCGCCAGAATCGAATGGCAGCCGCATGCTTCCAGCATCCGCGCCAGCCGCGCGGGAGGACCGGCCGGGTCGAGCGGCACGTAAGCTGCGTCCGCCTTCAGAACGCCGACGAGACCGGCGATCGCCGCCGGCGTCTTCGGCATCAGCACGGCGACACGGTCGCCGCGGCGGCAAGCGAGCTCGCGCAGCATGCGCGCGAGACGATTGCTCGAGGCCTCGAGCTCACCGTAGGTCAGAGTGCCGTCCTGCGAGACGATCGCCCGGGATTCCGGACGGGCGTCCGTCCGTTCGCTGATGGCCGTCTGCAGCAGACGGCTCATGCCGCGAGCGAGTCGGCGGCCGCTCCGAAGGCGGCACCGATGTGCCGCAGCTCTTCGGCAGCCGCCGGCACATCGAGCACGAAGGTCCGATAGCCGGCCTGCACGTAGCCGGCAATCGCGTGCGCCACCCGCGAGTAACTCCCGACGAGATAGGGACAGAAGGTCTTGTAGTTCTTGAAGGGCACCAGCCAATAGGGGTTGTGCGCCCCGGCCGGCGTCTCGCCGAGATCCGAAAGCTGCCGATGCCACGCCGAGTCCGACACTTTCATCGCCAGCTCGTGTGCGAGCTGGCCACGGCGGTCGGGCGGAAAACGCGCATGCGCGACGCGCCAGGCCTCCGCGTCGGCGCTGCGGGCGATGATGCCGATACGGATGCCGCGCGAGGCCGGGGCGGGCCCCGTGACGCGGGCGTATTCGGCGGCGGGCTTCGGGTATTCGATCGCGGTCGCCTCCAGCCGCAGCGCCGCCGCCATGCCTGCCTCCGAGGAGCCGGACACCAGGATCCCGGGTAGCAGCTCGCGCGGTACCCGCGGTGTCAGCTTGAGATTCTTCACCCGGTAGTGGGTGCCGTCGAACGTGACCGGCTCCTCCGATTGCAGCAGCAGCTGGACGATCGTGGTGTATTCGATCAGCCGCTCGTAGCGCTGGTCGTGCGGCGTGCGGTCGTCGAGCGCGGCCAGGTCGTTCGCGAAGCCGCCCGCCACCATGTTGAGATACACGCGGCGGCCGTGCAGGAAGGCGAGCGAAGCAACCATCTTGGCGACGCTGTAGGGGTGCATGTAGATGGGCTGAACCGCGACCAGAGGACAGAGGCTGCGGGTAGCGCCGATGATCGTCTGTGCGACGAGCCAGGCATCCACCTGCCCGTTGTCGGTGTAGACGAGGATCCCTTCGCAGCCGGCATCTTCGCTCCAGCTGGCGATTTCTTCGACCTGCTCGAGATAAGCCTCCGGGCTCGCGGTGGCCGAGGGCGGGCAGGTGGAGAAGACCCGGATGTTCGGGGCGGCGGACATGTTGACCCTCGCTAGCAGATGAAGGGGTGGGCGAGCCATGCGGGGACGATAGAGACGAGGCCTTAAGGCCGTGTGGGCGCGCCGCCGTGCCGAATGGTCCGTTCGGACCAATCCCTGCCCCGAAGGACTACCGTGTAGCCGAATGACTACACGGCTGACGGTGAATCGCCACACTCTCATGGTGATCCGACGATGGTGGCCGGATTTCGCAGGCACTACGATGTCGGGACTGCTGAGGCGCCCGAACGTGGGGTTGGGGCGTCCCGGTGTGTGCGGGGGAGGCTGGATGAACGACGTTGCTTATGTGCCCGAGGCTCGCGATCAACGCGAGGCTCCCGAACCACGGAAGGCCCGCGATCCGCGCGATGGTCAGGAACCGCGCGAGAGTCTCGATCAGCGCGCGCTGCTCGGCGCGCTGCGCGCGCTCCGCAAGGGCGACTTCACGGTACGGCTGCCGCTCGATCTCACGGGTGTCGACGGTGAGATTGCCCAGGTCTTCAACGACGTAGCCGAATTGAATACCGCGATGAGCGAGGAGCTCACGCTCGTGTGTGAGGCCGTGGGCAAGGAGGGTCAGATCAACCGCCGCATGCGGGTCGCGGGTGCGGTCGGCTCGTGGGCGAGCAAAATCGAGTCCGTCAATACGCTCATCGCCGACCTGATGCGTCCGATCACCGCCGTCGCCGACGTGATCGAGGCGGTGGCGAGCGGCGATCTCTCGCAGCGCATGCTGTTCGACATCGACGGCCTGCCGCTGCGCGGCGAATTTCAGCGCATCGGCAAGATCGTGAACACGATGGTCGAGCAGCTGAACAGCTTCGCCTCGGAGGTGTCGCGTGTGGCGCGCGAGGTGGGCACCGAGGGCAAGCTCGGCGGCCAGGCGCGGGTGCCGGGCGTGGCGGGTACCTGGAAGGACCTCACCGACAACGTCAACGCGATGGCGGCCAATCTCACCGGCCAGGTGCGCAACATCGCCGAGGTCACGA
>DASQIP010000067.1:0-31852 GCA_035631515.1 Steroidobacteraceae bacterium
GTCGGCGCGCCCGTGGCGCGCCACCAGGGGGCCGAGCACCAGGATCGACGCACGCATGGTCTTCACCAGGTCGTAGGGCGCGAAGCACTCGCGCACCGTCGAGCCGTCCACCTCGATGCGCATGCGCTCGTCGATCGTGACGGTGGCGCCCATCCTCCCGAGGAGCTCCACCGTGGTCGTGACGTCCTTCAGGTGCGGGACGTTCGCGACCACCACCGGATCATCCGCGAGCAGTGCCCCGGCGAGGATCGGCAGCGTGGCGTTCTTGGCGCCGGAGATGCGCACCTCGCCTTCGAGGGGCGTGCCACCCTGGATCTGCAACTTGTCCATACTACCGGTTGACGAATTTCACTTGTCAGCCCTGGCTTCGTCGGGGGTGAGCGCCTCGATCGACAGGGCGTGGATCGCGCGCCCCATGTGCTCACCGAGCGCGCGGTAGACGAGCTGGTGGCGGGCGAGGCTGCGCAGATCCGCAAACTCGCGCGCGATCACGCGCGCGGCGAAATGGGTCTGGTCGTCGGATCGCACCTCGACCTGCGCACCGGGCAGCCCTGCGCGGATCAGCCGCGCGACCTCTTCGGGGTTCATGGGCCGGATATTACATGGGCTTAGCGCGCCCGCGCCTATAATGAGTCGCATGAAGGCGCAACCTGCCGGGCCGAAGGCCGCGAGAGACCCGAACGACGCAGAGCTCATCGCCTCGGCCCACCGCGCTCTCGCCATCGAGGCACGGGCGCTCGGCGCGCTCGGCGCCCGCATCGGCGCCGCATTCGCGCAGGCCTGCCGCCTGTGCCTCGCCTGCCAGGGCCGCGTGGTCGTGACCGGCATGGGGAAGTCCGGTCACATCGCGGGCAAGATCGCCGCGACGCTCGCCAGCACCGGCACTCCCGCGTTCTTCCTGCATCCCGCCGAGGCCGGCCACGGGGACCTCGGCATGATCACTCGCACGGACGTGGTGCTCGCGCTCTCCAACTCCGGCGAGACCCCCGAGGTCGTGGCGCTGCTGCCGGCGCTCAAGCGCCTCGGCGTGCCGCTCATCGTGATGACCGGCAAGTCCGACTCGACGCTCGCTCAGGCCGCTGCCGTCACGCTCGATGTGGCGGTGGACGAGGAGGCCTGCCCGCTCAATCTTGCGCCGACGGCGAGCACCACGGCCACCCTGGGAATGGGGGACGCACTCGCGGTCGCGATGCTCGAGGCGCGCGGCTTCACCGCCCAGGACTTCGCGCGCGCGCATCCGGGCGGCAGCCTCGGCCGGCAGCTGCTGCTGCACGTCGAGGACCTGATGCGCACCGGGGAAGCACTGCCGCGCGTCCTGCCCACGGCGCCCCTGAGCGCCGGGCTCCTGGAAATGTCCGCCAAGGGTCTCGGCATGACCGTCGTGGTCGATGCGCACGAGCGGATCCTCGGGGTGTTCACCGACGGCGACCTGCGCCGCGCGCTCGAGGGGCGGATCGACGTGCATGCCACGACCATGGGCGCGGTCATGACGCCTGCACCCAAGACCATCGGGCCGCGTGAGCTCGCCGCCGAGGCCGTGCATCTCATGGAGCTGCATCGGATCACGGCTCTGCCGGTCGCGGACGCGGCCGGCCGTCTGGTCGGCGCGCTCAACGTGCACGACCTGTTCCGTGCCCGCGTGATGTGAGGCGCCTGGCATAGGTGCGCAGGGCGGGGGCGATTCGGCTGCTGGTGCTGGACGTCGACGGGGTGCTGACCGACGGGCGGCTGTACTTCGGACCGCGCGGCGAGGCTCTCAAGGTATTCGACGTCCGCGACGGTTACGGGCTGGTCGCGCTGCAGCGCGCCGGCGTCGCGGTCGCGGTGATTTCCGGACGGCGCTCGGGCGCCGTGCGTGCCCGCTGCCGGGAGCTCAAGGTGCGCCACGTGCATCAGGGCGTCGCGGACAAGCTTGCGGTTTTCGAGCGGCTGCGGACGCGGTTGCGGCTCGCACGCAGCGTTTGCGCGTGCGTCGGAGACGATCTGCCCGACGTGCCGCTCATGCGTGCGGTCGCGCTTGCCTTCGCGGTCGCGGATGCGCACCCTGCCGTACGGCGCGCCGCCGCCGTCGTGACCCGCCAGGGCGGCGGCCGCGGCGCGGTACGCGAGGTGTGCGACTTCCTGCTCGCGAGGCGCTGACTGATGCTCTACCGTCTGGTCGTACTGCTCGCGGGACTGTCGCTCGTGGTGGGCCTGGTGCTGCTCTCCGGGCCGCAGCAGGGAGCCGTCGTGACGGGTGCCGCCGCAGCGGCCGTGCATGATCCGGGCTACGCGGCGCTCGGCGCCCATCTGGTGCAGACCGGTGCGGACGGGCAGCCGCTCTACAGCCTCGATGCGGCGCGCATCGGTCAGCAGCCCGATGAAGACACCGTGCGGATGACGCAGGTACAGATGGGCTTCCGCGCGGCGAGCGGGGAGCAGTGGACGGCGCGCGCCGAGCACGGCGAGCTCGGTCAGGACACCGGCGTCGTGCAGCTCGAGGGCGATGTGCACGTGGCGGGGCTCCTCCCCGGCACCCAGAATCAGGCCGAGATCACCACCGACCACCTCTCCTTCGACACGCACACACAGGTGGTCACGACGCCCGATCCGGTGACGCTCACCATGGCGGGCCGGGAGCTGCACGCCAAGGGTCTGGTTGCGCGCTTGAAGGAGGGTCGCATGGAGCTAGAATCGGGCGTCCATGGCTCATATCTGCCGTAATCGCACTGCGCTGCTGCTCGCCGGGGCGCTGTGGCCGGCGCTCGCGATCCACGCGGCGGATGCGGTCCCCGACTTCAGCGGACTGCCGGTGTCGGTCGATGCCGCCTCCTCGGAGATCGACGCCAGGACCAATACGCTGGTGTTCAGGAACGTCGTCATTTCCCAGGGCAATATGCGCGTGCAGGCCGAGCACGCACACGCCACCGGACTCGACTTCGCCAACAGCCGCTGGGACTTCGAGGGCAATGTGCGCATCGACGCCGAGCAGCACGGCAACCTGCGCTCCGAGTCTGCCGTGGTCGAGTTCAAGGACAATCACATCGCGCGCGCCACCATCACCGGCAAGCCGGCCGAGTTCGAGCAGAAGCGCGCGAACTCCGATGCAGTCGCCCACGGTCATGCCGACGAGATCCTCTACGACGTGAACGACGGCACCGTGCGGCTCACGGACGAAGCGTGGCTTTCGGACGGGCAGAACGAGATCTCCGGCCCGCTGCTCGTCTACAACATCCGCGAGCAGCAGATCCAGGCGGCCGCGGCGCCGAACGCCGCCGCCGGCAGCGATCAGCGCGTCCACATCAGCATCGCGCCGCGCGCCGCGGCGACCGGCAAGCCCGAGGCCGCGAGGCCTGACGCCGCGAAGCCGGCTACCGCCCGGCCCGATGCCGCCCGGCCCGATGCCGCCCGGCCCGATGCCGCCCGGCCCGATGCGCCCAGGCCCGATGCGCCCAGGCCCGCCGCGGCGCAGCCCGGGCCGGATCAGTCCGCGCCGGCCGCCGACGCCGCCCCCAAGTCATGACGCTCCTGAGGGCCACGGGCCTCGCCAAGAGCTACAAGTCCCGTCCGGTAGTACGCGATCTGTCGCTCGAGCTCGAGAGCGGCGAGGTGGTGGGCCTGCTCGGACCCAACGGTGCCGGCAAGACCACGGCCTTCTACATGATCGTCGGGCTCATTCCCTGCGACGCCGGCCGCATCCACCTGGGCGAGAAGGACGTGACGCTGCTGCCCATCCACCGCCGGGCGCAGCTCGGGCTCGGGTACCTGCCCCAGGAAGCCTCCGTGTTCCGCAAGCTCTCCGTCGAAGACAACGTGCTCGCGATTCTCGAGACGCGTACCGACCTCGAACGGGCGGCGCGCGAGGAGCGGCTGGAGCAGCTGCTCGAGGAGCTGCGCATCGGGCACGTGCGCCGCACGCTCGGCATCTCGCTGTCCGGCGGCGAGCGGCGCCGGGTGGAGATCGCCCGGGCGCTGGCGGCCGAGCCGCGCTTCATGCTGCTGGATGAGCCGTTCGCGGGGGTCGACCCGCTGTCGGTGCTCGACATCCAGCGCATCATCCGCGAGCTGACCCACCGCGGCATCGGCGTCCTGATCACTGACCATAACGTGCGCGAGACCCTCGGCGTCTGCGGCCGGGCCTACATCGTCAATCAGGGCACGGTGATCGCATCGGGAACTGCCGAAGAAGTCCTTGCCAACAGCCAAGTCCGTGAGGTGTACTTGGGCGAGACGTTCCGGCTCTGAGGCGCGCCGGGGGCAGATGCTCGGATAACTTTGGCTTTCAGTTAGTTACGAAAATCGTATCCGGAGGCTGGGACGCCCCGGCCGCTCACAAGGCACCATGCTGAAACCCTCACTGCAGCTGAAGCTCGGTCAGCAACTGACCATGACTCCACAGCTGCAGCAGGCCATCCGGCTCCTGCAGCTGCCGGCGCTCGAGCTTCAGGCTCACATCCGCGAGCTCCTCGAGAAGAACGTGATGCTCGAGCCCGTCGAGGAGACCGAGGGCACGGGCACGTTCGAGGTCGTCGCCATCGCAGAATCGCCGCGTCCGCCCGAAAATCGCCGCGAGAGCACCGTCGAGGTGCTGGACGAGCCCTGGAGCCAGCAGAACACCGGTCCCGCGGATACGCCCTGGAGCGGGGACGACGATGAGCGGCAGCAGGACTACGCCGACGACGCCGGCCAGTCGCTGCAGGAGCATCTTCTCGGGCAGCTCGAGCTCGCCCACCTCGCGCCGCGCGAGCTCGCGATTGCGAGTGCGATCGTGGATGCGATCAGCGACGACGGCTATCTCACCGAGTCTCTGGAGGAGATTGCCCAGACGTTGCGCCCCGAGGTCGAGGCCACGGCCGGGGAAGTTCAGGCCGTGCTCGAGCGCGTGCAGGCTCTCGACCCGGCGGGCGTCGGCGCCCGCTCGGTGGGCGAGTGCATCGAGCTGCAGCTGCGGCAGCTCGATCCCGCCACCGAAGGGCTGGCCACCGCACTCAAGATCGCCCGTCACCATCTCGAGCTGGTCGCCGAGCGCGAACTGTCGGCGCTGAAGCGCGAGCTGCGCGCCACCGAGGAGGAGATCGCGAGTGCGCTCGCCCTGGTGCGCTCGTGCCACCCGCGCCCGGGCGCCACCGTAAGCGCCGGCAACGCGCAGTACGTGGTACCCGACGTATTCGTGCGCCGCACCGAGCACGGCTGGGGCGTGGAGATCAACCCGGCGACGCTGCCGCGCGTGCGCCTCAACCAGAGCTATGCCGGCCTCATCGGCCGCACCGCCAGCCACGCCAGCATGCGTGCGCAGCTGCAGGAGGCGCGCTGGCTGCTGAAGAGCCTGGAGATCCGCCACGAGACGCTCATGAAAGTGGCGCGCTCGATCGTCGAGCGCCAGACCGCGTTCCTCGAGCACGGCGAGGAGTACATGCGGCCGATGATCCTGCGCGACATCGCCGAGGCGGTGGAGATGCACGAGTCGACCATCTCGCGGGTGACCTCGGGCAAGTACATGCATACGCCCCGCGGCGTGTTCGAGCTGCGCTACTTCTTCTCGAGCCAGGTCGAGGGGGCGGACGGCTCCGGCACCTCCTCGACCGCGATCCGCGCCAAGATCCGCAAGCTCGTCAAGGACGAGGATCCGGGCAACCCCCTGAACGACGGGCGCATAGCCCAGCTGCTCTCGGGTGAAGGTATCCCGGTGGCGCGCCGCACCGTCGCCAAATACCGCGAGGCCATGGGAATCCCGGCATCGAGCGAGCGCCGGCGCGCCGGAACTCAGCAGCTCTGAGGCAGCTCGAAACGCTTGCGACCGGAAAAAACCACCAACAGGAGACGGACTATGCAGCTCAACGTCACCGGGCACCACGTCGAAGTCACCCCATCGCTGCGCGGCTATGTGGCGAAGAAGCTCGAGCGCATCGGCCGCCATTTTGACCGCGTAATCGACGTGCACTGCGTGCTGACGGTGGAGAAGCTGCGCCAGAAGGCCGAGGCCACCCTGCACGTGAGCGGCAATGCCATCCACGCGCACGCGACCGAGGAGGACATGTACGCCGCCATCGACCTGCTCGCCGACAAGCTCGACCGCTCGATCAAGAAGCACAAGGAAAAGCGCGCCAATCACCACGCGCCGCAGGCGCTGAAAGTGCGGCGTACGCCGCGCGCCTGATTCTTACGGGCCGCGCTTGCGGCGGGCGGTGAGCTGGATGAACATATCCCGGTGCGCATCGTCATCCTGAGCGGCCTGTCCGGGTCCGGCAAGAGCGTCGCGCTGCACATGCTCGAGGACCTCGGGTTCTACTGCATCGATAACATCCCGGCGGCGCTGCTCAAGCCCTTCATCTCCTTCACTGTTCGCAGCCCCGAGCCTACCTACGAGCGCACCGCCATCGGGCTCGACGCGCGCAACACCGCGGCCGAGATCGCCAGCGTTCCGCAGCTCATCGGCGAGTTGAAGCGCAGCGGCCTGCAGGTCGAGGTGATCTTCCTGATCGCCGGCGAGGACGAGCTGCTGCGGCGCTTCGCCGAGACCCGCCGCCGGCACCCATTGAGCAGCGCCGACGTCGGGCTGCGCGAGGCGATGACTCTCGAGCGCGGGCTCCTCGAGCCGGTGGTGTCGGCGGCCGACCTCGTGATCGACACCTCGCGCATGGGCGTACACGCGCTGCGCGAGATCATCCACCAGCGCGTCGAGCAGCGCGCCGCCGACCGCCTGTCCATCACCTTCGAATCCTTCGGCTTCAAGGACGGCATTCCCGGGGACGCCGACTTCGTGTTCGATGCGCGCGCGCTGCCGAATCCCTACTGGGAGCCGGGCCTGCGCAACCTCACCGGGCGCGACTCCGAGGTGGTGCATTTCCTCGAGACCCACACCGACGTGGGTACGCTGATCGCGGATATCGCGCGCTTCGTGCGCGCCCGTGTGCCCGAGTTTCAGGCGAGCAACCGCGGCTATCTCACCGTCGCCGTCGGCTGCACCGGCGGACAGCACCGCTCGGTCTACATCGTCGAGCGGCTGGTCGGGGACTTCGGCGCCGAGTTCCCGAACGTCACGGCGCGGCACACCGGCCTGCCGGACACGGGTATGTTCCGGGCACGGCCGCGCGCGGCCGGTTGATCGGGCGCGGCGCGGCGTGCGGCCGACGGGATCCGCGTGCTCAGGTCGCCTGGGCCACGCCAGGAGCCGTCAGCACCGCCGGCAGCCGCGAGCCGCTCATGAAGGCGACCAGCGCGGCGCGCGCCTCCATGGCGTCGCGATAGCCGAGCTCGATGAGCGCGCGCGTGTAGCCGGCCTCGAACATCAGATAGCTCGCCAGCTGCGAGCCGGAAGCGTCGCGTCCGCCGATCACCCGCAACAGCGCCCGCAGCCCGCGCGGAATCTCGCTCACGTGCCGCGCGGCGATCTCGCGCGGATCGACGCTCGGGGCGAGCATCAGCGTCTCGACGTGCCGCTCGCCGCGCGCCGCATCCGGCGCGCTCTCGACCAGGGTATTGATGCGCTCGAGCTGCTCGAGGTCGCCGTAGATCTGGTCCGTGAACAGCGTGTCGAGCATGTAGCCGAAGATCTCGCCCGGCGTCGGCATGCTGGGCTGCAGGCGGTCGACGGTGACGCCGGCGGCGCGGCGGGCCCGCACGCCGATGATCAGCAGCCGGTCGGCGCCCAGGTGAATCGCGGGGCTCAGGGGGTTCAGCTGGCGCATGGCGCCGTCGCCGAAATACTCGTGGTCGATCCGCATCGGCGGGAACAGCAGCGGAATCGCCACGCTCGCCATCATGTGATCGAGGCTGAACTCGCAGCGGCGGCCGACGCGCTGCGCGCGCGACCAGTCGCGGATCGATTCGATGCCGTCGAAGAACGCCACCGACTGGCCGCTCACGTAGCTGGTCGCGCACAGGGCGAAGGCGCGCAGGTGCCCGCGGGCGATGCTGCGCCGTACGCCGGCGCAGTCGACGTGGCGGTTGAGGAGCTCGCGCAGCGGCGTGTTGTCGAGGAGCGACTTCGGCGGCGCGAGCACCAGCCCACCGGAGAGCAGCGCGAGCACCCAATGCGCGCCCGCGCGCAGCATGTGCGGCGCGTCGACGTGAAACACCTGCCCGGAGCGGAAGTTGGCCCACACCCGCTCGAGTCCGGCCACCGCCCGGCGCCAGCGATGCGCCTCGGCGGCGAGCACGCTGGCCGCGACCGCCCCTGCCGAGGTGCCGACGATGACCTGAAAGGGATTACGGGCACGGGGCAGCAGCTCGGCGAGTGCCAGCAGCACGCCGACCTGATAGGCCGAACGCGCCCCGCCGCCCGTCAGCACGAGTCCGACGGTCGGCCGATCGGCCGGCCAATTCCCGGTTTCGCCGAAGGCGTCCATGATCCTATCCGGCTCCTATTATGGAACCTGCCAGGCTTAACCCCGTGTGACGGACGTCGCGCGCCGTACCCTGCCGGCCGCCGACGCCGTCACTGCCGCAGACTCAGTTGGGCCTCAGGGTGAAAGTGTGCCGCGCCACACCGGGCAGGAAAGGCTGCGGCTCACCGTGTGCCCATGCAAGGAACCCCGAGCGGTAGAAGGGCGAGAGCGGGTGGCCGCTTTGTCCCCCCGGGAGCAGGAAATAGCCCTCCTCCTCGTGTCCGGGAGACACGGCGAAGCGTTCCGAAGCACCGAATGCGACGTGCTGCACGCGCGGCATGTAGGCATCGCCCGGCAGCTCGAGAGACGGCATGTCGAGAAGCCAGGCCAGCGCGGGCAACGCGCGCGACAGCGGATGGCGCACCCGCACGACGTTGTGCCTGCCCCAGGTGCAGCGGGCGAGCTCGGGACACTCCGCGCCGAGATCGGCGAGGGTGGCATCGAGCCCGGCGTCGAGAAACGCGGGCCAGTCGGCATACTCGCGGGCGAGCAGGTGCGGCGGCTGACGGGTCACCATCTGCCAGAGCGGGGTCTCGAACTGCGACGGCGGGCCGACGTCGTACTCCTGCGGCACCGCCAGCGCCCTCAGCACCATCTCCCAGGCCGCATTCTCGATGCGGTCGCGGAAGCTGCGCACCAGCCGGTAGCCCACCGAATCGACGGCGGCGCGCGCATCCCACGCCTCGACCAGGCGGCGGGCTTGCGCGCGCTGCGGATGCGCGCGCGCGCTCGTATCATCGATCAGGTGCAGCAGCAGCCCGCGCCAGCGCGCGAGGAACAGCGCGCGGTCATCGAGCTGGATGCGCAGCATGTCGGCGGGCTTCTCCTTCCCGGGCAGCGCGAGCAGGTCGTCGCGGATCTGGCGGGCACGCGCGCCGAGCACGTAGTTTGCGCCGTAGCGCGCGTCCGACCCGCCGATGAGCGCGAGCTCCTTGTCCTCGACGCTCACCCGCGCGTTGGCGGTCCAGATGAGCCCGCGCGGCGGATCGAGCAGGCGCGGATGATTCGCCGCCGTGGTCCATGACGCCTTGCCGAGCGCGCGGGCCGGGCCGGTGTCGTCCGGGATGCGCCCGGCGATGCTCCAGCCGATGTGCCCGCCGCGGTCCCCGACCACGAAATTCTCGTGCGGAATGCCGATCCCGGGGGCGAGCGCGAGCGCCTCGGCGACGCTCGCCGCGTGCTCGAGGCCCAGCAGATTGAGGTTGGTCGCCTCGGGCTGCTGCGCCAGCCAGCCGATGAACCAGCAGCTCCCCCGCCCGGGCTCCGCCTGCCACAGCACCCCCGCCGGACCCGACCTCACTTCGAGCTCGGCGTCCGCGGCGCCCTTCACGTGGATACGCTCGCGCGTCACGGTGAGCGCAAGGCTGCCGGAAGCGGTGGTGAGGTGGTCGGTCCCGTCGGCGGTGCACGGCACGCGCGTCACGCTCGTCCAGTTGCCGGCGCTGTTGGTGAATCCCCAGGCAATATGGGTGTTGGATCCCGCCACCAGCAGCGGGGCGCCCGGGAGCGTCGCTCCGGTCAGATCGAGGGGGGCGCCGCCGGCGCCCTCCCCCGAGGTCCGCAGCCGCGCCCGATACCACACCGCCGGCACGCGCAGGCCGAGGTGCATGTCGTTGGCGACCAGAGCGGCCCCGGTGGCCGTGAGACTACCGCTCAGCGCCCAGTTGTTGCTGCCGGCCCGGCTGTCGGGCTCGGCAAACGCGGCCGCCGCCGCGTGCGCGGCCTGCGCGGGGTGTGCATCCCGGATGTCGAGCGCCTCGGGGGGCGGAATCCCGGCGGGAATCACCGGCGCCTCCGCGCCGAGCGGCGCGTCCCATTCGGTGCGTTCCGGATAGAGGAAGCTGAGCGCGCACTTCCAGCCGCGGCCGCACTCGGGCCCACCCAGGCGTGCATTGACTTCCTGGCGCAGGCGCTCGTAGCCGGAGTCCTCCGACTGCAGGTCCCACCACATGGCGTAGGTGACCAGGAACGTGTCCTCGGCCCGCCAGGGGGCGGGCGGCGCGCCGAGGATCCAGTACTCCCAGGGGCGTGACCTGAGGCTCGCGAGCCCGGCGTTCACGCCGCGCGCATAGGCCTCGAGCAGCGCCCGCTGCGGCTCGCTCGCCTCGGCGAGCGCCTCGCGCGCGACGTGGCGCAGCCTGAAGAGGCGGGTCTTGCGGTCCTCATCGAGCGCCACGCTGCCGAAGAGCGCGGCGAGCTCTCCGGAGGCGAGGCGCCGCGACAGATCCATCTGGAAGTAGCGGTCCTGACCATGTACGAAGCCGGTGCCGTAGGCGAGGTCGAAACGGTTGGCGGCGTCGATCGTGGGCACGCCGAGGTCATCGCGCGTGATGCGCACCGTCGCCTTGAGGCCCACCGCGCGCAGCTCGCCGTCCAGTCGCGGCAGCGATGAGCGCAGCACCCCGAAGAGCACCGCGAGCACGATGAGCGCGAGCAGCACGAGCGCCGCGCCCGCGTAGCGCAGGATGCGCAGCGTGCGGCGCCGGTCGAAAGACGTCAGTCGAGCACCACTTTCAGGATCTGCATGGAGTTGGTGCCTCCCTGCACCCCGGACGCCTCCCCCTTGGTGAGAATCACCAGGTCGTGCAGATCGACCAGCTTCAGCTCGAGAAGGCGCGCAAACAGTGCGCGGTAGAGCTCCTCGGTCGAGCGGGCGCTGGTCACGTCGAAGATCACCGGGTACACGCCCCGGTAGAGCGTCACGCGGCGGCGCGTCGCCTCGTGGCGCGTGAAGGCATACACCGGAATGTCGGAGCGGATGCGCGACATCCACAGCGGCGTCGCCCCCGACTCCGTCAGCGCCACGATCGCGCGCACCTTCATATGATTGGCCGTGTACATGACGGCCATCGCGATCGCTTCCTCGGTGCCGGTGAACACCCCCTCGACCGAGCGCTGCCGGGCACGCGGGTGGGTGAGCTGGTACTTCTCCGCGCCCGCGATCACCTCGGCCATGGCCTCGACGGCCTTGACCGGATAGCGGCCGGTGGCACTCTCCGCCGACAGCATCACGGCATCGGTCCCGTCCATGACGGCGTTCGCGACGTCGCTCACCTCGGCACGCGTCGGCACCGGGTTCTGGATCATCGACTCCATCATCTGCGTGGCGGTGATCACCACGCGGTTGCGGTGGCGGGTGTCGTGGATGATGGTCTTCTGCAGTCCGGTGAGCTCGGCGTAGCCCATCTCGACCCCGAGGTCGCCGCGCGCCACCATGACGACGTCGGAGGCGTCGATGATGCCGGCGAGATTGTCGACCGCCTCGTGGCGCTCGACCTTGGCGACGATGCGCGCATCGCCCCCGGCCGCCCGCACCAGCGCCCGCGCCTGCTCGATGTCGGCGGCGTCGCGCGCGAAGGATACGGCCATGTAATCGATGCCTTCCTCGGCGACGAAGCGGATGTCCTCGCGGTCGCGCTCGGAGATCGCCGGCGCCGAGATCCCGCCGCCCTGGCGATTGAGCCCCTTGCGGTCGGACAGCGTGCCGCCGACGCGCACGCGCGTCTCGATGACCGTCTTGCCGACGCTCCTGACGTCGAGCACGATCTGGCCGTCGGCGAGCAGCAGCGTGTCGCCGGCGGCGACGTCGCGCGGCAGCTCCTTGTAGGCGACCCCGACCCTCTCGATGGTTCCGGCCATCGGCTCGAGCGCGGTATCGAGCGCGAAGGCCTGGCCTTCGACCAGCTCGACGCGCCCTTCGCGGAAGCAGTCGATGCGGATCTTCGGCCCGCCGAGATCGAGCAGCACGCCGACGCAGCGATCGGCGCGGTGGGCGGCCTGGCGTGCCGCCGCGAGGCGCCGCCTGCGGTCCTCGACGGTGCCATGCGAGGCGTTGAGGCGCACGACGTCGAGGCCGGCGCTCATCATCTCGGTGAGCACCCCGAGGTCATCGGTCGCGGGCCCGAGCGTCGCTACGATCTTGGTGCGTCTCAGCATGGCGGCTCCCTTGAAGTCCTCAGCCCGCGGCGCGCTGCTCGAGCACGGCGACCGCCGGCAACGTCTTGCCTTCCACGAACTCGAGGAAGGCGCCGCCGCCGGTCGAGATGTAGGAGATGCCGTCCTCGACACCGTACTTCTCTATGGCCGCGAGCGTATCGCCGCCGCCGGCGAGCGAGAAGGCCTTGCTGCTCGCGATCGCCTGCGCGACGGTGCGCGTACCCTCGCCGAACTGCTCGAACTCGAATACGCCCACCGGGCCGTTCCAGATCACGGTGCCAGCCGCCCTGATGAGCGCGCTGCAGCGGTCGGCGCTGTCGGGCCCGATGTCGAGGATCATCTCGTCGGGCCGCACCTCGGCAACCGGGCGCACGTCGGCGTGCGCCGTGGCGGCGAACTCCCTGCCGACCACCACGTCGCTCGGCAGCGGAATCTCCGCGCCGCGCGCGCGCGCGCGGTCGAGGAGGCGGCGCGCGACGTCGAGCATCTCGGCCTCGTGCAGCGACTTGCCGACCGCAATCCCGGTGGCGGCGAGAAAGGTGTTGGCGATGCCGCCGCCGACGATCAGCTGGTCGACCTTCTCGAGGAGCGCTTCGAGCACCATGAGCTTGGTCGAGACCTTCGAGCCGCCGACGACGGCTACCAGCGGGCGCGCCGGCTGCTTGAGCGCGCGCTCGAGCGCCTCGAGCTCCCCGACGAGCAGCGGGCCCGCACACGCCACGGGCGCAAAGCGCGCGACGCCGTGGGTGCTGGCCTCGGCGCGGTGCGCAGTGCCGAAGGCGTCCATGACGAACACATCGCAGAGCGCCGCCATGCGCCGCGCGAGCTGCTCGTCGTCGGCTTTCTCGCCCTTGAGGAAGCGCACGTTCTCGCACAGCACCGCGGTGCCGGGCGGACAGTCGACGCCGGCGAGCCAGTCCTTGCGCAGCGGCACGGGCTTGCCGAGCAGCTCCGCAAGGCGCGCGGCCACCGGCGCCAGCGTCAGCGACGGGTCGTCGGCGCCCTCCTTCGGCCGCCCCAGGTGCGAGACGACGAACACCCGCGCATGCTGGTCGAGCGCATAGCGGATCGTGGCGAGAGATGCGCGGATGCGCGCATCGCTCACCACCACGCCGCCCTGCACCGGAACGTTGAGGTCCTCGCGGATCAGGACCCGCTTGTTGCGCAGGTCCGCATCCGTCACGCGCAGCAACTTCATGAGACCTTGGACCACGCGAGCGTGGTGTCGATCATGCGGTTGGAGAATCCCCACTCGTTGTCGTACCAGGCGCACACCTTGACGAGCGTTCCGTCGATCACCTTGGTGAGGGTGGCGTCGAACACCGAGGAGTGCGCGTCGTGGTTGAAGTCCACCGACACCAGCGGCTCGGTGTTGTAAGCGAGGATCCCCTTCAATGGGCCGGCCGCCGCCTCCTTCATCGCCTGATTGACCTCCTCGACGGAGGTGGCGCGTTTGGCGCTGAAGGTGAGATCGACCAGCGAGACGTTGATGGTCGGGACGCGCACCGCGAAGCCATCGAGCTTGCCCTTGAGCTCCGGCAGCACCAGCCCGACCGCCGCGGCGGCGCCGGTCTTGGTCGGGATCTGCGACATGGTGGCCGAGCGCGCCCGCCGCAGATCCGTGTGATAGACGTCGGTCAGCACCTGATCGTTGGTGTAGGCATGAATGGTGGTCATGATCCCGGCGGCGATTCCGACCTTGCCGTGCAGCACCTTGGCAACCGGGGCCAGGCAGTTGGTGGTGCACGAAGCGTTGGAGATCACCGTGAAGCTGCTCTTGAGCGTCTGGTGATTGACGCCGTAGACGATCGTGGCGTCGACGTCGTCGCCGCCCGGCGCGGAAATCACCACCCGCTTCGCGCCCCCCTTCAGGTGCGCGCCGGCCTTGGCCTTGCTGGTGAAGAGTCCGGTGCTCTCGAGCACGTACTCGACTCCGAGCTCTCCCCAGGGGAGCCTGGCCGGATCGCGCTCGGCCAGCACCCGCACCCGGTCGCCGTTCACGACCATGTAGTCGCCGTCCACCGACACCTCGCCGGGAAACTTGCCGTGCGCGGTGTCGTAGCGCGTCAGGTGCGCGTTGGTTTTCGGGTCGCCGAGATCGTTGAGCGCCACGATCCTGAGCTCGCCGGTGCGCCGGCCCTCGTAGAGGGCGCGCAGCACGTTGCGCCCGATGCGGCCGTAGCCGTTGATTCCGACCTTGATTGCCATCAAACCTCCAGCAGTGCGCGTATGTGTTGCGCGATATTATCGGCGCTGAAGCCGAAGTGGGTGAAGACGTCGGCGGCCTTGCCGGAGGCCCCGAAGCGGTCGATGCCGAGTACCGCTCCGGTGCTGCCGACGTAACGCCACCAGCTCTGCGTGGCGCCGGCCTCGACCGCGCGGCGCCGCGTGACCGCGCGCGGCAGCACCGCCTCGCGGTATGCCTCGTCCTGGGCATCGAAGACGTCGGTGGACGGCAGCGACACCAGCCGCACGCGCCGCCCGGCGGCATTCAGGGCGTTGACCGCCTGCGCTGCGATACCGATCTCGGAGCCGGTGGCGAGTACCAGTGCTTCCGGCGTGCCCTGGCACTCGATGAGCACGTAGCCGCCGCGCGCCACGTTCTCGAGCTGCGCCGCGCTGCGCGGCTGCTGGGGCAGGCCCTGCCTCGTGAGCACCAGCGCGGTGGGCCCCTGCCGTCCGACGGCCTGCGTCCACGCCACCGCGGTCTCCGCCGCATCGCACGGCCGCCACAGGGAGAGGTGCGGCATCGCCCTCAGGCTCGCGAGATGCTCGATGGGCTGGTGCGTCGGGCCGTCCTCGCCGAGACCTATCGAATCGTGCGAGTACACCAGCACCACGCGCAGCTGCATCAGGCAGGCGAGGCGCACGGCGTTACGCGCGTAATCGGAGAACACCAGGAACGTGCCACCGTAGGGAAGCAGCCCGCCGTGCAGCGCGATGCCGTTCATGACTCCCGTCATGCCGAACTCGCGCACGCCATAATGCAGGTAGTCGCCCGCCTCATCCTGCGGCGTCACGGTGCGTGCGCTCTTGAAGAAGGTGCTGTTCGACTGCGTGAGGTCTGCCGAGCCGCCGAACAGCTCCGGCAGCGCCGGCGCGAACAGGTTCAGTACCGCCTGCGAGGAGGCGCGCGTCGCCTGGGCCGCGGTCTGCCTGGCGAACGCCTCGAGGGCTTGGCTCGCGGTGGCGCGGAAGCCGGCCGGCAGTTCGCTGCGCATGCGCCGCTCGAACTCGCGGGCGTCGTCGGGGTACTGCTGCGCATAGCGCTGCAGGAGCTCGCGCCACGCGGCCTCGAGCGCCGCGCCCTGCCTGCGATGGTCCCAGGCGGCGCGGATCTCGTCCGGCACGACGAACGGCGGGTACGGCCAGCCGAGGGCGGCGCGCGCAGCGGCGACTTCCTCGGGGCCGAGCGCCTCGCCGTGCGCCTCCTTGGTGCCCTGCCGGTGAGGCGCGCCGTAGCCGATGATGGTCTTGCAGCAGATGAGGGACGGTCGCGCGGTTTCAGCGCGCGCCGCGCGGATCGCGGCGCCCACCGCTTCGCCGTCGAGGCCGTCGACGTTCGGTATCACGTGCCAGCCGTAGGCGGCGAAGCGGCCCGGGGTGTCGTCGGTGAACCAGCCGGCGACTTTGCCGTCGATGGAAATACCGTTGTCGTCGTAGAAGACGATGAGCTTCCCTAAGGCCAGCGTCCCGGCGAGCGAGCACGCCTCGTGCGAGACGCCCTCCATCAGGCAGCCGTCGCCGCAGAAAGCGTAGGTGTGGTGATCGACGAGCGGCAGCTGCGGGCGGTTGAAGCGCAGCGCCAGCAGCTTCTCCGCGAAAGCCATGCCGACCGCGTTTGCGAGTCCCTGCCCGAGCGGACCGGTCGTGGTCTCGACGCCCGCGGGCAAGTCGTACTCCGGGTGACCGGGTGTCTTGCTGCCGAGCTGGCGGAAGGACTCGAGGTCGGCGATGGTGAGCGGATAGCCCGTGAGATGCAGCACGGAGTAAAGGAGCATCGAGCCGTGGCCGTTCGAGAGCACGAAACGGTCCCGGTTCGCCCAGCGGGGATTTCCCGGGTTGTACCTCAGAAAATCACACCACAGCACCTGGGCGATATCCGCCATGCCCATCGGCATGCCGGGGTGTCCTGAGTTCGCACGCTGCACGGCGTCCATGGACAGTGCGCGGATGGCATTGGCGAGTTCGCGGCGAGTGGTCATTCAGTGCCTTGAGCGGCTGTCGGAGGCCGCGGTGCCTGGCGGCCGTGCAGGGGCGCGCATTCTCCCAAAGGTGCGCCTGATGCTCAAATTGCCCGTTCGGAAGCGCGGCGGCCCGCTCCCCCACCGCGGTCGCGGGCCGGGTCCGCCCGGCGACAGATTGATTCGACTTAAGTTCTGTGCGAGGGCGACCGCGCTGTGGGCGTGCTTCACAGTATCGGCGTGGGAACGCGCGGCGCGTTATGAACTGTAGAAATTGTGCGACACGCGGCGATTGCCGGCTGGCGACCTGGTTCACTGCCGCGTGAGATACGCTCTGCTAGGCTGTTTTTTGCTATGAGTGTCGTGCGTCTCACACACTTCACCGACACGCATCTCTACGGCAGCGGGACGGAAGCGCTGCGTGGAGTGGCGACTCTGCCTGCGCTCAAGGCCGCGCTTGCCGCGGCTCAGGGTCGCGACTGGCCGCCGGACGCGCTGCTCGTGACCGGCGACATCGTGCAGGACGATCCGGCCGGGTACCCGCACTTCCGCCGGCTGTTCGCCGCGCTCGGGCTGCCGGTGCTGTGCATTCCCGGCAATCACGACGAGCCGCAGGCGATGCGCCGCGAGCTCGCCGGACCGCCCTTCGTACTCGGCGGCCACGTGGATCTCGGCCGCTGGCGCATCGTGCTGCTCGACAGCTGCCTGCCCGGCTCGGCGAGCGGCCGTCTCAGCCCCGAGTCGCTGAGCGCACTCGACGCGGCGCTCCGCAGCGCGGGCAAGCGCCATTGCCTGGTGTGCCTGCATCACCATCCGGTGCCGATGTCGAGCCGCTGGCTCGACCGCGTGGGCCTCGAGAACGCGCCGGAATTCCTGGCGACCGTCGACCGGCACCAGAACGTGCGCGCCATCCTGTGGGGCCACGTGCATCAGACCCATGACGCCCTGCGCAAGGGGGTACGGCTCCTCGCCACGCCCTCGACCTGCGCGCAATTCCTTCCCAACTCCGATGATTTCGCGGTCGATGTGCGGCCGCCGGCGTATCGTACGCTCGAGTTGCGGCCCGACGGCTCGCTGCTGACGGAGGTCGTGTGGCTGGATCAGCATGCCAATGGGTCCTCACGCTCGGCTTACTCGGCTGCCTGAGCGCCGAAGCCGCGAGCCCCGTGTGGGCGATCCGCGGCGCCCATAACACCGTCTATCTCGCCGGCTCGATTCATCTGCTGCCCGAGGCAGAGACCGCGCTGCCGCCGGGCTTTACCCGCGCCTACGCCGACTCGGCACGGCTCGTGATGGAGATCGATCTCGGCAAGCTCGATCCGTCCGAGGCGCTCGGTACGCTGCTTCAGCATGGGGGTCTTGCCGAGGGCACGAGCCTGCGCGAGATCGCCGGTGCGGCGCGCTACGCGCGTGCGAGCACCGCGGCGGCCGCGCTCGGCCTGCCGGGCGGGTCGCTCGATCACGAGGCGCCGTGGATGGTCGCCCTGCAGCTGACCGAGCTCGAGTACGCGCGACTCGGCTTCGACCCGCAGCAGGGAGTCGAGCAGCAGCTGCTCAAGCGCGCGCTCGCCGATCACAAGAGCACCGCCGGGCTCGAGAGCCTCGCGGACGAGATGGACGTCTTCGAGGCGCTCGCGCCGCAGGCGCAGCTGCGCTTTCTCGACATGGTGCTCGACGACCTCGAGGATACCGGGAACGAGACGCGCGCGGTGCTCGCGGCCTGGCGGCGCGGCGACACGGCGCAGCTCGCCACGCTGCTCGCGACCGAGTATCGCTCCTTCCCCGCGCTTTATGACGCCCTGGTGATGGATCGCAACCGGCACTGGCTGCCGCAGATCGAGCGGCTGCTGCGCGGCGACGAGAACTGCCTCATCGTGGTCGGAGCGCTGCACCTGGTCGGCAAGGGAGGCCTGCTCGAGGCGCTGCGCAAGGACGGCCTCGCGCCCCGGCAGCTCGATTGAGCACACCCGCGAGGGCGGCCGCGAGCGCAACAAAACATTTTCGGGGGTATGGATCTACGGCGTCCCCGAAAGTGCTTTTCTTGCGATGGCGGCAGACCGAGCTGCGTAGAAACGCCACAGCGGCCAGACGAGCAGGATCGTCCAGCCGAGCACCAGCCAGCCGACGAAGCCGTCGAAGCGGCTGAGGAGAAAGCCGAGCGGCGCCGCACGGCACGGGCCCGCGAGCTCGTGCACCACCAGCATCACCCACACCCAGCCGGCGTGCAGCCCGAGACAGGCGGCGATGTTGCCGGTCGCCTGGCGCACCAGGGCCAGCACCACGCCGACCGCAGTGAGCGCGAGAAACGCATCGACGATGCCGCCGAAGTGCGCGAAGGCCTGGAGCGACTGGCCGAGGAGCGCAACTCCGCTCCAGGGCGTGACATCCTCCGGGGCGATGCGCACCCTACCGAAGAAGTGGGTCGCGGCGTAGAAGAGTGAGGTCAGGAGCACCGCGGCGGGCGCGCGCGACTCGCGTGCGATGGCCGTGTACATCGCCCCGCGCAGGAAGGTCTCCTCGATGAGCGCCACGGCCAGCCCGCTCGCGAGGCGCGTGACGAGCAGCTGCGCCACGGCGCCCGCGCCCATGCCCGCCGTGCGCGACCATTCGAGCAGGCCGAGCGCGCTCATCGCCGCGACGACCGCCGCCATGGTCGCGACTCCGAGCGTGAGCCCGACGAGCATCTCGCGCACGAACAGCGGCCTGGGTGCGCCGTAGCCGAGACTCGTGCGGTCGGCGAGCCTCAGGTGCCCGGCCACCAGGAGGAAGCCGGCGGCGAGCGCCAGCATCCCGAGGCGCTCGCCGATGCGATGGAACGGGAAGTCGAAGTGCGGGTGCAGCAGGAGCCACGCGGGATAGGTACCGAGCGCGACCACGGCGAGCGCGGCGGCGAACAGCAGCAGGAACCAGGCGAAGGCACGCATCGGCGGGTCCCTCAGGCCGCGAGGTGACGGCGCCACTCGGCGGCAATCGCCGAGAGGCGGAAGCGCGGGTCGGGGCCTACCCGGGGCCGGGCACCGTCGCGCCAGCGGCTGATACGCTCGATGCAGCGGTCGAAGAGCCCCAGGCGGTCGGCCAGCCGCGCGCAGGGCGCGCGCCAGCGCGGCTCGAGGCGATGCAGTGGCGCCTCGTAGGCGCGCTCGGCCCAGGTGACCGGCAGCAGCTCTTCGCTGTCGCCGAGCACCTCGCGCGCGGCGCCGCAGTCGTAGGTCAGCACCGGAGTGCCGACGGCGCGCGACTCGGCGAACACCAGGCCAAAGGTCTCGGGGATCACGAAGTTGGGACTGAAGGTGCAGAGGGCCGTGCGCGCCTCGGCGAGCACGCGCGCGTGCGGCAGCGATCCCAGCCATTCGACCCCCGGGGCGGCGGCCGCGGCGAAGCTCTTGTACCCCGGATTGCCGACGCACAGGCGCAGGTCCGGCATGCGCCGCCGCAGCGCGCGGAACGCATCGAGCGCGAAGCGCAGTCCCTTGTTAGGCGAAGAAAAGAACACCAGCTTGGCCGGATCCACGGGCGTGCCGTCGGGAACGATGGCGTCGTCGACCGGGTTGTAGATGCGCCGCACCGCGAGACGCTCGCAGCCGGGAAGTCCCGCGAGCGTCGCGGCCACCCGCTCGCGCTGGTAGTCCGACACGCACACCACGTCGGGCTGCAGCTGCCGCAGCTGCGGCACGGCGCGCGCGAACCAGCGCGCGCGCGATGAGCCCGGCTCGATGCGATCGTGCACCCACAGCGTGAGTCGCGCCTCGGGATAGAGGCGCGCCGCGTCAGAGAGCGCCCGCGGATCGCGCAGCACCACCACGTGGCGCAGGTGCGCGACGGCGCTCGGCGGCCGGTAGCGCCCCTCGGCCGCGGTGCGGTTGTGCTGCGCCACCCAGGCATCGAGCGCCTCGGCGATGCGCACCGTGCTCGCCTCGGTGCCGGCCAGGCCCCCCGCGCGCAGGCTCTCCCCGCCGTAGGGGCGCGGGCACAGCGGATCGAAGAACAGGAGCGGTGCCATCGTGCGGCTCGTTCCTTCAGCTACCATTCGCAGCCGTGTCGACCCCGAGTGCCCGGTTGTTGTTCATTCCGGTATCCGGACCCCGGGGTATGGGAGAGTACGCGCGCTGCCTCATGATCGCCACGGCCCTGGCGCGCCGCGTTGCGGGTCTCGACATGCACTTCGCCCTGAGCCGCGCCGCGCCCTACGCCGCCGCGACGCCCTTCCCCACTACCCTGCTGCCCTCCTCGGCGACCTTTCACCCGCGCGAGATACGCGACCTGATCCGCGAGCTCAGGCCCCGCGTCGTGGTGTTCGACAACGCGGGACGCACGCTACAGCTGCGCGCGGCGCACGAGGTAGCCGCGCGCATCGTCTACGTGAGCTCGCGGCGCCGCCAGCGCCGCAAGGCGTTCCGCCTGCGATGGATGCGGCTCATCGACGAGCACTGGATCGCGTACCCGCGCTTCATCGCCGGCGCGCTCGATCCCCTCGAGCGCCTGAAGCTGCGGGTACTGAAACGTCCGGCCATCCGCTTCATCGATACCCTGCTGCCCGCCCCGGACCTCGCGAGCTCGAACGAGTGCCTCGCGCGTTTCGCGCTCGAGGCCGGCGGCTATGTGCTGGTAGTTCCCGGCGGCGGCAGCGCCCACCGGGGGGCGGAGAACGCGCCCGCGATCGTCGCCGCCGCTGCACGGAACATCGCCCGGCGCGGTGTGGCGACGCTGCTGGTGGGGGCCGACGCCGCCGCCGACGGCGGCGAGCCTCAGGCATTCCTCAGAGTGGCGCCGCGGTTGCCGCCGGCGGAGGTCATCGAGCTGATCCGCACCGCGCGGCTGGTGGTCTGCAACGGCGGCGACACGCTGCTGCAGGTACTCGCCTGCGGAGTGCCCTGTATCGCCGTGCCGATCGCCCACGATCAGGCACACCGGATCGACTGTTGCGTGCGCGCCGGCCTCGCGGTGCGCGCCGAGCTGAATGCCTACGCCATCGAGAGCGCGGCGCGCGCCGCGCTCGAGCGTAGCCGGCACGCCGCCGGCGAGCCCGCCGACCGGCCGCGGGTGCGCAACCGGATGGAGGAGGTACTCGAGGCGCTTACGAGGCTGGTCGGCCCAGCTCCTTGAGCAGCTTCTCGTGCAGGCCGCCGAAGCCACCATTGCTCATGATGAGCACGTGATCGCCCGGGCGCAGCGCCCGCGCCAGCTCGCGAGCCAGCGCCGCGACGTCGCCGGCCGAGTGGCCGCGGGCGCCGAAGGCGCCGAGCACGGCGTCCGCATCCCACCCGAGGTCCGCCGGGGTGTAGAGCCACACCTCGTCCGCGCCCGCGAGCGACGGGGCGAGAGTCTCGCGGTGCACTCCCATGCGCATGGTGTGCGAGCGCGGCTCGAGCACCGCGACGATGCGCGCCGCCTTGCCTACCCGGCGGCGCAGGCCGTCTACCGTGGTGGCGATGGCGGTGGGATGGTGCGCGAAATCGTCGTATACGCGTACGCCGCGCACCTCGCCGCGCAGCTGCATGCGGCGCGCGATGCCGCGAAACCCCGCGAGCGCCTCGGTGGCGCGCGTCACCGGCACGCCGGCGTGCCGCGCGGCGGCAATCGCCGCGAGCGCATTGTCGACGTTGTGTGCGCCGATGAGCTGCCATTCGACGATGCCCTGCGGGCGTCCGGCCTCGAGCACCTCGAAGCGCGAGAAATCCTCGGCCCCGGCGAGGGCGCGCGCGCTCCACAGCGCCTGCGGGTCTCCGGCGCGCGCAAAGCCCTCGAGCGGCGTCCACGAGCCCATGGCGAGAGTCTCCCTGAGGCGCGCATCGGCTGCGTTCCAGACGATGCGTCCGCTGCCGGGGACGATGCGCACCAGGTGGTGGAACTGCCGCTGGATCGAGGCGACGTCCGGATAGATGTCGGCGTGGTCGTACTCGAGGTTGTTGAGCACCGCGGTCCGCGGCCGGTAGTGCACGAACTTGGCGCGCTTGTCGAAGAACGCCGTGTCGTACTCGTCCGCCTCGATGACGAAGAACGGCGCGCTGCCGAGCCGCGCGCTCATGGCGAAATTCGCCGGTACGCCGCCGATCAGGAAGCCGGGATCGAGGCCCGCGTGCTCGAGGATCCACGCCAGGAGCGACGCGGTCGTGGTCTTGCCGTGCGTACCCGCCACCGCCAGAACCCAGCGGTCCTTCAACACCTCGCGCGCGAGCCACTCCGGTCCCGAGAGGTACGGCCTGCCCGCCTCGAGCAGCGCCTCGACGACCGGCATGCCGCGCGTCATCACGTTGCCGACCACCACCACGTCGGGCCTGAGGTCGAGCTGCCCGGCATCGAATCCCGCGGTCACCTCGATGCCGAGCGCCTCGAGCTGCGTGCTCATCGGCGGGTACATGTCGCGATCGGAGCCGGTGACCCGCCAGCCGGCCGCGCGCGCGATCGCGGCGACGCCGCCCATGAAGGTGCCGCCGATGCCGAGTATGTGGACGTGCATGCGGCGCTCCCTCAGGTGGCCGGGGGGAACAGCGCGAACAGCAGCAGCTGTCCGGCCACGATCTGCAGGATCACGAGCGTCACGCTCGTGGCGCTCGACCAGTCGAGCGCCGCCTTGACCACGTGGCCGTTGGCCGCGATCAGCCAGATCACCCGCGCCAGCCCCCCCACCGCGATCGGCAGCTGCCAGGTCGAGTCCTGCCCGAAGCGCCGCATCAGCCATTCGGACACGATCAGCAGTGGCGCGAGCACCGCCTGGAAACCGAACACCGCGGTGGCGGTCTGCAGGAACCGCTCGGTGCGGCCGGTGAGCTGCAGCAGCGCCGCATACCAGGCGAGCGTGAACAGCACGTCGACGGCCAGCTGCGCCGGCCAGCCCGTGCTCGGTGGCAGCAGGCTGCTCACCAGCGCGTTCACCGCCACGTAGCCGCCCACCGTGAGAATCAGCAGCAGCCGCGAGACCGGCAGGTCCTGGGGCCCACGCCGCAGCAGCGCGATCTGCACGTACAGTTGAACGACCTCCGTCATGACTTCCGGTACCGGTAAAGCCTGCGCATAATTGGCCCGGTGGATTGTACAGATCATCACCGTTGAGATTGCAGACGCCCGTCACGACAGCGCCCGCTCTGGCCGAGGTTTGCGCGCGCCTCACCGCGGAGCCGCGTATCGGACTCGACACCGAGTTCCTGCGTGAGCGCACTTACCACGCGCGCCTGTGTCTGGTGCAGCTCGCCTCGCCCGCCGAAGCGGCCTGCGTCGATCCGCTCGCGCTCACCGGGCTCGCGCCGCTCGCGGCGCTGCTGGCCGCCCCCGGCACGGTCAAGGTCATGCACGCATCGCGTCAGGACCTCGAGGTGTTGTATCCGCTCGCCGGCCTGACACGCCCGGTGTTCGACACGCAGATCGCGGCCGCGCTCGCCGGCTTTCCGGCGCAGGTGGGCTACGCCGAGCTCGCGCGCCGTCTGCTCAAGCGCGAGCTCGCGAAGTCGCATACCCGCACCGACTGGTCGCGGCGGCCGCTGTCGGCGGCGCAGATCGAATATGCGCTCGACGACGTGCGTTATCTGCTGCCGATCGCCGCGGAGCTCGAGCGCTCGCTCGCGCACCTCGGCCGCCTCGCCTGGCTGGAAGAGGAGCTGGCGGCTCTCGCCGAGGCGCGCGATTTTCTGACCGAGCCGGAGGCGGCCTGGGAGCGCGTGCGCGGACTGCGCGGGCTCGATCCCGGGCGTGAGCGCCTGGCGCGCGGCCTCGCCGCCTGGCGCGAGCGGCGTGCACTCGAGCACGATCGCCCGCGCGGCTGGATTCTCGAGGACGGCGTGCTGCGCGAGATCGTGCTGCGCGTGCCGCGCACCGCGGCGCAGCTCGCCGCGATCCCCGACCTGCCGCCCGGACTGGCGAAGCACAGCGGCGGGGAGCTGCTCGCCTGCGTGGCGGCGGCCGCGATCCCCGACCCCGCGCCGCCCGCACCCGGTCGGCCGCAGTCCGATCCGCAGCGCAACGCGCTGGTCCGCAAGCTCGGCGGAATCAGTCAGGCGGTCGCCGCCGAGCTCTCCCTGGTGCCGGAGGTGCTCGCGACGCGCCGCGAGCTCGAGCAGCTGGCGGACGGCCGGCGCGACGGCGCACTGCTGCGCGGCTGGCGCCGCAGCGTGCTCGGCGAGCGGCTCCTGGCCGCGCTGTAGACCAGCGCGCCGGCGACTCTCGGAATGCCCGACAATCCGCTCGTCCTCGTGCAGCTCTCGGTGGCGGCGTTGTGCGCTGCGGGGGGCGTGCTGCTGCTGCGCCACGCGACCGAGAGCCGCGCGGCGCTCGGCGTGCTGCTGCTCCTGCTTGCGTGCCACGTCACAGTCCTGGCCGGCCAGGAGCTCGGCTTTCTCGGCTGGCATGTAACGGTGGCGCACGTTGCGGGGCTCGCCTACGGTCCGCTGTTCTTCGGGTTCGTCCGCGGGCTGCTGTTCCAGCGCACGCGTAACTGGCTTGCGTGGCTGCCGCATGCGGTGCCCGTGGTGGTCTTTCTGCTGGCCTTTGCCGCCCGGGTTCTCTCGGACGTGGCGCTCGCGCTCGGCGTGTTCGCGAGTCTCGGCACCTATCTGGCGCTGTCACTGACCGACCTGCTGAGCTACCGCGGCATCATCGAGCGCACGCGCTCGAGCGTCCCGCACGTGCCGCTCGCCTGGCTGACCTACGCGGTGGTGGGGCTCGTCATTGTCTACGCCCTCGACGTCGGCGCCTTCCTTGGGGGCCGCGTCGGCGCCGGCGGCGCGGGGCGCGCGCTGGAGGCGCTGCTGTTCGTCGCACAGCTCGTCTATGTCGCGGGTTTCGTAGTGGCCGCGCTGCGCTTTCCGCGCCTGTTCGTTGCGATCACCGTCGAGGACATACACACGGCCGCGGCGCGCACCGCGCACGAGGCGAAACCGCCCCTCGTGTCGGCCGAGGCGGCCGCACAGCTCGAGTCCATTGAGGCCTACATGAGGGAGCACCGTCCGTTCCTGCGCTCCGAGCTCACGCTCGCCGAGCTCGCAGCCGCGGTCGGCCTGCCGCCGCGCGTACTGTCGCAGCTCGTCAACCGCGGCCGGGGCCGCAACTTCGCCGACTGGGTGAATCACTACCGCCTCGAGGAAGTGCAGCGGCTGCTCACAGACCCTTGCGGCGCAGCGCGCTCGGTGCTCGATGCGATGTATGCGGCGGGCTTCAGCTCGAAGTCGACCTTCAACGCCCTATTCAAGGCCTCAACCGGCCTCACGCCGACCGAATTCATAGGCAACCGACGCCATAAAACCGCACGCTGAGAATTCAGGTCCGAAAACCGCGAAATCGGACGACTGCGACCCGCGCGCCCTCCAGGCTAAGCGCGATCCGCAAATCTCCCCGAGGGTCGTCCGTGCCACACCTGCCTGTCCTTGCCGCGCTGCTTGCCGGCTCGAGTGCTCTCTTCACCTCCGCGACGGCGTTCTCCTGCGATGGCGCCGCAACGCTCGCCAAAGCCGCGCGCGCCTATCGGGATCTCGGCACGCTCTACGCGACCGCTCACTACCTGGTGCAGGTGCCCGGCGCGCCAGCGCATTCCGAGGCCACCGAATTCGGCTTCGATGCGCGCCACAGCGCGTACCTGCGCATGCCTGGCCTCTATGTCATGGCGGTGCAGGAGGGCCGGCTCGTTCTGGCGGCTGACTCCGGCGCCGCCCCGGCGCGCGTGCTCGAACAGGCGGCCGGCTCCGACCTCCAGGCCGCGATCGACGCGGCCTTCGAGGGGCACGGAGCGCCGCTCGTGCCGGTACCGCTGCTGCTGCGAGCAGCGCCTGGAGCCGAAGATCAGCTCCAGGCGTTTCGCAGCCGCTTGCTGCAGCGGTTAGCTCTCGGCGCCTGCCGGCGGCTCGTGGGCGCCTCCGGCGCCCCGGTGATCGAGCTCGCTCTCGAGGCGAGCAACGGCTCGGTTCGAGCGCGCTTCGACGCCGACTCGTCGTTGCTGACGGGCTACGATGCACAGATCGCAACCGGGCCCGGCGCGCCGCCCGTTACGGCCGAGGTGGCCTTCGCGCCCCGAGGCGTTGCCCTGCCGGGCGATATCCTGCAGGACCTCACGAGGCCGGTCGAGCGCGTCGCGCATTTTACGGAGCTCGCCGGTGGCGAGCCGCCCGTGCCCACCGAGCCGCTACGCGACTCGGGTCTTCGCACCCTCTCTGGTCAGCCGTTCGCGCTGGATCAGTTTGGCGGCGCGCCGGTCATCCTCGAATTCTGGGCGCGCTGGTGCCCACCGTGTCGCCTCACGCTGCCGGCGGTGGACCGCCTCGCGGCCTGGGCCCGGACCAACGGGCTCCCGGTGCACGTAGTGCTGGTCAACACCGAAGAAGGATTCGCCTCGGAAGCCGCCTCGCGGGCCGAGGTGGAGCGCTTCCTGCACCGGGCAAGACTCTCCCTCCCCACGGCCCTCGATCTCGACGGCAGCTTCCATCGGCGCTTCAGCGGTGGCCTGCCGCTCACGGTGGTCATTTCGCCCCGGGGCGAGGTGGTGGCGCGCCACGGTGGCTTCGATGCGCAGCTCGAGGAGTCGCTGCGGCGCGAAGTGCGCCAGCTCCTGCCTTAGGACAACCGGGAACCTCTGTCAGCGGCGCGCGCGACGGCGTGAGCCGCGCCGTTTCGCCGGCGTGCGGCGGCGGCCGCTCCTGGCCGCGGCGCGCCCCGGCGTCTTCTTGCGGGGCGTCTTCTTGCGGGGCGTCTTCGCGCCGCGTTTGCCGGCACGGGCGCGGCTCTTGCGGCTGCTGGCCGCACGCGCGGCGCTCTTCCTCACGCGCGCGGCGGCCGGGCCCGGCGCGAGGCCGAGCGCCCGTGCGAGGCGCCGCGTGACCGCATCGAGCTCGCCCTGCGCGTCGATGACTCGCAGCAGGCCGCGCGAGCGGTAGAAAGCGATCAGCGGCTGGGTCTTCTCCACATACACCCGCAGCCGCTCAGCCACCGTGGCCTCGTTGTCGTCCGGGCGTTGCATGAGGCGGTGCGGCGCGCCGGTCCTGGGGCAGAGCGCCGCATCGCCCGCCGGCGGCGGCGAGGTGAGCACGTTGAAGACGCGCCCGCAGTCGGCGCAGGTGCGTCGCCCGGAGATACGCCGCACCAGCTCGGCCGCGTCGACCTCGAACTGCACCACTGCATCGAGCGGCTGCCTGAGCTCCGCCAGCAGCCCGTCGAGGGCCGCGGCCTGCACGAGGTTGCGCGGGAAGCCATCGAGGACGAATCCGCCGCGCACGTCGGGCTCGGCGAGGCGCTCGCGGATCATGCCGAGCACCAGGCCGTCGTCGACCAGCCGCCCGCCGTCCATGGCCGCCTTGGCCCGGAGGCCGAGCTCGGTACCGCGCGCTACCGCGGCGCGCAGCAGGTCGCCGGTCGATATCTGTGGAATGCCGTGCAGATCCGCCAGGCGTTGTGCCTGCGTGCCCTTGCCCGATCCCGGGGCCCCCAACAGGACGATGCGCATATTCTTATTTCACTGCGAGGCTGCGGCTTGCAGCACCAAGCTTACGTCACGTTACCGAGCGGGCGCCGCCAGGTCAAACGCGCGCTCCCGGCGTGCGCCCCGGTGCGCTATTCTCCAACACCATGAAGAGAATCGTCCGCGGCAACGCCTTCTACGCGCAGTCGGGCGGCGTGTCCGCCGTCATCAACGCCTCGGCAGCCGGCGTCATCGAAACGGCCATGCGCTCCAGGCACATCGGCAAGGTGTACGCCGGGCGCGACGGCATCGTCGGCGCGCTCACCGAGGATCTGATCGACGTGTCGCGCGAGAGCGCGGCGACCATCCGCGCGCTCAGGCACACGCCGGCGGGCGCATTCGGCTCGGCGCGCTTCAAGCTGAAGAGCATCGAGCAGAACCGCGCCGAGTATCAGCGCCTCATCGACGTATTCCGCGCGCACGACATCCGCTACTTCTTCTATAACGGCGGCAACGACTCGATGGACACCGCCCTCAAGGTGTCGCAGATCGGGGCCTCTCTCGGCTTTCCGGTGGTCTGCGTCGGCGTGCCGAAGACGGTCGACAACGATCTCCCGCACACCGACTGTTGCCCGGGCTTCGGCTCGGTCGCCAAGTACGTCGCGGTCTCGACGCGCGAGGCCGCCCTCGACGTGGCGTCGATGGCGCGTACCTCGACCAAGGTGTTCGTATTCGAGGTGATGGGCCGGCACGCCGGCTGGATCGCCGCGGCCGGCGGGCTCGCCGGGCGGGGCCTCGACGAGCCGCCGCACGTGATCCTGTTCCCGGAGGTGCCGTTCGACGGGCGGCGCTTCCTCGACCGCGTCAAGCAGTGCGTGACCGATTTCGGTTACTGCGTGATCGTGGTGTCCGAGGGTGCCGCCTACGAGGACGGCAAGTTCCTCGCCGACGCCGGTACCCGCGACGCCTTCGGCCACACCCAGCTCGGGGGCGTCGGCCCCGTGGTCGCCAACATGGTGCGCGAGGCGCACGGCTACAAGTATCACTGGGCGGTCGCGGACTACCTGCAGCGCTCGGCGCGCCACATCGCCTCGCGGGTCGACGTGGAGCAGGCCTACGCGGTCGGCAAGGCCGCGGTCGAGCTCGCCGTGAAGGGCGTGAACGCCGTGATGCCGACGATCGTGCGCAAGTCTTCCAGGCCCTACCGCTGGGTCATCGGGCACGTGCCGCTCGCCGAGGTCGCCAACAAGGAGAAGAAGCTGCCGCCCGAGTATCTGCGCGCGGACGGCTTCGGCATCAGCGAGGCCTGCCGCCGCTATCTCGAGCCGCTGGTCGCGGGCGAGGCCTATCCCCCCTACCGCAACGGCCTGCCGGACTACGCGCGCATCCGCGGCGCCCCGGTGCCGCGCAAGCTCAAGGAGGAATTCAAGGTCTAGCTTGCTGCGCTGCGGTGCGGACCTCCATGCTATAGTTCGCGGCCTTTTTTGGGGGGGAGGTTTCCCAGATGGATCTCAGCATGTGGCTGTGGGTCGCGATCGGCGCCGGCGTGCTCGCCGTACTCTATGGCGTGTTCTCCATGGCGGCGATCCTGCGCCTGCCGGCGGGTAACGCACGCATGCAGGAGATCGCCGCCGCCATCCAGTCCGGCGCCAAGGCGTACCTCAACCGCCAGTACAGCACGATCCTGATCGTCGGCCTGGCGCTGCTCATCGTGATCGGCTTCTCGCCGCTCGGCTGGCTGACCGCCGGCGGTTTCGCGGTGGGCGCCGTGCTCTCGGGGCTCACCGGCTACATCGGCATGAACATCTCGGTGCGCGCCAACGTGCGCACTGCCCAGGCGGCGACCAGCGGACTCAACGCTGCGCTCACCGTCGCCTTCCGCGGCGGCGCCATCACCGGCATGCTGGTCGTGGGGCTGGCGCTGCTCGGCGTCGCCGGCTACTACACGGTGCTGCGGCAGCTCACCTCGGCGGGCGCCGAGGGAGCGCTGCACGCGCTGGTGGGACTCGCCTTCGGCGGCTCGCTCATCTCGATCTTCGCGCGCCTCGGCGGCGGCATCTTCACCAAGGGCGCCGACGTCGGCGCCGACCTGGTCGGCAAGGTCGAGGCCGGCATCCCCGAGGACGACCCGCGCAATCCGGCGGTGATCGCCGACAACGTCGGCGACAACGTGGGCGACTGCGCCGGCATGGCCGCGGACCTGTTCGAGACCTACGCGGTCACCCTCGTCGCCACCATGCTGCTCGGCGGGCTGCTGTTCGCGCGCCGCGGACCCGAGGCCGCCTACGCCGCCGTGATCTATCCGCTGGCGCTCGGCTCCGCCTCCATCATCTCCTCGATCATCGGGACGTTCTTCGTCTCGACCCGCGAGGGCGGCAAGATCATGAACGCGCTCTACAAGGGCGTGATCGTCTCGGGCGTGGTCTCGGCCGTGGCCTTCTATTTCATCACCCGGCAGATCATGCCGGGGCATTCCGCCGAGCTCTTCGGCTGCACGCTCATCGGCCTGGGGTTGACGGCGGCCATGATCATGATCACCGAGTACTACACCGCCACCGAGTACAGCCCGGTGCGCAAGGTGGCGGCGGCCTCGCAGACGGGCCACGCCACCAACATCATCGCCGGCCTCGGCGTCTCGATGAAGGCGACCGCGCTGCCCGTGGTGGCGGTATGCCTCGCCATCTGGGGCGCGTACACGCTGAGTAACCTGTACGGTATCGCGATCGCCGCGACCGCCATGCTGTCGATGACCGGCATGATCGTCGCGCTCGACGCCTACGGCCCGATCACCGACAACGCCGGCGGCATCGCCGAGATGGCCGGCCTGCCGAAGGAAGTGCGCAACATCACCGATCCGCTCGATGCGGTCGGCAACACCACCAAGGCCGTGACCAAGGGCTACGCGATCGGCTCGGCGGGACTCGCCGCGCTGGTGCTGTTCGCCGACTACACCCGTAACCTCGAAGCGGCCGGCAAGACCGTCAGCTTCTCGCTGTCGGACCCGGCGGTGATCATCGGCCTCTTCATCGGCGGACTGGTGCCCTACCTCTTCGGCGCCATGGCCATGGAGGCCGTGGGGCGTGCGGCCGGCGCGGTGGTCACCGAGGTGCGGCGTCAGTTCCGCGAGATCAAGGGCATCATGTCCGGCGCCGAGAAGCCCGACTACTCGCGCGCCGTCGACCTGCTCACCAGGGCCGCCATCCGCGAGATGATCGTGCCCTCGCTGCTGCCGATCCTGGTGCCGATCGCGCTGGTGCTGGTGACCAACACGCTGATGGGCAGCGGCGCCGGCGTGCGCGCGCTCGGGGGCCTGCTGATCGGGACCATCGTCACGGGACTGTTCGTCGCCATCTCCATGACGACCGGCGGCGGCGCCTGGGACAACGCCAAGAAGTACATCGAGGAAGGCAACTTCGGCGGCAAGGGCTCGGATGCGCACAAGGCGGCCGTCACCGGCGACACGGTCGGCGACCCCTACAAGGACACCGCGGGTCCCGCGATCAATCCCCTGATCAAGATCATCAATATCGTGGCGCTGCTGCTGGTACCGCTGCTTTAGGAGCGAGGGATGGCCTCCGACGAGAAGTTCGCGGTCGACAAGACTCAGGACGAGTGGCGGCGTGAGCTCACCCCGGACGCCTACCGCGTGCTGCGCGAGCACGGCACCGAGCCCGCCGGCAGCAGCCCGCTGAACGACGAGCACCGTCCCGGCATGTTCCGCTGCGCCGGCTGCGGGCAGCCACTGTTTGCCGCGGACACCAAGTTCGAGAGCGGCAGCGGCTGGCCGAGCTTCTTCAAGCCGCTGGCGGGCGCGGTGGGGACCCACGAGGACCGCAGCCACTTCATGCGCCGCACCGAGGTGCACTGCGCCAAATGCGGCGGGCACCTCGGCCACGTGTTTCCCGACGGACCCGAGCCGACCGGCGAGCGTTACTGCATGAACGGGGTGGCGCTCAGGTTCGAGCCCAAGAGCTGATACGCCGCGTCGCTTG
>DASQIP010000068.1:0-3897 GCA_035631515.1 Steroidobacteraceae bacterium
CGCGGCGCGGCGATCGAGCTCATGCTGCTCGAGCTTGCCTCGGGGCGCACGACGCAGCTGACGCACGGCGGCGCCGTCAACGTCGAGCCGCGCTTCTCGCCCGACGGGCGCCGCCTCGTCTTCGTGTCGAGCGCCTGGCACCGGCACTTCCACCTGTTTCTCGCCGAGCTGCACGGCACGGAAATCTCCGCACCGGTGCTGCTGCGCGGCGAGGAGAGGAGTACGCTGCCGCGCTACTACTACAGCCCCTACGACCACGAGATCAATCCGGTCTGGACCCGTGATGGCGCGTCGCTGGTCTTCGTCTCGAACCGTGGACACATCTACGGTACCGGCGGGCTGTGGCGCATGCCGGCCACTGCGGGCGCGGAAGCGACCGAGCTGCATTACGAGGAGACCAGCTGGCAGGCGCGGCCGGACTTCTCGCCCGACGGGCAGCGCCTGGTCTACAGCTCCTATCTCGGGCGCAACACACAGCAGCTGTGGTTGCTGCCGGCGGTGGCGGGCGGCGACCCCTTCCCGCTCAGCTACGGCGACTGGGATGAGACCGGGCCGCGCTGGTCGCCCGACGGCAGACTGATCGCCTGCCTCTCCAATCGTGAAGGCGGCCTCGAGGTGCGCCTGCTCACCTTCCCTGGCGGGAGCTCGCGGCCGCTCGAGATCACGGCGCGCCGCCGCCTGCACCCGAGCGGCGCCCTGCACCTCACGGTGCGTGACGAGCACGGCCAGCCGACGCCGGCGCGCGTGGTGGTGACGGACGCGGCCGGCCGTTTCTACGCGCCGCCGCACGCCTGGATGCATCACGCCGAGTTCGACCGCAACGAGTATCCGTTCGAGGCGCGCTACTTCCACACCGCGGGCGACGAGCTGATCGAGGTGCCCGCGGGGGCAATCAGCGTCGAGGTGATGAAGGGGCTGTCGCGCCAGCCCGTACGGCGCAGCATCGAGGTCGCGGCCGACACGACCGGCGAAGTCGCGGTGCTGCTGCCAGCCGGCCGCTGGACCGACGGGCCGGGCCGGCGCTGGGTGAGTGGCGACGTGCACGTGCACATGAACTACGGCGGCCATTACCGCAACACGCCGGCGCATCTGCTGCTGCAGGCGCAGGCCGAGGATCTCGACGTCGTCGCGAACCTCATAGTGAACAAGGAGCAGCGCTTCCCCGACATCGCCTACAGCGGCCGCGGAGTCGATCCCGCCTCGACGCCGGAGACGCTGGTGGTGCACGGGCAGGAATTCCATACCAGCTACTGGGGACATCTCGGGCTGCTCGGCATGCGCGGCCCCACGCTGCTGCCGGGCTACGCGGGCTATCCCGGCACGGCCGCGGCCAGCCTCTCTCCGACCAACGCCGACGTCGCCGACCTCGCGCATGCGCAGGGCGCGGTGGTCGGTTACGTGCACCCCTTCGAGGAGGAGCCCGAGCCGCTGAAGTCTCCCGCCCACACCGACGCCGACGAGCTGCCCGTCGACGTCGCGCTCGGCAAGGTCGACTACATGGAGATCGTGTCGTTCGCCGACCACCAGGCGACCGCCTCGGTGTGGTACCGGCTGCTCAACCTCGGGTTCCGGATTCCGGCCGCCGGCGGCACCGATGCGATGGCCGACTACGCGACGCTGCGCGGGCCGGTGGGCCTCAATCGCGTCTACGTGTCGATCCCCGCGGGACCGCTGGCGAGCGCGGCATGGCTGGAGGCGCTGAAGGAAGGCAGGACCTTCGCGACCAACGGGCCGCTCCTCGACTTCTCTCTCGCCGGCAGCCCCATCGGCGCGACCGTGAAGCTCGAGAAACCGCACGCGGTCGCCTTCTACGCGCGGCTGCGCTCGATCGTGCCCGTGGACCACGCGCAGATCGTGTGCAACGGACACGTCGTGCGCGAGCTCTCTCTCAGGTCCCGACCGGACACCCTCGACGCGAGCGGCACGCTGCCGCTCGCGATGAGCGGCTGGTGTGTGTTACGGGCGTTCACCGCCAAAGCCGAGTACCCGATCCTCGACAACTTCGTCTATGCGACCACGAGTCCCGTGTACGTCTCGATCGGAGGGGACAAGCCGCGCTCGCCCGACGACGCACATTTCTTCGAGGCGTGGATCGACCACCTGGCGCAGACGACCAGCGCCTGGCCCGACTGGAACTCGCCGCAGGAGAAGGCCGGCGTGCTGGCGAGGCTCAGGGAGGCGCGGGCGGTTTACCAGAGTCTCGAGTGAGGCCGGCCGCGCTGCCGCCCGCCGGCCGCGGCTCCCCCAGGTACTTCGCCATCCATTCGAGGTAGCGCTGGTAGCGGTCGACGAGAAAGCTCGGCCGATCGAGCGTGTGATACTCGCCCGGATAGACCACGAGCTGCGCCGGGATGCCGAGCGTGCGCAGCGCCTGGTACATCTGCTCGCCGCCGCCGACGGGGACGTCGAAATCCCTGTCACCGCCCAGGAACAGGGTCGCAGTGCGGATCCGGTCCGCATGGAAGAAAGGATAGGACACCTTGAGCCACAGGTCGGTGCTCTTCCAGGGCGGCCCGAGCTCGGCGTCGTATTCCACCACGTACTCGTCCGAGCCGTAGGTCGCGAGCTGATTACCGCTGCCGGCGCCGCTGATAGCGGCCTTGAAGCGCGGATCGCTCGCGATGGTGTAGTCGGTGAGCAGCCCCCCGTAGCTCCAGCCACCGACTCCGAGGCGCTCCGGGTCGGCGAGCCCCCTGGCGATGGCGTCGTCGACGCCGGCCTCCAGGTCCTCGACCTCGAGGTGGCCCCAGTCGGCGACGATGCTGCGGGCGAACTGCGCGCCGCGGCCGGTGCCACCCCGATAGTTGACGGCGAGCACCACGTAGCCATGAGTGGCGAACAGCTGACGCTCGAGCTGCGGGCCGTAGCTTTCGAGCAGCAGCGAGTGATCGTCCTGGCCGTTGGGGCCGCCGTGGATCCACACGATCGCCGGGTAGCGGCGGCCGCTCGCGTAGTCCGGCGGTTTGACGATCTGCCCGTGGATCGGCGTGCCGTCACGGCTCGCGAAGGCGACATCCTCGACCGTGCCGAGCGCGAGCTCGCCGAACAGCGCGCGGTTGTGGGCGCTGAGCGGCCGGAGTCTGCCGGCTTCGAGCGCGAACACCTCGAAGGGTGCGTGATCGTCGGCGGCGAGCACCGCGGTGTGGCCGGCGGCGGCGGCGAGCTCGTTCACCACCGTGGGGCCCGCGAGGCGCTCGATCGCGCCATCGGCGAGGCGCGCCTGCGCCGGGTATTGCCAGCCGTCGTCCTCGACTGCGAACTGGATGGCTGAGCCATCGGCGGTGAAGCACGGAGAGACGACCGCCCGGTCGAGGCCGGCGGTGAGGGCGCGGACCCGGCCCGAGCGGACGTCGGCCACGGCGAGGCGGTCCGTGATGTATGCGTTGTACTTGAGCTCATCACCTTCGAGGAAGGCGATGAGGGTGCCGTCCGGACTCCACTGGAGCTTCTGGTGGTTCGGGCTCCAGTCCGACAGCAGCCGGGTGGGACTCGCCCCCACCGTGGGAGCGATGAGCTCTATCTCATCGACGCCGGCACCCCTGGGACCGGTCATCTCGTTACTGACGTAGGCGAGGGTACGTCCGTCCGGCGAGAAGGCGGGAAGAGAGTCCTCGCGTCCGGGGTCGGTGGTGAGGGCTGCGCAGCGTCCCGCCGGCACGTCGCAGAGGTACAGATGCGAGCGAGCTTGCGCGGTGAGATAGCCGCGCCGGTCCTGCTTGAAATGATAGGCGTCGATGACGAGCGGCCTGGGCTGCGGGTCGCCGGCATGCATCACGAGCACGAGGTGGCGCTCGTCGGGCGACCATTCGTAGCTCGTGATCTCGCCGTGCACGTGGGTGAGCTGGCGCGGCTTGCCGCCGCGGCGGTCGATCGCCCAGACCTGAGTCGTGCTCCCCG
>DASQIP010000069.1:0-10218 GCA_035631515.1 Steroidobacteraceae bacterium
TATTCGATGAGAGCACGGGTGATTCCGTGGCGGATCGCGCCCGCCTGACCGGTGATGCCGCCGCCGTCGACCTGGACGGAGATGTCGAACTTCGTGTGCAGCTTAACGGCGTCGAGCGGCTGGCGCACGATCATGCGGCCGGTCTCGCGGCCGAAGAACTCATCCAGCGAGCGCTGGTTGACGGTGATCTTGCCACTGCCGGGCTTCAGGTAGACGCGCGCGGTGGCGGTCTTGCGTCGGCCGGTGCCGTAGTGATTCGGTGTCGCTGGCATGCAAGGGGTCCTATTGAATCTCGAGTGGCTTCGGCTGCTGCGCCTGGTGCCGATGCTCGCCACCGGCAAACACATGGAGCTTCTTGAACATGCGCCGGCCGAGGGGATTCTTCGGCAGCATGCCCTTGACCGCGAACTCGATCGCCCGCTCCGGATGCTCGGCGAGGAGCTTCTCGAGCGCGATCGACTTGATGCCGCCGATGTGCCCGGTGTGGTGGTAGTAGATCTTGTCGCTGAGCTTGCGCCCGGTGACGCGGATCTTCTGCGCGTTCACGACCACGATGTGGTCGCCCATATCGACGTGCGGGCTGTAGTCGGCCTTGTGCTTGCCCTTCAGGCGATGGGCGATCTGCGAGGCGAGGCGCCCGAGCGTCTTGTCACTGGCGTCGACGATGAACCAGTCGCCGCGGACGCTCGCGGGCTTGGCAAATACGGTCTTCATAGGTCACTCGTGGCTTGCAGGCGAAGCGGACGGGGGGCGGTACCCTCGAGCGCCGCGGCCAAAAAAAGGCGGGCAAGTTTACTCAAGCAGCTGCCCCAATGCAAAGCGCCGATTCCCGCTTGCCGGCCCCCTTCGGGCTGCCCGGAAGCCTGTGGCGGCAGCGCCGCCTATAATAGAGGCCATATTTATGGAGTCCGGCCGCTCTTTGGACGCTGCGATCGCCGCCCTGGATCGTGCCTTGCGCTCGGTCTTCGCGCCGGCCCGGGCCGCCCGGCCCGTCCCGGACAGCGCCGCCCAGGGTGCTGCCCGGCTTACCGCCGCGCAGCAACGCGAGAGTGCAGCACTCATGCGCGTCAATCACTCGGGGGAGCTCGCCGCCCAGGCGCTCTACCACGGACAGGCGCTGGTCGCGCGCTCGGCGGCGACGCGCGCCCTGCTCCTGCAGGCCGCGCGCGAGGAAAACGATCATCTGGCGTGGTGCGAGACCCGTCTCGCCGAGCTCGGCGCACGGCCGAGCCTGCTCAATCCACTCTGGTATGCGGGATCGTTCGCCATTGGCGCGCTCGCGGCGCTGGCCGGCGACCGGGCGAGTCTCGGCTTCGTCGTCGAGACGGAACGCCAGGTGGAGGGGCACCTGGACGCGCACCTCGGCAGACTTCCGGTGGGCGACGGCCGCAGCCGTGCCATACTTGAAACCATGAGGGCGGAGGAGATCGCGCACGGCGCGACGGCGGCCGCGGCCGGCGGTGAGCGCCTGCCGGCGCCGCTGCGGCTGCTCATGCGGCAGACCGCCCGCGTCATGACGGGAACCGCCTACTGGGTCTGACGGGTCGCTAGGGCTTATATTAAAGATGTGATCGGGGAGCCGGTATGGAAGAGAACATCAAGCCGCTGAGCGAAATTCCGGCGATCAACCGCTTCCTGAGCTACTGCCGTATCCGCGCGGTCCCGTCCAAGACCGTGGTTATCCACGCAGGCGACCTGCCGGACGTCCTCTACTACATCATCAGCGGCTCGGTCGAGGTGATGATCGAAGACGAGGAAGGCAACGAGATGGTGCTCGCCTACCTCAACCGCGGCCAGTTCTTCGGCGAAATGGGCCTCTTCTACGAGCAGCCGACCCGCAGCGCCTGGGTGCGCACCCGCAACCAGTGCGAGCTCGCGGAGATGACCTATCCGCGCTTCCGCCAGATCGCCGCCGAGAGCCCGGGGCTGGTGTTCGAGCTGGCCACGCAGCTCGCCACGCGCCTCGATCGCACCAATCGCAAGCTCGGTGACCTGGCCTTCGTCGACGTCACGGGCCGGGTGGCGCACGCGATCATGGACCTGTGCGGCGAGCCGGACGCCATGACGCACCCGGAGGGCATGCAGATCAAGGTGAGCCGCCAGGAGCTGTCGCGCCTGGTCGGCTGCTCGCGCGAGATGGCGGGCCGCGTGCTCAAGGTGCTCGAGGAGCAGGGACTGCTGCGGGCCACCGGCAAGACCATCGTGGTATTCAACGCCCGCCCGAAGATGAAGACCCGTCCCGTCATCGTGCCGGCCAAGCCGGCCGGACCGGGGGGCGCCGGCAGGCCGGCCGGACCGCTCGCCGTGGACGACGATGAGGATGACGACGACGAGGACGAGGAGGACGAGGAGTAGCGCCGCAGGCGCGGCGCGGCAATCGAGCTACCGCGCCCGGCGCGCACCGGGGCGGCGGACGCCGATGGGCGTCGCGGCTGCCCTGCCCTTGCCGGTGACCCCGGCGATCTGCCGGCGCATCTCGCGGATGGTCCCGGCGTAGTCGCGGCTGCCGAAGATCGCCGAGCCCGCGACGAAAGTGTCGGCCCCGGCGGCGGCGGCGGCGGCGATGTTATCGGTCCTGATTCCCCCATCGACCTCGAGCCGTACCTCGCGCCCGCCCGCCTGGATGCGCGCGCGTGCATCCTCGAGCTTGCGCAGGCTGGTCGGAATGAACTGCTGGCCGGCGAAGCCCGGGTTCACCGACATGATGAGCACCATGTCGAGAGATTCGAGCGTGTAGTCGAGATAGTCGAGCGGGGTGGCGGGGTTGAACACCAGCCCCGGCCGGCAACCGTGCTCGCGGATCAGCGCGATCGTGCGGTCGACGTGCTCGGTCGCCTCGGGGTGAAAGGTGATGAACGTCGCGCCCGCCGCGGCGAAGTCCGGCACGATGCGATCGACCGGGCGCACCATCAGATGCACGTCGATGGGCGCAGCGACGCCGTGCTTGCGCAGTGCCTGGCACACCAGCGGGCCGATGGTGAGATTCGGCACGTAGTGATTGTCCATCACGTCGAAGTGGATGAGATCCGCGCCCGCCTCCAGCACCGCCTCGACCTCGGCGCCGAGGCGCGCGAAATCCGCGGACAGAATCGACGGGGCGATCCACGCTGGCATCGCGTTAGTCTAACCCAGCGCGCTCATGGTGCGGTGAGGCGCGCGAGCGCCTCGCGATACTTGGCGCTGGTGCGTGCGATCACGTCCGGCGGCAGCTTCGGTCCCGGCGCGCGCTTGTCCCAGTCGAGCGTCTCGAGATAATCGCGCACGAACTGCTTGTCGAAGCTCGGGGGACTCCAGCCGGGGCGGTAGGTGTCGGCGGGCCAGAAGCGCGAGGAATCGGGCGTCAGCACCTCGTCGATGAGCGTCAGGGTCCCGGCGGCGTCGACGCCGAACTCGAACTTGGTGTCGGCGATGATGATGCCGCGCTCCCGGGCGTGCGCCGCGGCAAAGCGGTACAGCGCGAGCGCCGTGTCGCGCACCTGGGCTGCGAGCGGCGCGCCGACGCGCTCCGCCATGGTCTCGAAGCTGATGTTCTCATCGTGCGCGCCCGCTGCGGCCTTGGTCGCCGGCGTGAAGATCGGCTGCGGCAGCTGCCCGGCGAGCGGCAGGCCCGCGGGCAGAGCGATGCCGCACAGCAAGCCGCTCTTCTGGTAGTCCTTCCAGCCCGAGCCGATGAGATAGCCGCGCACCACCGCCTCGATCGGCAGCGCCTTGAGGCGGCGCACGATCACCGCACGCCCTGCGAGCAGCGCGCGCTCGGCCGGATCCTTCACCACGCCCTCGAGGGAGCGGCCGGTGAGGTGATTCGGGACCAGATGAGCGGTCCTTGCGAACCAGAAATTCGAGATCGAATTCAGCACGCAGCCCTTGTCCGGGATCGGATCGGGGAGCACCACGTCGAATGCCGAGAGGCGATCGGTGGTCACTATCAGGAGCGCGTCGGCATCGACGGCGTAGATGTCGCGCACCTTGCCCTCGTGGAGGCGCTCGAGGCCCGTGAGCCGGGTGCGGTAGACGATGGGCGCTGGCATGCGCTTGGTACTATACGTTGACATGGCGGCGGGCATGAAATGGATCGGCAAGCTGACCGGCGGCCTGATCGGCCTCGCCTTCGGGCCGATCGGCGTCGCGGTCGGCGTGCTGCTCGGCCACCAGTTCGACCAGGCGCAGGCGGACGACGAGGAGCCCGGCGTGCCGCCGGCCGACGTGGCCGCGATCAGCGAGCGCTTCTTCCGCGCCACCTTCCGCGTGATGGGCTATGTCGCCAAGGCCGACGGCCGGGTCTCCGAGCAGGAGATCGCCGCGGCGCGCGCGGTGATGTCGGACCTGCGGCTCGGGCAGGCGCAGGTGCGCGAGGCGATCGCTCTGTTCACCGCCGGCAAGCAGCCGGACTTCGACCTCGCGGCCGAGCTCGCGGGGCTGCGCGCGGCGTGCCGCGGCCGCCCCGACATCCTGCGCATCTTCCTCGAGATCCAGGTGCGCGCCGCCCTCGCCGGCAACAATCTCGAGGGACCGGTACGGCCGATCCTGGGCAGCATCGCGGCCGCCACGCGCATCTCGGGCCTCGAGCTGGCGCAGATCGAAGCGGTGCTGCGCATCCAGCGGGGCGGGTTTTACCGCGAGCAGCGCCCGGGTGGTGGCGCGGGCGGCGTCGGCGCGAGCGCCGCGGCGCTCGAGCAGGCCTACCGGGTGCTCGAGACGGGCTCCGGCGCGAGCGACGCGGAGGTCGTCAAGGCCTACCGGCGGCAGCTCAACCGCCACCATCCCGACAAGCTCAAGGCGAACGGGTTGCCCGAATCGATGGTCGGCCACGCCAAGCAGCGTACCCAGCAGATCATCGAGGCGTACGAGCTGATCCGGGCGCGGCGCGGAATGCATTAGCCCAGTCCGCTATCACCGCCTGGATGGCCCGTACCCCGTCGGTGAGTGCCGCCGGGCCGGGCTGCAGGATGAGGGCGGACTTGATCTCGCGCACGAAGCCCGAGCGCACCGCCGGCACCGCGCTCCATCCGGGCCGTGCCGCAACCCGCTCCGGGCGGAACTTCTTGCCGCACCACGAGCCGAGCACGATGTCCGGCGCGCGCCGCACCACCTCGAGCGGGTCGGCGACGATGCGGTTGCGCCCCAGCGATTCGCGGGCGAGCTCCGGGAAGCAGTCCTCGCCGCCGGCGAGCGCGATGAGCTCCGACACCCAGCCTATCCCCGAGATCAGCGGCTCGTCCCACTCCTCGAAGTAGACGCGCGGCCGCCCGCCGAGGGCCGCCGCCGCCGCGCGCACCGCGGCGAGCCCGTCCTCGAGCTCGCTGAGGAGCGCTGAGGTCTTCGCCTCGCAGCCGATCATCCCGCCGAGGGTGCGGATCATCGCCAGGATCTCCCCGACGCTGCGCTGATTGAAGACATGCACGCTGAGGCCGGCACGCACCAGCTCCGCGGCTATGTCGGCCTGCAGGTCCGAGAACCCGAGCACCAGGTCGGGTGCCAGGGCCACGATGCGCGCCGTGTGCGCGCTGGTGAAGGCTGACACCCGCGGTTTCTCGCGCCGGGCGCGCGGCGGCCGCACCGTGAAACCCGAGATGCCGACGATGCGCCGCTCCTCGCCGAGGAGATAGAGCGTCTCGGTCGTCTCCTCGGTGAGGCACACGATCCGCTGCGGGTACCCGCAAGCGGCGCTCATCTGCGGCCTGTTCCGGCCGTCCGGCGCGGTATGCTTGAGCCATGTGGCAGCGCGTCTTCGGCTTCCTCGACCGGCGGCTGTTCGGGCCGGCCTCGCAAGGCGCCGGAATCCTGGGCGGGACGCTGCGCCTGCTGCGCTACCCCTACGCGGTGCTGCGCGACCTGTTGCGCGGCGAGATCAACCTGCGGGCCATGAGCCTGGTGTACACCACGCTGCTCTCGATCATCCCGCTGCTCGCCTTCAGCTTCGCCATCCTCAGGTTCTTCGGCGGGCACCGCGACCTGGTGCCGATCGTGTACGAGTTCTTCCGCCCGGTCGGCGAGCCGGCGGCCACCGACCTCACCACCCGCGTGGTGCAGTTCGCCAACCGCGCGAGCAACGGCGTGGTCGGCTCGGTGGGCCTGGCGCTGCTCGCCTGGACGCTCATCGGCACCATCAAGAAGGTCGAGGACAGCTTCAACTTCCTGTGGCACGTCGAGCAGCCGCGCAGCTTCGCGCGGCGCGTGGCGGAGTACTCGGCGCTGCTGGTGGCGGGGCCGGTGCTGGTGGTGGGGTTCATCGGGCTCACCCAGCACGCGCTCTCCAGCGCCCCGCTGCAGGAGGTCGCGCGGCTGCGCCTGCCGGTGCTGCAGTGGCTGCGCTCCGCCGGCATCGCGCTCGCGCCTTATGCGATGGTGAGCGCGTTCTTCACCGCCCTCTACATGATGGTGCCCAACACCCGGGTGCTGTGGCGCGCCGCGCTCACCGGCGCGCTGGTCGGCGGCGTGGCCTGGGCGGCGGTCGGCAAGGCGTTCACGGGCCTGGTCGTCTACTCCTCGCGCCTCACCATCGTGTACGCGGGATTCGCATTCGTGGTCGCGGGGCTGCTGTGGACCTACTTCGGCTGGCTGATCCTGCTCGCCGGCGCGCAGCTCTCCTTCTACGTGCAGAACCCGGCGTACCTGCGCCTGGGACTGCAGCCGCTGCGGCTCTCGGGCCTCGAGCTCGAGGAGCTGGCGCTGAAGCTCATGTACTTCGTAGGGCGCGCGCACGTCGCCGGCGGCGCGCGCTGGACCGTCAATCGCGTCGCCGCCGAGCTCGGCCTGCCCGCAATCGCGGTGGCGGCCATGGCCTCGACCTTCGAGCGGGCCGGGCTCCTCATCGTGACCGACGACGACGAGCTCATCCCCGGCCGCGATATCGGCCACCTGCGCGTGCACCAGATCCTCGACCTGGCGCGCAGCGAGCGCAGCGGGCACGTGGCGCCGCGCGAGCTCGAGATCCCGCCGGTCGACCGGGTGCTGGCGAGCCTCGAGGAGGCCCGCCGCCGCAGCTGCGGCGAGCTCACCCTGCGCGACCTGGTGGAGGAAGCGCCGCGCCCGGCGCTGCAGCTCACTCACCGGCAATCGTCAATTCGCTGATGAGGAGCGAGGGCGTGCGGATGGCGCCGCGCACGTCGGTATCGGAGCCGGCGGCGGCGATGTCGAGATACATGCGCTTGAGATTGCCGGCGATGGTCACCTCGTGCACCGCGTGGGCAATCGCGCCGCGCTCGACCCAGAAGCCGCTCGCCCCGCGCGAGTAATCGCCGGTCACGCCGTTCACCCCCTGCCCCATGAGCTCGGTCACCAGCAATCCGGTACCGAGGCGGGCGAGGAACGCCTCGGCGCCGAGCCCGCCGTCGCTCGCCGTCACGATCAGGTTGTGAATCCCGCCGGCGTTACCGGTGGTCTTGAGCCCCAGCCGCCGCGCCGAGTAGCTGCCGAGCACGTAGCCGTCGAGTACGCCGTCGCGCACCAGCTCGCGGTCGTGCGTGGCGGCGCCCTCCTGGTCGAAGGGGCTGCTGGCGAGGCCCTTCGGGAGATGCGGCCGCTCGTGCATCTGCAGGAAGGCCGGGAATACCCGGGAGCCGGCCGCATCCAGCAGGAACGACGCCTTGCGGTACTGGCTGGTGCCGCGGATCGCGCCGATGAAGTGCCCGATGAGGCCGCGCGCCATGTCGGGCGTGAAGGCGACCGGGGCCTTGCGCGTGGAGAGACGCCGCGCGCCGAGGCGCGCGAGCGCGCGCTCGCCGGCGATGCGGCCGATGCGGGCGGCGTCCTCGAGATCGGCCGGATCGCGCGCTACGCTGTACCAGTGATCGCGCTGCATCTCCCCGCCCTGCTCGGCGATCAGCGAGCAGCTCACCGAATGGCTGGTGGCGGAGTAGCCGGCGAGAAAGCCGTGCGAGTTGCCGTACACGCCCGTGTGACGCTGGGTGCCGACGGAGCCGCCCTCGGAGTTGCGCACCCGCGGATCGACGGCGAGACCGGCCGCCTCGCAGGCGCGCGCCAGCTCGATGGCGCGCTCCGGCGTCAGCTCCCAGGCGTGATCGAGATCGAGGTCGGGAATGTCGCGCGCCAGCGCCTCGGGCTCGACCAGCCCGGCGTAAGGGTCTTCGGCCGTGTAGCGTGCGAACGCACACGCCTTGCCGACCGTCTCGAGCACCGCGGCGCGGCCGAGGTCGGCGGTGCTGGCCGAGCCCTTGCGCTTGCCGAAATAGACCGTCACCGCGAGGCCGCGGTCGCGCTGGTACTCGAGCGTGTCGACCTCGCCGAGGCGCACGCTCACCGAGAGCCCGCGGCTCACCGAGGCGTCGGCCTCGGACTGCGAAGCGCCCTGGCGGCGCGCCTCCTCGAGCGTGAAGCTCACGACCTCGGTGAGCTGCGCAACACCCGCGAGCTCGGGGGTTGATGGCATAGAATGAATTGTAGCAGCGGACCGTAAGACCAGGGTCCGCGCAGGAAGTGACGACTTGCAAGACGACGCAGCGGCCGATCGGCCCAGCAAGAGCGCACGCAAACGCGCCGCACATGCCGCCCAGGACCTGGGGGAAGCGCTGATCGGCCTGTCCGACGCCGAGCTCGACGCGCTCGCCCTGCCGGAGGAGCTGGCCGCGGCGCTGCGCGCCGCCCGCCGCATCACCAGCCGCGCGGGAGCCGCGCGCCAGCGCCAGTACATCGGCAAGCTGATGCGCACGCTCGATCCCGAGCCGATCCGCGCCGCGCTCGCGGCACGCGGCGCGCTGAGCGCGCGCGAAGCCGAGCGTTTTCGCCGCGTCGAAGAATGGCGCGAGCGGCTGATCGCGGGCGGGGCGCCGGTGCTCGAGGAGCTCAGGCGCGCCCACCCCGGGATCGATACCGCCGACTGGGCGCGGCGCGTGGCGGCAGCCCAGGCCGAGCGCAGCCGCCGCGCGGACCGCTCGGGTGCGTCCCGCGAGTTGTTTCGCGCGCTGCGCGCATTGTTCGCTACAATGCCGTGATGCAAGCCCTGGTCGGCATCATCATGGGCTCCGCCTCCGACTGGGAGACCATGCAGGCCGCCGCCGAGACGCTCGATCGCCTCGGCATCGCTTACGAGGTGCGCGTGGTGTCCGCGCACCGCACGCCCGATCTGCTGTTTGAATACGCCGCGGGCGCGCGCGCGCGCGGCCTCGAGGTACTGATCGCCGGCGCGGGCGGCGCCGCGCACCTGCCCGGCATGGCCGCGGCCAAGAGCACTCTGCCGGTACTCGGCGTGCCGGTGCAGTCGAAGACCTTAGGGGGACTCGACTCGCTGCTGTCGATCGTGCAGATGCCCGCCGGGGTTCCCGTAGCCACCTTCGCCATCGGCACCGCCGGCGCCACCAACGCGGCGCTGTGCGCCGCGGCGATCCTCGCCAACCGGCACCCCGCCGTTCAGACGGCGCTCGAGGCGTTCCGCGAGAAGCAGACCGCGGCCGTGCTCGCCAGTCCAGATCCGCGCGCGCACCAGCGCACATGACCATCGGCATCGTGGGCGCCGGCCAGCTCGGCCGCATGCTCGCTTTGGCGGGTTATCCGCTCGGCCTCGATTTCCTGTGCCTCGACCCCGCGAGCGACGCCCCGGCGGGCCAGGTGGCGCCGCTCCTCACCGGCGCCTTCACGGACCGCGCGCTGCTCGCAGAGCTCGCCCGGCGCTGCGAGGTGGTGACTTTCGACTGGGAGAACGTGCCGGTCGCGAGCCTGCGCGCCATGGAACGCGGCGCGCACCGCGCGCGCATCGCCCCGCCGCTGGCGGCGCTCGAGTGCGGGCAGGACCGGGTGAACGAGAAGCGCCTGTTCGCGCAGCTCGCGATTCCCACCACCCGCTGGCGCGCGGTCGACTCGCGCGCGGAGCTCGAGGCGGCCATCGCCGCGGTGGGGCTGCCGGGGGTGCTGAAGACCCGGCGCCTCGGCTACGACGGCAAGGGTCAGGCGCTGCTGCGCACGCGCGCCGACGCGAGCCGCGCCTGGGAGCGCCTGGGTGCCGCGCCGCTCCTCTATGAAGAGTGGGTGCCGTTCGACTGCGAGGTGTCGGTGATCGGCGCGCGCGGCGCGCGCGATGAGGTGGTGATCTATCCGCTGTGCGGCAACGTGCACGGTGGGGGAATCCTGCGCGTGACCTGTGCGCCGTACGGGCCGCGGCGCTGGCACGAGGAGGCCGGGCGGTACCTGCGGCGCGTGCTGGCGCACTTCCGCTATCGCGGCATTCTCACCATCGAGTTCTTCGTGCGCGCCGGCAGGCTGATC
>DASQIP010000070.1:0-11118 GCA_035631515.1 Steroidobacteraceae bacterium
GCATCGATGACGCCGTGCCGCTCGAGCCAGGCGCGCGCATCCGCGGCGTCGCCCTCGAACCAGGCGCGCGTGCTGCCGAGGCGGAAGCTGTATCCCCAGGAGTCCATGTCGGCGAGCATGCGGGCGCGGCCCACCGCGGACAGCTCCGCCGCGAGCAGCAGCTGCAGGTAGCACACCGCGGCCTCCTCGAGGTCGTCGCCACCCGCGTTGGTGTCGAGCCCCGCGCGCCGCTCGGGGCTCATGCAGACGTAGTGGCCGGCCTCGTGCAGGATCGAATGCAGCGGCGTATCGAGCCGCGCGTAGAGCCGCTCGCCCTTCAGGCCCGCCTCGCTGTCGCCCCAGTACGATCCCGGGATCTCCCCGCGGTGCGCAACCAGGGTCAGCTCGAGCCCGAAGCGGGCGAGGAGCAGCGCCACCGGCACCCGGTCGACGCTGCGCAGCAGCAGCACGGCGGGGCTGCCGAATTCGGGCAGCGCGGTCAGCGCTGCCGTGGACGAGGCCGGGATGGCGCGCGGTGCGCCCCCTGCCGGTGCTGCGGGCACGGCCCTAGAGCCTCGCGAGGCGCCGCATGACCATGTCGGCCAGGTCCCGGGCCATCGCGCCGCGCAGGATGTCCGCCTCGTGCCCCTTGGCGAGCAGCAGGCGCGCGTCGAAGCTGTAGCTGCGCGTGGTGGAGATCTCCTGCGCAGGCAGCAGCTCCCGGTCGCCGGCCGTCACCGAGAAGCTCACCGTATAGGTGAGCTCGTACTCGTTCGGCTGGTTGAGGTTCGACACCGACAGCACGCGCTGCTTGAGGTTGTCCTTGAGGATGGTGACGACCGCGGAGGCCCTGGTTCTGTCGGGCGCGAGCGCGGCGCCGTTCGCGAGCAGCGCGCGCTCGAGGCTCTGGACGAAGTCGCTCTGCCGATCGGCGGCCTCGAGGTATGGGGTCTGCACGGTCGGCGGCAGCGGCGCGCGTCCCTCGAGATGAAAACCGCAGCCGCCGAGCGCGAGCCAGGCGCCCACGGCCAGAGCGGCGGTACCCGTGCTGCCTGCGCTGCACGCCATCACACCACCACGTTGACGAGCTTGCCGGGCACTACGATCACGCGCCGCACCGGCTTGTCGGCCACGAACTTCCTCACGTGCTCGTCGGCGAGCGCGGCCGCGCGCACCGCGGCCTCGTCGGCCGCCACCGGCACCACGATGTGTCCGCGCAGCCGGCCGTTCACCTGCACGACCAGCTGGTGCGTGTCCTGGGTCAGGGCGGCCGGGTCGGGCTGCGGCCAGCGCTCCTCCACCAGGGCAGTCGAATGACCGAGCGCCTGCCACAGCGCATGACACACGTGCGGAGTGATCGGCGCGAGCACCAGCACGGCGATGTCGAGCGCCTCCTGACGCACGGCCCGGCCCTGGGGGCCTGGGTCCGCGAAGCGCCCGATCGAGTTGAGCAGCTCCATGATCGCGGCGATCGCGGTGTTGAAGTTGCGCCGGCGGCCGATGTCGTCGGTGGCCTTGGCGAGCGCCTGGTGCGCGGCGCGCCGCAGTTCGCGCTGCTGCGCGCTGAGCGCGCCGGCCGCGAGCGGCGGCGCCCTGCCCGCCGCGACGTGCTCGTACACCGCGTTCCACAGCCGGCGGATGAAGCGCGCGGCGCCCTGCACGCCCTCGTCGGACCACTCGAGCGTCTGCTCCGGCGGCGAGGCGAACATGGTGAAGAGCCGCGCGGTGTCGGCGCCGAAACGCTCGATGAGTCCCTCCGGGTCGACGCCGTTGCCTTCGGACTTCGACATCTTGCCGATACCCTCGTGCTCGACCTGCAGCGTGCCGAGATCGGAGGTTTCCACTTCGTATACGGCATTGCCGCCGGGGCCGGGGGTCGTCTCGACGTCGGCGGGATTGAAGTAGCGCTTGCGTCCCCCGGGCGGCTGATAGGAAAAGATGTGATTCAGCACCATGCCCTGGGTAAGGAGACGCGTGAAGGGCTCGCCGAACTGCACGAGCTTCAGGTCGCGCATCACCTTGGTCCAGAAGCGCGCGTACAGCAGATGCAGGATCGCGTGCTCGATGCCGCCGATGTACTGATCCACCGGCAGCCAGTAGCCGACGCGCTCATCGACCATCGCCCGCGCGTCATCGGGGCAGGCATAGCGCATGAAGTACCAGGACGAATCGACGAAGGTGTCCATGGTGTCGGTCTCGCGCCGCGCGTCGCGGCCGCACTGCGGACACTTGCACTGATAGAAGGCCGGAGACTTCGCGAGCGGGTTGCCGCTGCCGTCGGGCACCAGGTCCTCGGGCAGCACCACCGGCAGCGCCTCATCCGGCACCGGGACCTCGCCGCAGGCGCCGCAGTGAATGATCGGGATCGGGCAGCCCCAGTAGCGCTGGCGCGAGATGCCCCAGTCGCGCAGGCGGAACTGCACGCGCTTCGTGCCGAGGCCCTTCTCCTCCAGAGCCGCGGCGATCGCGTCCACCGCCTGCTGGAACGTGAGCCCGGAGAACTCGCCCGAGTTCACCGTCACTCCGTACTCGCAATACGCCGGGATCCAGGGCGCGCGCACCTCCTGGTAGGCGCCGGTGGTCGAGCGCACCACGGTGACTACCGACAGATGATTCCTGAGCGCAAACTCGAAATCGCGCTCATCGTGGGCCGGCACGCCCATGACCGCGCCCTCGCCGTAGGCCATCACGACGTAGTTCGCGACCCACACCTCGAGCGGCTTGCCCGTGAACGGGTGCAGCACGTGCAATCCGGTCCGCATGCCCTTCTTCTCCTGCGTGGCGAGCTCGGCCTCGATGACGCTGCCGCGGCGGCACTCCTCGATGAAGGCGGCGAGCGCGGCATTGCCGCGCGCCGCGGCGAGCGCCACCGGGTGCTCGGCGGCGACCGCCATGAAGGTGGCGCCGAAGAGGGTGTCGGCGCGCGTGGTAAACACCTTGACCGCGCCCGTCGCGCCCATCGCCTGCACGGTGTCGGCGGCATACGGGAAGCAGATGTCGCAGCCGACGCTCTTGCCGATCCAGTTGGCCTGCATGACGCGCACGCGCTCCGGCCACTCGGGCAGCTCAGCGAGCGCCGCCAGCAGTTCCTCGGCGTAGCGCGTGATCGCGAGGTAGTACATCGGGATCTCGCGCTTCTCGACCGGTGCACCGGTGCGCCAGCCCCGCCCGTCGATCACCTGCTCGTTGGCGAGCACCGTCTGATCGACCGGGTCCCAGTTGACCACCCCGCTCTTGCGATAGGCGAGCCCCTGCTCGCGCATGCGCAGGAACAGCCACTGGTTCCAGCGGTAATAGCCCGGATCGCAGGTCGCCAGCTCGCGCCGCCAGTCGATGGCGAACCCGAGCGACTGCAGCTGCGAACGCATGTGCGCAATGTTGTCGCGCGTCCACTTCGCCGGCGGCACGCCGTTGCTGATGGCGGCGTTCTCCGCCGGCAGGCCGAAAGCGTCCCAGCCCATCGGCTGCAGCACGTTGTAACCCTGCATCGCCAGGTACCGTGCCAGCACGTCGCCGATCGTGTAGTTGCGCACGTGGCCCATGTGCAGCCTGCCCGAGGGATAGGGCAGCATCGACAGGCAGTAGAACTTCGGTTTAGTGCGGTCCTCGCGCACCTCGAAGGTGCGCCGCTCGCGCCAATACGCCTGCGCGGCGCGCTCGACGGCCGCGGGATCGTAGACTTCTTGCATCAGGTTTTCCCACCAGCGCAGGCGGCAAAAGCCGCGCCTTTTGCCGCCGGCAATCATTGCAAATGTCCGACGAAAGCGCCGCAGGCGACTTTCGTCCAATGTATTACGGCACGCGCAACGGCACGAAGATCTGGGCGTCCTCGCGCTGGATGAGGAGCGCCACGCTCTTGCCGGCGGTCTTGGCCGCCTCCTCGAGCTCAGCCACCGTATGCACGCGCTTGCCGTTGACGCCGAGGATGATGTCGCCGGGCTGGACCTCGGCGGCCGCCGCGGGCCCCGTGACCTCCTCGACGACCAGGCTCCCCTGCGTGCCGGCCTGGCTCTTCTCCTGCGGGTTGAGCGGGCGCACGGTGAGCCCGAACGCCCCCGGGACCCTCGCGCCGCCGCCCGGGGAGCGGCCGCGGGCCGACGCCACCTGCTGCTGCTCGTGAAGCTCGGCGACGCCCACGCTCACGCTCAGCTGCTTGCCGCCGCGCCACACCGCGAGTGTCGTGTCGCTCCCGGGCTTCATCGCCGCGATCGCGCCCGACAGCTCGCCGTAGTGCTCGATCGGACGTCCGGCGACGCCGAGGATCACATCGCCCGGCTGGATCCCGGCACGCGCGGCCGGGCCGTCCTTCTCGACCGAGGAAACCAGCGCGCCGCGCGGCCGGTCGAGCCCGAAGGACTCGGCGAGCTGCGCATTGAGGTCCTGGATGGTGACGCCGATCCGCCCGCGCACCACCCGGCCGGTCTTGATCAGCTGCTCCTCGACGTTGCGGGCGACGTCGATCGGGATCGCGAACGAGAGGCCCATGAAGCCACCCGTGCGGCTGAAGATCTGCGAGTTGATGCCGATCACCTCGCCCGCCATGTTGAAGAGCGGTCCGCCGGAGTTGCCCGGGTTGACCGCGACGTCCGTCTGGATGAAAGGCACGTAGTTGTCGCTCGGCAGCGAGCGCGAGGTGGCGCTGATGATGCCGGAAGTCACCGTGTTCTCGAAGCCGAAGGGCGAGCCGATGGCGAGCACCCACTGCCCGGGCTTGATGCGCGAGGGATCACCGAGCTTGACGATCGGCAGATTGACGGCGCTGATCTTGATCACCGCCACGTCGGTACGCTCGTCGGCGCCGACGACCTTGGCCTGGAACTCGCGCCGGTCAGTGAGCCGCACGGTCACGGTCTCGGCGTCCGCCACGACGTGGGTGTTGGTAAGGATGTAGCCGTCCGGGCTCACGATGAAGCCCGAGCCCGCGCCGCGCACCGGCGGCTGATTCGGCCGCTGCCCCTCCCCGGGCGCGGGGATGCCGAAGCGGCGGAAGAAATCATAAAAGGGATCGTTGGGCGAGAGACCCTGGCCGCCCGGTTGCGGCTGCACCTTTTCGACCACCTCGACGTTCACGACCGCGGGCCCGTACTTCTCGACCAGCGCCGTGAAGTCGGGGAGCCCGCGCAGCGCGGGGTCCGGCGCCCCGGCCTCGGCGGCGCTCGCGGCGCTCGCGGCGGGCGCGGCGGCCGCGACGCCGGCCGGAGCGGCCGCCGGGTGTGTCTGCTGGGCACTGGTATCGCGCGAACAGGCCGCGAGCGCTACCGCGAGCGCCAGCACCGCCAGCGTCCGGCGCAGCGGCGCAATGAGGATCGATTCGGATTTCACGTGCATGTCCTTCAGGTACCCACGCCGGCCGACCCGGAACGGGTCCGCCACAGCCTATCATTCTGCACCCCTATCCCGCATGCCAGCGCCAGCGCCGCCAGCGTCACGATCGGCCAGTTTCCAACATCCGCATAGGGGGTGAGGCCGGTCATCGGGGTCACTCTTGAGACCAGCACCACCGGGCGGAATTCCGGGGCGCGGGCCACGACCTCACCGTGCGGCCCGATGATCGCGGAGATGCCGTCGTTGGCGGCCCGGATCATGTAGCGGCCCTCCTCGAGGGCGCGCATGCGTGCGATCTGGAAGTGCTGGTGCCGGGCGCTCGAGTGACCGAACCAGGCATCGTTGGTGACGTTCACCAGCGCATCGGCGCCCCCGCGTCGCAGCGCCCCGAGCATGGCGCCGCCGTAACCATCCTCGTAGCACACGGTGGCGCCGAGCTTGAGGTGCGCCGCCTCGAGCGGCGGCTGATAGGCGGCGCCCCGGGTGAAGTCCGAGTACGGCAGGTCGACGAGCCTCATCCAGGAGCGCACGAACTGCGGCACCGGAAAGAATTCGGCGAACGGTACCAGATGGTGCTTGTCGTACCAGCTCACCTTGTCATCGAGCGCCAGCACCGAGTTGTAGTAGCGCACCGGATCCGCGCCCGAGACGCCGCCTGCGGCGCGCAGCACTCCCATGACGAGCGCCGAGCCGTGCGCGTGCGCGTCGCGGTAGATGCGCGTCAGGTAGGGCAGCAGATCGTTGGCGGTATCGGCCGGCGCCGACTCGGGCCACACGATGAGCGCGTTGCCGAACGCCTGGCTCGTGAGCCTCTCGTAGAGGTCGAGCGTCGCCTGGCGGTTCGCGTCGAGCCATTTCTCATCCTGCGGCACGGCGCCCTGTGCAATCGCCACCGAGACCGGCGCTCCGGAGGGGTGCGTCCAGGACACCCCGCGCAGCGCCGCCCCCGCGGCCCAGGGGACGAGCAGCACGGCCAGGGCGCTCACCCGCGCCCGCTGCGTGCCGCTCACCAGCACCACGAGCGCCCCGGCGCCGAGCAGCAGCGCCGCGCTCACGCCGTAGACGCCGGCGACGGGCGCGAGCCCCGCGAGAGCGCTGTCGGTCTGCGAGTATCCGAGCGACAGCCACGAGAACCCCGACAGGAACCAGCCGCGCCACCACTCCACCAGCAGCCAGGCCGCCGGCAGCGCCACCAGGGAGCGCAGCGCCCCGGCGCGCGGCAGCCAGCGCGCGCACCCGTAACCGAGCGCTGCGTGATAGAGCGCCATGATGCCGGTGAGCCCCAGCATCAGAAACAGGGCCAGCCAGACGGGCGCGCCGCCGATCGGAAGACTGATGAGGAGCCAGTAGGTACCGGCGCCGAAGGTGCCGGCGCTGAAAAGGAAGCCGAACCAGCCGCACTCGCGCGGCGTGCCGTCCTGCCACAGCCACATGAGCACCGCGGGACAGAGCACCGCGAGCGGCCACAGCGCGAGCGGCGCAAAGGCCGTGGTCAGCGCCGCGCCGGCCGCGAACGCGATGAGGGCCCGCAGCCGTGCCGATGACGGCCGCCTCAGGACGTACAGCGCCACCTAGGAACCGCCGCCCGCAGCGCGCTCGTCCGGCGGCGGCTGCACGTCGCGCGGCGCCACCACCCTGAGGGCCTCGATGCGGCGGCGGTCGGCGCGCAGCACGCGGAACTCGAAGCCGTCGATGGTCGCGCTCTCGCCGCGCCGCGGCAGGTGCCCGAGCTGCTTCATCAGCAGGCCCGCCACCGTGTCGAAGCCCTCCTCCTCGGAGAGCTGCGCCGCGAAGTACTCGTTGAACTCGGCGATACGCGTCACGCCGCGCACCGTGAACTGCCGCTCGGCGTCGCGACGGATGTTCAGATCGTCCTCGACGTCGAACTCGTCGTCGATCTCGCCGATGATCTGCTCGATCACGTCCTCGATGGTCACGAGGCCGGACACTCCGCCGTATTCGTCGACCACGATCGCCATGTGATTGCGGTTGCGGCGGAACTCGCGCAGCAGCACGTTGAGGCGCTTCGACTCCGGCACGAACAGCGCCGGGCGCATGAACTCGCGGATGTCGAAGCGCTCGCGCTTCTCCACCGTCAGGCGCAGCAGGTCCTTGGCGAGCAGGATGCCGACGATGTCGTCGCGGTCCTCGTCCATCACCGGGAAGCGCGAGTGGCCGGACTCGACCACCACCGGCAGAATGCTCGCGGCGCGCTCGTCGCGCCGCACGAACACCATCTGGGCGCGTGGCACCATGATGTCGCGCACCTGCAGGTCCGAGACCTCCAGCACGCCCTCGATCATCGACAGCGCATCGCCGTCGACGAGCCCGCGGTCGCCGGCATCGCGCAGCACCGCGAGCAGCTCCTGGCGGTCCTGCGGCTCGGGGGCAAGTCCCTGCGTGAGGCGCTTCAGCCACCGTCCGGTCGCGTTCAGGTCCTTGGTCATGGCCGTCACCGATAGGGGTTGGCGAAGCCGAGGCGGCGCAGCACGGCGATCTCGCGCCGCTCCATGCGGCGCGCGTCCGCAGCACGCTGATGGTCGTAGCCGATCAGGTGCAGCGCGCCGTGCACGATCAGATGCGCCCAGTGGGCCTCGAGGGTCTTCGCCTGGGCACGCGCCTCGCCGCGCAGCACGTGCGGGCAGATGACCAGGTCGCCGAGCGCGCGCGCGCCGCGCTGCGCGCCCGCCGGCATCGCCGGCGGCGGAAAGGACAGGACGTTGGTGGCCTGGTCGCGCCCGCGGAAGCGGGCGTTGAGCCGCCGGCTCTCCGCGGGACTCACCATGCGCACGCCGAGCTCGGCGCCGAGCGCGTGCCTGCCGAGCGCCGCGCGCGCCCAGCGCGTGAGGTCCGCGCGCCGCGGCGACCAGCTGCGTACCCGCCGCTGCAGCTCGATGGTCAGGGTGCGCGCGCTCACGATGAGCCGCCGTGAGACTCGTAGGCCTGCACGATCCGCTGCACCAGCGGATGGCGCACCACGTCCTGGGCGTCGAAAAAGGTGAAGGCGACGCCCGCCACGTTGCGCAGCACCTCGACGACGTGCGACAGGCCCGACTGCCTGCCGGCCGGCAGGTCGGTCTGCGTGACGTCTCCCGTAACCACCGCGCGCGAGCCGAAGCCGATGCGGGTGAGGAACATCTTCATCTGCTCGATGGTGGTGTTCTGCGCCTCGTCGAGGATGATGAAGGAGTCGTTCAGCGAGCGGCCGCGCATGAAGGCGAGCGGGGCGACCTCGATGACGTTGCGCTCGATGAAGCGCGCCACCCGGTCGAAGCCCATCATCTCGTAGAGCGCGTCGTACATGGGACGCAGATACGGGTCGACCTTCTGCGTGAGGTCGCCCGGCAGGAACCCGAGCCGCTCGCCCGCTTCGACCGCGGGCCGCACCAGCACGATGCGCCGCACCCGGTCGGCCTGCAGCGCCTCGACCGCGCACGCCACCGCCAGATAGGTCTTGCCGGTGCCGGCGGGCCCGATGCCGAAGGTGAGATCGCCGCCGCGGATGTGCGCGAGGTAGTCGCGCTGGTGCCGGCCGCGCGCGCGGATGGCGCCGTGCGGCACGTGCACGCCCTGCCCGCTCGGGTCCGCGTCCGCGGGCGGCGCGCCGGCCGCGCGGTCGCGCAGCGCGAGATGCACCCGCTGCGGAGTCACGTCCTCGGTGCGGGTGAGCTCGAACAGCTCGCGCAGCGTGTCCTCGGCGCTGGCGGCGAGCGCGCCGCTCACGCGAAAGCTGTCGCCGCGGCGGCGGATGCGCACCTCGAGCCGCTGCTCGAGGAGCCGCAGGTTCTCGTCCAGCGGCCCGCACAGGTTGGCGAGGCGCGTGTTGTCGCCGCCGCCGAGATCGAATTCCCGCTGCTCGTGCGGCGATGAGGCAGCCACGGCCATTCAGCCGCAGGCCGCGCGCGGCGCCGCGTGGCTGAGCCGGCCGCGCAGACTGTGCGCGAGCGCCGCAGTCACTTCGACGTCGGCGAAGCGGTCGATGAGCGAGGCGGGGCCGGCAAAGTTCACCCAGCGGTTGTTGGCGGTGCGGCCGGCGAGCTCGCGTGCATTGCGCTTCGCGGGCCGCTCGACCAGCACCCGCTGGCGCGTGCCGACCATCGCCTCGCTGATGGCGTGCGCCTGGGCCTCGAGCTGCGCCTGCAGCCGCGCCAGCCGCTGCTGCTTGACCTCGTGGCTCAGCTCGTCGGGGAGCGACGCCGCCGGCGTGCCGGGACGGCGGCTGTAGATGAAGCTGAACGACTGGTCGAAGCCCACCTCGCGCGCCAGCGCGAGCGTCGCCTCGAAGTCGCGCTCGGTCTCTCCGGGGAAGCCGACGATGAAATCCGAGGAGAGCGAGATGTCGGGCCGCACGGCGCGCAGCCGCCGCACCTTGTCCTTGAACTCGAGGCTCGTGTAGCCGCGCTTCATGAGCGCGAGCACCCGGTCCGAGCCGCTCTGCACCGGCAGATGCAGGTGATTGGCGAGCTGCGGCACGCTCGCGAACGCCTCGATCAGGCTGTCGTTGAACTCGAGCGGATGCGAGGTGGTGAAGCGGACGCGCTCGATGCCCGGCACGCGCGCCACGTGATGGATGAGGGTGGCGAGATCCACCCGCGCGCCGTCGGCCATGGGCCCGAGGTAGGCATTGACGTTCTGCCCGAGGAGCGTCACCTCGGCGACTCCCTGGCCCGCGAGCACCCGCACTTCCTCGAGCACCGAATCGAAGCCGCGGCTCATCTCCTCGCCGCGTGTGTAGGGCACGATGCAGAAGCTGCAGTACTTGCTGCAACCCTCCATGACGGACACGAAGGCGCGCGCTCCCTCGGCACGCGGCTGCGGCAGCGAGTCGAATTTCTCGATCTCCGGGAAGCTGACGTCCACCTGCGCGCGGCCGCTGCGCTTGAGCTCCGCGATCATCTGCGGCAGCCGATGCAGTGTCTGCGGCCCGAACACCAGATCGACGAACGGCGCGCGCTCGGTGATGGCCTCTCCCTCCTGGCTCGCGACACAGCCGCCGACGCCGATGATCACCTCGGGGCGGCGGTGCTTCAGGCGCCGCCACTCACCGAGGAGCGAGAACACTTTCTCCTGCGCCTTCTCGCGCACCGAGCAGGTGTTCATGAGGAGCACGTCCGCCTCGTGCGGGTCCTCGGTCGCGACGAGGCCAGCGCCGGCGTTGAGGACGTCCGCCATGCGCGCGGAGTCGTACTCGTTCATCTGGCAGCCGAAGGTCTTGATGAAGTAGCGGCGGGGCATGGTGCGGATCAGCCCGGGAATTTTAAGGTCTCGGGGGCGGGGGTGTGCGGCCGCCCCCTAAATATAAAAAAATCCCTGCTACATCATGCAGTTGCGCTAGAACGGAATATCGTCGTCGAACTCCTCGCCCGACCCCGCGCCGCCCGAGCCGCGGCCCGCTCCACCGCCACCACCGCCGCCGCCGCCACCACCGCCGCCGCCAGCGTCTTCGCCGAAGGGCTCACGCCCGCCGGCGCCGGCACCCGATCCGCCGGGCATGGCACCGCCGCCCGCTCCGCCAGCCCCGCCGCCGCGGCCACCGAGCATCTGCATATCGTTGCCGACGATCTCGGTCGAGTAGCGGTCGTTGCCCTGCTTGTCCTGCCATTTGCGCGTGCGCAGACTCCCCTCGATGTAGACCTGCGAGCCCTTGCGCAGGTATTCGCCGGCTACCTCGGCCAGCCGTCCGAACAGCGCGACGCGATGCCACTCGGTGCGCTCCTGCTGCTCGCCGGTCTGCTTGTCCCGCCAGCTCTCACTGGTCGCCACGCGCAGGTTCGCGACCGTGGTGCCCGAGGGCATGGCACGGGTCTCGGGATC
>DASQIP010000071.1:0-3382 GCA_035631515.1 Steroidobacteraceae bacterium
CATGGCCGCCGACCGGATCGAGTTCTGCTCCAGCATCGATCAGCTCGACCCGCAAGAGTGGAACGCGCTCGCCGGCGCCGCGCATCCCTTCGCGTGCCACGAGTTTCTCGCGGCCCTCGAGCACGCCGGCTGCGTTGGCCCCGGCACCGGCTGGCAGCCGCACTACCTGGCGCTGCGCGACGGCGCGGGCCTCGCGGGCACCGCCGCCGCCTACCTCAAGACGCACTCCTATGGCGAATTCGTGTTCGATTTCGGCTGGGCGCAGGCTTATGAGCGGCTCGGCCGGCGCTACTATCCGAAGCTCACGCTCGCGACGCCCTTCACTCCCGCGACCGGCCCGCGCCTGCTGGTGCGTCCCGGGCTCGATCAGGCCCGCGTCGCCGCACAGCTGCTCGATGCGCTCGAGCGCGACACCGTGGCCCGCGGGGTCTCGGGCGTGCACGCGCTGTTCCTCGACGAGCCCGCGCGCGCAGCCTGCGCCGGGCGCGGCTGGCTGCTGCGGCGCGACTGTCAGTTCCACTGGAGCAACCGCGGTTACGCGAGCTTCGAGGACTATCTCGAGTCCTTCACCGCCGAGAAGCGCAAGAAGGCGCGCCGCGAGCGCCGGCGTGTAGCCGAGAGCGGGGTGCGCTTCGAGACGCGCTTCGGCGGCGAGCTCGATGCGCCGCTCCTCGAGCGGATCTACGCCCTGCACCGCGACACCTTCCTGCGTCATGGGCACGAGCCGTATCTCACCCCCGGGTTCTTTGCCGAGGTGGCGCGGCGGCTGCCCGAGTCGCTGATGGTGAAGCTCGCCGTGCACGGGCACGCGCTGGTCGCCGTCGCGATCTTCTTCCGCAGCCACGACACGCTCTACGGCCGCTACTGGGGCTCCGCCGCCGATTTCCACAGCCTGCATTTCGAGACCTGCTATCACCAGGGGATCGAGTTCTGCATCGAGCGCGGCCTCAAGCGCTTCGAGCCGGGCACGCAGGGCGAGCACAAGGTGAGCCGCGGCTTCGAGCCGCAGCTCACCTGGTCGGCGCATTTCATCGCCGACCGGCAGTTCCGCACGGCGATCGCCCAATTCCTCGACCGTGAGGGCGCCGCGGTCGAGAGCTACGCGCTCGAGGTCCAGGAGCACGTCCCCTACCGCGGGCGGCGCAGCGCACGGTAGGCGCATGAAGACCGTGACCTGGCTCTCTGCGCAGGATTCGCCCGAGTGGTTTCCGCCGCCCGAGCAGGCTCTCGAGGACCCGCCCGGGTTGCTCGCGGCGGGCGGCGATCTCTCGCCCGAGCGGCTGCTCGCCGCTTACCGGCGCGGCATCTTCCCCTGGTACTCCCCCGGTCAGCCGGTGCTGTGGTGGTCGCCCGACCCGCGCGCGGTGCTGTTTCCCGAGGAGTTTCACCGCACGAGGAGTCTCGCCAAGACGCTGCGCAACGCCGGGTTCAGCACCTCGCTCGATCGCGACTTCGTCGCGGTGATCGACGGCTGCGCCGCGCCACGCACCGCGAGTCCGGGCACCTGGATCACCTCCGACATGCGTGCCGCTTACCTCGCGCTCCATCGTCTGGGACACGCCCACAGCGTCGAAGCCTGGCGCGACGGAGCGCTCGCCGGCGGACTCTACGGCGTGCGCCTCGGCGGCGTGTTCTTCGGCGAGTCCATGTTCAGCGCCGTGCGCGACGGCTCCAAGGTGGCGCTCGCCCATCTGGTCGCGGTGTGCCTGCGCAACAGCATCGCGGTGATCGACTGCCAGCTGTACTCGCGCCATCTCGGCAGCCTCGGCGCCCGCACCATTCCGCGCCCCCAGTTCCAGCGGCTGCTGCGCGAGCAGGTGGCGCTGCCCTCCCCGCCGTTGGAGTAGGGGCCGGGCGCAAATTGCCTTACCGGCGGCCTTTGTGCTCCAATTCGCGCCCCGCGGCCGTTAAGGGCACCATGTCCAAAGAAGACGCGATTCAGATGGAAGGCGAGGTCGTCGAGACCCTGCCCAATACGACCTTCCGGGTGAAGCTGAAGAACGGGCACGTCGTGACCGCACACATCTCGGGCAAGATGCGTAAAAACTACATCCGCATCCTGACCGGCGACGCGGTGACCGTGGAAATGACTCCCTACGATCTCACCAAGGGCCGCATCATCTATCGCGGCCGCTAGCAGTCTAAGCAGTCACTGCCGGCACCTGCGCCGGCTCGCAGTGCAGGACCAGCTCCGAGCCGTCCTCCTTGACCGACACGCGCACATGTCCGCCGCTCGCGAGCCGCCCGAACAGCAGCTCCTCGGCCAGCGGCCGCTTGATGTGATCCTGGATGGTGCGCGCCATGGGACGCGCGCCCATCTTCGGGTCGTAACCCTTGCCGGCCACCCAACGGCGCGCCTCGTCGTCGAGCGAGATCGTGACGCCCTTCTGCTCGAGCTGCGCCTCGACCTCGAGGATCATCTTGTCCACTACGCGCTCGATGGTTGCGGGATCGAGCGCGGCGAACTGGATCACGGCGTCGAGCCGGTTGCGGAACTCGGGGCTGAAGATGCGGCGGATGGCCTCCATGCCGTCGCTCGCGTTGTCGGCGTGCGTAAAGCCGATCGAGGTGCGGGCCATCTCCTGAGCGCCGGCGTTGGTGGTCATCACGATGATGACGTGGCGGAAGTCGGCTTTGCGCCCGTTATTGTCGGTCAGCGTGCCGTGATCCATGACCTGCAGCAGCAGGTTGAATACGTCCGGATGCGCCTTCTCCACCTCATCGAGCAGCAGCACGCAGTGCGGATGCTTGGCTATGGCCTCGGTGAGGAGTCCCCCCTGGTCGAAGCCGACGTAGCCGGGCGGCGCGCCGATCAGGCGCGACACCGTGTGCCGCTCCATGTACTCGGACATGTCGAAGCGCAGAAACTCGACGCCCATGGCGATCGCCAGCTGCCGCGTGACCTCGGTCTTGCCGACGCCCGTCGGTCCCGCGAACAGAAAGCTGCCGACGGGCTTGCGCGTCTCGCCGAGGCCCGAGCGCGCCATCTTGATCGCCGCCCCCAGCGCCTCGATCGCCTTGTCCTGGCCGAAGATCACCAGTTTCAGGTTGCGCTCGAGGTTCTTCAGAATCTCCTTGTCGGACGTCGAGACGCTCTTGGCGGGAATGCGCGCCATGCGCGCCACCACGTCCTCGATGTGCCGCACCTCGACCACCGGCTCGCGCTCGGCGACCGGCTTGAGCCGCGCGCGCGCGCCGGCCTCGTCGACCACATCGATCGCCTTGTCGGGCAGATGCCGCTCGTTGATGTGGCGGGCGGCGAGCTCCGCGGCGGCGCGCAGCGCCGCATCCGCATAGGTGATGCCGTGATGTTCCTCGAAGCGCGGCTTGAGCCCGAACAGGATGTCGATGGTCTCGGCCACCGTGGGCTCGACCACGTCGA
>DASQIP010000072.1:0-10323 GCA_035631515.1 Steroidobacteraceae bacterium
CTCCGCGGCGATGTGCCCGAGGAGCGCCCGCCAGGTGGCCTCGACCTCGGGTGTCACCGCGTACATGCGGGCGTTCGCGATTGTGCGGCTCACGCGGGTGGGGCCACGGCCAGCTCACTCGACCGCCGGGCGACGTACGCCGCGATGGCTTCGCGGATCGCCGGATCGAGCGGCGGGGGCGAGTACTCGGCGAGCATCTTCTTCCAGATGGCAGTCGCGCGCTCGGTGGCGTTGTGGGAGCCGGCCTCCGTCCAGCTCTCGAAGCTCGACCAGTCCGAGAGCAGCGGGCGGTAAAACGCGGATTCATAGCGCGCGAGCGTGTGGGCGGCGCCGAAGAAGTGCCCGCCGGCCGCCACCCCCTTGATGGCCTCCACCGCGAGGTCTTCCTCGTCGAAGCTCACGGGCTTGAGGATCTCGGCCCAGCTGCGCAGCAGCTCGGCATCGACCACGATCTTCTCGAGCGAGGCGGACAGTCCGCCCTCGAGCCAGCCGGCCGCATGGTTGATGAGGTGGCTGTGGCTGAGGATCGCGGCCTGGAGCGAGAAGGCCGTCTCGTAGGTCGACTGCGCATCCACCACGGGCGCGGCATTCACGGCGCTGGTGCGCACCGGGATCCTGAGGCGCCGTCCGATCTGTGCGCTTGCGAATACCGCGCGCACATACTCGGGCGTGCCGAATGCCGACGAGCCGGTGCGCATGTCGACGTTGGAGGTGAAGCCGCCGAGGACACAGGGCGTCCCCGGACGCAGCAGCTGACACAGAGTGATCACGCCGAGCGCCTCGGCCGTCTGCTGCACCAGCGCGCCGGCGAGCGTCACCGGCGCCATCGCCCCCATCAGCGTAAAGGGCGTGATGACCACGCATTGGCCATGACGCGCCATGGTCATGATGTTGTCGAGAATCTCCTCGTCCACGCGGCGCGGCGAGTTGACGTTGGTCACGCTCATGAGGGTCGGGCGGGCCGCGAGGTCCTCGATCGAGCAGCCGTGCTCGATCGCCGACAGGGCGATCGCATCCTCGGCCTGCACGCCGCCGATGCCGCGCGCGGCCCAGACCGTGTCGGCGCATTCGATGTGCGCCTGATACGTGAGAAGATGGCGCGTCGCGACCGGCACGTCGACCGGCTCGACCACGATGCCTCCCTGCCAGTGCAGCACCCCGAGCGTGTGGGTGAGCCTGAGAATATTGCGGAACGCTTCCAGATCCCCGTAGCGCCGGCCGCCTTCGCCGTCGCGGATGTGGGGCGCGCCGGTCACCGGACCGAAATTCACCACGTTGCCGCCGACGTGCAGGTGGCGTTCGGGGTTGCGGGCGTGCAGCACGAAGCGCTCGGGCACCGTCTTCAGTTGTGCCGCGACGAGCTCGCGGCCGAGACGGACCATTTGCGTCGCCTCATCGACCAGCGCCCCGGCGCGCGCGTAGACGGCGCGCGCGGCAGCGCTCCTGATCTCGAGGCCGGCCTCCTCGAGCACCTGCTGCGCGGCGTCGAGGATCCGCTCAATCTGCTCGCCGCTCAGAACCTCGAGCGGCGGCCAGGGATTCTTCAGGGGCGGAAGCGGTGCGAGCAACGGCCCGGTCGATCGCGCTGCGCGGGTGCGCTCGCGGCGGCGGGGAGGTGCAGGCGCTTCAGGCATCTGTTTTATTAGCAAAATCAAACGGTCGCAGCATGTATCTCATGCGAAATCAAGGTTTATCCGGATCTAGCGGTTCGGAGTCGGGGGAGGGTTGGACGGCCCACCGGGTGCCTGCGGTCCCGGGGGCGCCGTCGGCGGTGCTTCGGGCGCCGCACCCGGCTCGCCGTGCTCGCGGCGGTCCCATGGGCGATCGTCACCGCGGCGTTCCATGAAGGGACAGTACCGCCCCTCGGGCCCGTCCCACATGCCCCCGTGCGAGCGGTGCATGTGACCCGCGGCGAACATTCCGCCGAGGACCACGAGACCCGCGAGTACGAACGCCCAGATGCCGAGATAGCGTCCGAAGGCTTTCAGCCCGCCCTCCGAGCGGTGCGAGAGAAAGAGGGCAACGTAGCCGCCGACGGTGAGCGCCGTCGCGGGAATCAGCGCCATGAGGAACAGCATGTGAATTCCCCCTCACTGCCTGCCAGGAGCCGATCTTAACCCGCCGGTGCGCAGTGCGGCCGGTCGTCCGGCGCATCGGGCGCACCGGCCGGCCGTGTCCTCAGGCCGCCGGCGGCTCGTGCTCCCGGTGATAGCGGTGAATCGCCCACAGATAGCTCTCCATCAGGGAGTCCCTGCCGAGCGCTACCAGCAGGTCGTTGCGCCGCCGGGGGGTCGACATGCGCTCGAGCTGCGCCCTGGCGCGGGCGAAGTGACTCAGCTGATTGCGGTATTGCCACAGGAGCTCGCGCGTCGCCATTTTGTCCTGATGCAGCTCCCACACGCCGAGCAGCACCGCCATGAGGCCCATGGAGAAAGTGAGGATGTTCTTCAGGGGTATGCCGAGCCCCGCGTCGATGCGATGCAGCTGATCGCCGAAGGCGAACAGCAGCGAGATCACGACCAGGATCGCGACGAACAGGAAATGACGCATGCGCTTCACGCGGCGGCTGGCCTTCTCGAGCTGCGCGACCTTGTGCGTGAAGTAACGGAACTGACCCTCGATCCAGGCCTGCTCGACGCTGTGGGTTGCCACGTCACGGTCGGGATCGGCGCGGTCGGCCGCCTCGATCCCCTTCAGCACGAAGCCGATCCAGCTGAAGCCCCGGAACTTCTCGATGCCCGACAGCGCCAGCACCTCGCCCGCGTCCATGCGCTGATCGGCGCCGGCCAGCCGCAGGTAGAAACGCGCCCGCAGCGTCTCGGCCAGCGCCCGGTAGGCGAGGTGCTTGCCGAACCAGCGCTTGCCCTGCAGCACGTAGTAGACGCCGAGGCTGGCGAGGAGAGTCGCCAGGTAGGCGATGAGCAGCGCGCGCGATTCGGTGAGCTTCTCGTAGATGAGATAGGCGACGCCCATCGCGAAAGCCATGAAGGCGAAGAGATCGAAGAGCCGGTCCGAGCGCTTCTGGTAGTAGACGGCGAGCGCGTCGGCCTTGCCGTACTGCGCATCGATGTCCGCGAGCATGGCACCGGCGGGCAGCGACGCCCGTGGCGGGAGCGACGCCATGAGCGATTCCGGCGTGCCGAGGCGGCCGGCGCCGCTCAGGCGCTGGTACTCGAGGTTGTAGCTGTTGAGCTCGGCGAGCTGGCGCCTGAGCCGGTCCGGCATGGTGCGCAGGATCTCGAGCACATTGCCGCCGGCGCCGGCGAGATAGCACGGCGCACGCGCCGGCGCGCCGCTCGCGGCACCGCTGCGCGCCGCCGGCGTCCAGTACACGAGGCGCGGGGTGTCTTCCGGCTCCTCGTCCGCCTCGATGAAACGAATGCCGTCCGCCTCGCCGTCGTCGCCGGTGCGCACGCCGAGGTAGCGCAGCACCGTGTCGGCGGTTCCGCCCGCGAGGTGCGAGCTGTGTCCGTCCCAGAGCGCGAGCAGCAGGCTGCTGCGGCGGATGAGGGTGTCGGTGAGATTCGCGTACATCCGATCGCGCTGCTCGCGCGAGTGCGGCCCGGTGGCCGCGCCGGCCGCGTCCGCCGACAGCTCGACGCAGCGGACCTGCGGGCGGCGCAGCAGCTCCCTCAGCTGCGCGAGCGTCTGGACATCGAAGTCCGCCGCATAGTGCTCGAGCGGCATGGGGAGCACCGCCTCGACCGGCACGCCGAGCCCGAGCGCGGTCTCTGCGACCAGCAGGTCCGCCCCTTCGGCCATGCCGACGATGAGCCGCAGCTCGGTGTCGGGTAGGTGCGCTTTCAGCTGTTGCACGAAGCCGGTGACCGCCTCGCGCAGCCGCGTGCTGTCACCGGGGTCGAGATCGCGATGGCCCGATACCCCGACCATGAAGGGGGAGTTTCCGCTCAAAGTTGCGCTCGACACATCCACGATCCGGACCTGGGGGGTGGGGCTGAAGCCACGGATTGTGAGGCCCGCGGGCGAATCCCCACAACCCGCTCCCGTCGGGAGGGCAGTTGCCTTCGGCGGCCGCCATCCACTACGTTGAGCGCCCAATGACAAGTCGCCCGCAGCCGCGTGTCTCGCCGGCGGACGTCGCCGCCTTTCAGGCGGACGGCGCCGTGGTACTGCGCCGGCTGCTCGAGCCGGCGGAGGTCGAGCTGCTGCGCGCCGGCGTCGATGCCAACCTGGCGCACCCGAGCCCGCGCGCCAAGGTGGCCAGTGGGCGCGATGATCCCGGCTTCTTTCTCGAGGACTTCTGCTGCTGGCAGGAGAACGAGCGCTACCGCCGGGTGATCTTCGAGTCGGCGATCGGCGCGGCCGGGGCGCTGTTGATGCAGAGCCGCACGGCGCGGCTCTACCACGATCACATGCTCACCAAGGAGCCCGGCACCCGTCAGCGCACACCCTGGCACCAGGATCAGCCGTATTACAACATCGAGGGCCGCCAGAACTGCAGTTTCTGGATCCCGGTGGACCGGGTAGCGCGGGAGGCGACGCTCGAGTTCGTCGCCGGCTCGCACCGCGGTCCCTGGCTCATGCCGCGCTCCTTCCTCGACGCCCAGGCGAAGTGGTTCCCGGAGGGGAGCCTCGCGGACCTTCCGGACGTCGAGGCGAGCCGCGGCTCACACCGGATCCTCGGCTGGGCGCTCGAGCCGGGCGATGCGGTGTGCTTCCACATGCTGACGCTGCATGCCACCGCGGGAGTGGGTCCGGGCGAGCGGCGCCGCGTGTTCTCGGTGCGCTTGCTGGGTGACGACATCCGGCACGCACCGCGGCGCTGGAAGACCTCGCCCGATTTCCCCGGCCTCGAGGCGCAGCTCGCCGCGGGCGCGCCCATGGAGCACGCGCTGTTCCCGCTGCTCTGGAGGGCCGGCTAGCCCCCCGATGCCTTCTTGTCCGCCTGCGCGACGCGTGTCGGCGCCCCGAACAGGAATTTGCCGCGCATCACGCTCGAGTGGCCGGGCGAGGTGCAGAAGAACGCGTAGCGTGCACCGGGCGTGAGCGCCGTGGTCGGGAATCTGACCGTGGCGCTCTCACCGCCGCCGATCACTTTGGTCGCCGCGATGATGCGCGCATCGCCCTGCGGGAGATAGCCGCGGGCGGCACCGGCGGCGAGCCCCGCATTGACGACGCCCGACATGTCGGACTCCTTGGCAAGCACCCAGTCGTGCCCCATCACCGCGGAGGCGAGCTTGCCGGCATGGTGCAGCGTCACCTCGACTTCCCCGCAATCCGCGGGAACCGCGAGCTCGCGTGTGTTGAACTGCATCATGTCGTTGCTTTCGATCGAGACCTTGCAAGGGTCGGCGTAGGCCACCGTACCCGCCGTGAGCAGCACAGCGGCACCGATGAGTCGCAGGATTGTCATGAATCGTACTCCTCGCTTTCACCTCTAGAACGCCATCCAGGCAAACACGAACAGCGAGTCGTTCTGGCTCGCCGATCTTCCAAAGCCGTCGTAGCCGGCCGTGCCGCCGTTGAAGCGCAGATAGCCGGTGTACTGCACGCCGAGGCGCAGGTTGACCCAGGGGCCGGCAAACGAGTGGAGCTTGCCGAACGGCACGCATTCGAGCTGCAGCGTGTAGCCGCGTGTGCCGGGAGAGCCGATGGCGCTGCCGGTGAGCGGCGCCGGGCCGAACAGGGTCAGATCCTGGGTGCCGCGGACATCGAAGTAACCGACGCCGGCGCTGAGTGTCTGACGCCACATGTAGCTGACGTCGGCTTCGAAGCTGGTGAGCCCGTTGTCGGGCTCGTCCGCGCCGCCCGCGGCGAAAGTTCCGTCGAGCCGCTGGCGCTCGTGAATGAACGAGGTATTGGCGAGCACCACCCCGGGACCGTCCTCGGGGGTGTACTGGTACGTCGCGTCCAGGGCGACGTCGGTGAAGTGATCGGCGTCGGCCACCGTGGGATCGGGCTGCAGCCGCACGTCGAGGCCGAAGGCGCCGACCGAGAAGTAGTGCGTGTCGCCGCCGAACTGATAAGCGGCCCGCCAGTAGGGCGCGAAGCCGTTGACGTGCGCGTTGTTGTCGGGGTAGAGCCCGACGTTGCTCAGCCAGCGGTCCGAGAGTCCCTTGTAGCCACCCACCTCGAGGTAGTAGTGCTCGTGGATCATGGCGTAGCCGGTGGCACCGACCACCAGCTGCGCGAGGGCGCCGCTCACCACCGGGCTTGCGACCGGCGCCGGGACGAGTGGACTCGTGATGTAGGGAAAGCCCCAGGCCGGGGTCGAGTTCCACAGGTCCTGAACCGTCGGATTGTTGTTGACCGAGACCCCGACCACGGCGTCGGTCCCGAAGACGGTCACGGGCCGCGCATAGCGCCAGTCGGTGTTGTCCCAGCTGAAGTGCCGGTCCACGCCGCTGTAAGTGGCCTGCGAAAATATCCCGCTGTGCTCGGTGATGCGCGAAGCCACGAACACCGAGACCTGGTCGACCGAGCCGTTGTCGTTGGTGTTGAAGTGCGCCGCGGGCGGCGTCGGTTGCGCGGCGTCCGAGCGGCTGAACCCGCCCTGGATCATGAGCGCCACCGGCATCCAGCTGTCGACCTTGCCGAACGTGTAGCCGTTCAGCTTGAACTGGCGGCCGTAGGCGGTGAGCGCCGGTCCGAATGCCAGCACGTGACACTGGGAGCACGGCATGCCCGTCTGGCTCGCGAAGCTCGGCACCGCGCCCGCGGTGGCGGGCAGGGCGAGCAGCGGAATCATCAGTGTGGCGAGAGTGGATGTCGGATGAGTCGAGCGCCTGGCCGGAAAATGCACGCGAGCACCTGCTGTTGTTGTTAATTCCCTCGCGCCTTACATAACAAACGGCCGCGCGCGGCTAAATCAGGTCGAGTCCTCGCGCCCGGGGGCGAAGCCCGCAAACGCCCGGTATGGGAACTGCTACGCCGCTCTACTCCACAGGGCGTTTTGGCTTGCAAGTGATTGAGCCGCGGGCTTTAGCGGCGCGGCGCGCGGCAAGGCGTGCTGACGGACCGCGGCCCTACGGCACTGCGTCGCGGTGCCGCTCAGCGTTCCCGACGGATGATATATCTGCGATGCGGACTAGCGTCCGCCGCTCAGGCGCTGCACGAACGCGCGCAGCGCGGCACGGTGATCCTCCCACAGTGCGTAGGGGATGGACGTGATGTTGGTTTCCGCGATGAGCGACAGCTGTCGCGCCTCGGCGATCGAGCGTAGCGCGCCGAGGTCGATGCTGTAGACGTTCGGTGTCACCGCGGGTCCGGGCGGCGGGTGCACCGGAACGCTGATCCCCGCATCGTACGGCGAGTGACCGAGCAGCTTCAGCTCGATACGCCGGTCGTCCGCCTGCAGCACGAGCGGCTCGGGATCCGGCATGGGGTAGCCGCGCACGCGCGGGTCCACCGTCGACCACAGGTAGGCGACCACGACGTAACTTACCTTGCCGTTACGATCGACGGCCGCGGCCGCCACCGTCACGTAGTCGCGCGCGTTGGCGGCGACTTCGGTGCGCGCATTGGCGAAGATGAGCGGCTCGCCGACCACGGTGACGGTGGCCGCGGTTTCGGGGTCGAGATACTCGCGCGGCTGCAGATCTCTCGCCTGCGCAGCCGGCGGAAAGTGCCACAGCAACAGGGCGAGCGTCCAGGCGCTGCCTGCGGCTTTGTTCCGGGCGAGACGGATCACTATTGGAACGTAACGCGGTACGAGATGCTTATATAGTAGCGCGTCGTGTTCTGGGTTTGCACGAACGTGCCGTTGGGCAGTTGCAGGAAAGCCTCGCGGCTGCCGAGCTCGGCGCCGGTATCGAGCTGGAACAGCCACCGCCCGCGCTCCCAGTCGAGCAGCGCCGAGGGGATGTAGGTCGTCTCGGTGCTGCCGGTGCTCGCATCCGTCAGGCGGTCGACCGAGAAGCGCGGCCCGAGCCGCCAGGAGCCCCCGATGGGGAAGCGGCTGGTCGCGGAGGCCGAGTCGATGCGGCCGATCTCGGTGTTGCCGTGGGTCAGGGTGACCACGTTGAAATCCCCCTTACGCCACAGGTCGTTGGCGAACAGCTGCATCTGGTAGTTGAGCAGCAGGCCGGTGCTCGACAACGCTGCGACGCCGGCCGAGGCAGGGGTGGCCCCGGTCTGGGTGCCGGTGACGATGGCGGTGAACTGGAAGCGCTGGCCGATCGGCTTGTTGAGCGTGATCGAGTAGTTGTCGGTGACCGGGGTACGGTCGCGGGCGAGCTGGTAGATCTGATCGGGCGTCAGCGTCAGCTGGAAGGCGAGCTGGCTGAGTTCCGTGTAGGGCTGGCCGATGAGCGCGTTGCGGGTGGTGAGCACCGGGGAGTTGCGCCGCTCGGCGTCGAAGCTCACGTTCCAGCGATCGGGCAGCACCACCGTGCCGATGAGGCTCGCGGTATTGAGGGAGTGGTAGAAGGTGTCGTAGTCGACGACGGTGACGAGCGAGGCGCGCTGAGCGAGGAAGCGCGTCTCGAAGCCGACCGCCTGGCGGTCCTTGTAACCCTGAAACTTCTCGGTGGTGGCGAAGATGTTGCCGTCCCAGTGGGCCCCGGGGGGCGCGTAGGCGAGCGCCACGGTCTCGAAGCGCTCCTGTGTCTGGGGGGCGAGGATCAGCTGCTCGACCGGATAACCCGCGGCCGCATTCAGCGACCAGGAGGGCCTGAAGTTCCAGGAGAGGAACACCCCGTCGAAGGTGCCGAGGATGCCGTCCTCGACGCTCACCTGGCGGCCGAGGCGGGCGAGCAGCCCGAGCGGACGATCGAGCAGCTCCATCGAGGCGATGCTGACTCTCGTCGGGTTACCGAGAGCGGAGGCGCTCGACTGGAAGCTCTTGTCGTAGCCGGCGCTCAGCCGGCCGATGAAGTCGAACGTGTTGCCGCGGTTGCGTGCGAGCAGGTCGAAGTCGTTGAAGACGGCGTTCTCGGCCTGGGTCAACGGGCCGAGCGGCACGGTGGACGTGGAATTGGGAGGCAGCGCCCCGTTGGTGATCCGCTGGCCGTCGTAGCGAAACAGCTGCGACCAGTCTCCGCTCGTCTCCCAGCCATGGACCTCGCCGGGCGCCTCGCGGCCGGTGCGGGCGCGCGCCTCGGCATTGCGCAGCGTACGCAGGCGCAGCGTCACCCGCTCGGCCGCTTCGCCGTTGGGGTAGCGGCGCAGATACTCCTCGTACTCCGCCTTGGCGTGGGCCAGCTCCCCGGCGCGCTCGCGCGCCAGGCCGAGCAGCTCCTGCGCGCTCGCGCGCTCGGGGAATTCCGGCTGGCGCTGCAGCTTGGTGAGCACCGTGATCGCCGTCTTGTAGTCGTGCTTGTCCAGGGCGACGCGAGCCTCCGCCATGAGCCTCTTCAGCTCCTCGGGCTGCAGCGGCGGATCGCTGCCGATCTTCTCGACCGCCGGCAGCTTCTCGGGCTGCGCGCTGGTCGCTCCGCCGCTCGTGGTCACCGAGTCGTCGCCGATCGCGAGCCAGGCGCGCGGATAGTCGCGCAGCGCCTGCTCGAGCAGCCGGTCGGCTTCCTTGCGGTCCGCGATTGGACCGGCGCGCAGCCGATACCATTTCTCGTCGTTGACCGTGAGCTCCGAGACGTAGATCGGAGTCTTGAGCCGCTGGTGCGCGAGATCGATGTCTGCCTGCGGGTAGGCCTTGGGCTCGGAGTCGAGGTTGATCGCGTACTGCGTAAGCTCCGCGGGCTGCGCCCCGACGAACACCTGCGCCTTCTGGCGCTTGTGATTGATGAGCCGCACCCGCAGACCGTGCGGATCGGCGCCCTGCGCGATCACGAACTGCTCGCTCTTGACGAACGTGATGGTGAGCGTGACCTGCCCGGGAGCGATCCCTTCCATGCGCGTGCTGCGCACGATGCCCGCTCCGCCGAGTACGGGCGGCGTCTCGGTAGCGACGAGGGCGAGGGGACTCAGGCCGCAGTCCGGCAGCGGCCCCAGCTGGATACGGACTTCCTTGCCTTCGCTCGCCGGCAGGCTGCTGACGAAGCGCATCGAGCAGTTGAACACCATGGTCAGGTCGACCTGGTCCTCGTGCTCGGAGACGTCGATGACGCTCACCAGGCGGTTCGGCCCGCGGGCGCTCACCTGCGCGGGGGCGGGCGCCCCCGCGAGTAGCCCCGCGCCGAGCAGCAGCAGCCTGCAGAGCCAGCGCGCCGGGCTGCTAGAACGCGGCATTCGTTACCTGATGCTTCGGTCCCGGCTGGCTCTTCACGATGGTGGTGAGCGTCGCATCGCTGTAGACGTGGCAGGCGCCCGAGCAGTTGGCGAGCTCACCGACGGTGTAGTTGAGGCGCCCACCGGCGATCTTCGGATGCTTCGGGGCCACGTAGTCCTTGGCATGACACCCGGCAC